>NZ_JBQENK010000010.1:0-75325 GCF_052044735.1 Pseudomonas sp. 22526
CGGTCCGGGCACGGGGTGCCGAGCTGGAACCGGTAGGCGTTGCCCTGGATGCCGTGCTCTTCGAGGATCAGGGCGATGATTTTCGGCGCCGACAGCTGCTGGTAGATGCGCTGGTTGGTACGGTGTTCGAGGTAGGCCAGCTGCGGCACCAGCGACACCTTGTAGCGGGTCAGGCGCTTGCCGGCATCACCCTGGGCCACGCGGTAGATCTGGCCGTGGATGCCACTGCCTTGCGGATCAAACGCTAGAAAAGCCTGCTTGTGCAGCAGTGTCTCCAGGTCCAGGTCGGGGTTCTCGCTGACCAGTTCCAGATCGAAACGGAACGGCTGGCTGATGCCTTCGATCCCTTCGAAAGACAGCACCTGCAAGTCACCCTGGAAGTCGTCGACCGTCAGGCTGAAGTGGGTTTCATTGGAAGGATTGAACATAGCTTGCTCCCTGTTCGATGGTCATCCGTTACGCCGATGGAACCAGCGTTGCAGCCAGGACGAATCCGCGCGCATGGCGTCGCGCAATGCTTGGGCGCAGATGCTGCGTTGCGCCACGTCGAAGGCCAGCGCCGCGCGCAGGGCTGGCCAACAATGTCTGGGAAGATGCCTGGGCGCCTGCAGCGAGCGGTCCAGGCGTTCGTCGCGGGCCTGGGTCGACGGCAACCGGCGATACGGGTGCTTGCCGCAGGCCAGTTCGTAGATCACACAGGCCACCGCGTACAGATCGGCGCTGGCCGACAAGGCGCCGCCCTCCAGCAATTCGGGGGCGGCATAGCCGGGCGTCCAGGCGTTGAAACGGCTGCGGCTCAGCTGCGGCAGGCCGGGCAGCACGCCCTCCTCGGCCTGGCTCAGGCCGAAGTCGAACAACCGCACGCCGTCTTCGCAGAGCATCACGTTGCTCGGCTTCAGGTCGCCGTGCAGCACACCGCGAGCGTGGCTGTACGCCAGGGCATCGAGCAGTGGCCGCACCACATCGCGCAGCTCTTTCCACGGCAGGCCGGTAGGCCGTTCGCAGAGCAGTTTGTCCAGGGTCAGGCCGCGCATCAGCTCCATGGTGATGAAGGCGCGCTGGCACTGGGTGTCCACCTCGAAGCTGTGCAAGCGCACGACGTTCGGGTGGCGCAGGCGTCGGGTCAGGGCGAACTCGCTGTAGAGCAAGGCGCTGGCATCCGGCGTCTCGGAGAATTCTTCGCTCATGACTTTGAGCGCTATGTAAGGGTCGGGGTCGCCGAACTGCTCATGCAGCAGGTCCCGCGCGCGGTAGACCGCGCCCATGCCACCGGCCCCGAGCAGGCGCTCGAGGCGGTAACGTCCAGCCAGCACATCCGGCAGCCCGCCCACAGGGGCCACGGCCTGGGCCTTGGCGCGGGAGCGGTTCCTCGAACGATTGCGGCCCTTGCCCTTGGCCTTGGGCGCCACGGGACGCGGCGCCTCATTGGCTTTGGCGAAGGCGAAATAGGTCAGGTTGCTGGCCTCTTCCTCGCTCATCAGGATGTTATCCAGACCGGATTTGAGATCACTCATTGGCGGATCACCACGGCTGTCAGGTTGTCCCGCGCCGAGCCACGCAGGGCGCCGTCGAACAGACGCTCCAGCGCCACCTGCGGCGAGGCCAGGCTCAAGGCGTTGCCCAGCGCGTCGCTGGTCAGCCCCTGGTACAGGCCGTCGCTGCATAGCAGGAAGGCATCGCCGGGGTAGACCTGCAACTCCAGCACATCCAGGGTCAGTTGCTCGCTGGCGCCCACCGCCCGGGTCAGGGCATTGGCCGCCGGATGGGCCCGCGCCTGCTCGACGCTCATCTGCTGCTCGTCGATCAGTTGCTGTTGCAGCGAATGGTCCTTGGACAGCTGATACAGACGCTGCCCGCGCCACAGGTAACAGCGGCTGTCGCCAGCCCAGATGCACGCCGCGCGGTCGCCTTCCAGCAACAGCGCGACCACGGTACTGCCCATGATGCTGTCGTGGCGTTCGGCAGTGACGGTCAACTCCTGGCCCAGGCGCCGGTTGAGCCAGTGCAGGCACTGGCGCAGGCCCTTGAGCCGCTCGTCGAAACTGTCCTGCGCCGGCAACTCGGCCAGGCTGGCGACGATCAACTGGCTGGCGATGTCGCCACCCTGATGCCCGCCCATGCCATCCGCGACCACCCAGAGCCCCTGCTCCGGACAATCGAGGAAGGCATCTTCGTTGCGCGCCCGAACCTTACCCGGATCGGTGCGCGCAGCGCTGCGCCAGGTACTGGCAACCAGCATCAGAGCTGCACCGGCATGCGGAAGGTGCGCAGCACGCCCATGTCGAACGGGTTCGGCGTGCGCTGGCTCATCAGCAGGTAGTTGGCGCGCAGGCCGCCCAGGTCGGCCTTGAGCACCAGCACGTCACGGCCGGTCAGGTACTCGGTCTGCATCAGGTCGAACAGACGGAACAGCGACCAGGGGCCGGTGTTCTTTTCGATCCCCACCGGGCGCCCGGCCATCTTGTCCAGCACCAGGCTGGTGCGGCCGTCTTCGGCATCGGTCGGCCACTTGAAGGACACCGGCACGATCGGGCCGTGGCGGTACTCCATGGTCTTGTCGCCGAAACGGAACTCGGAACGGCTCACCGCCGGGTCCAGAGTGTAGGGCTCCAGCTTGAACTGCACCTGCGGCTCCGCCGGGTTCTCCGAGAAGAAGCTCTGGCGGATCACCTGGGCCGCGGCCATCTGGTCGAGGTAGACCTTGGACATCGGCAGGCTGTGGCCGTCGATGCTGCGCAGGCGGTAGTTGCCCGGATCGCCGCTGACGAAAGGCCGCATGTAGGTTTCGAAGAAGCGATCGGCGATGCCCTGGGCCTTGAAGAACTCGCGGAAGTCGCTGATGGCGACATCGCTGGTGCTATGGGCGCTGAACGGATAACGCTTGCTGATGGCCTTGCCGTAGAAGCTGTACAGCTCGCTCTGATAACGCTGGTTGAGGTACTGGTAGGAGTCGTTGAGCACCAGGCGCCAGGTGTCTTCCGCCAGCACGTTGAACCACACGCTCACCGGACGCGGCAGGCGCACCGAGGCGTTGCGCAGGTTGCTCAGGGCATCGCGCTGACCGCTCATGCGGGTCTTGGCCATTTCGAACGCTGCCTGCTCGGGCGCGCTGGCACGGGCCAGGCCGGCCAGTTGCAGCTGCAGGTCGTTCAGCGCTTGCAGCGCCGGGGTCAGGTCGGCGGCCGGGCCGTTGTTGTCGTCCAGCAGGCGGTGCAGCGGCTCGAAGCGCCGTTGCAGGGACTTCTTCGCGGTGTCCGGCAGGTTCTTGGCCAGGGCTTCCTGGGCCTTGCCCGCGGCAGCCGCCGCGACCTTGCCCAGCGCCCCACCCTTCTCGGCAGCCTTGTCCGCCGCGGCGGTCACGTCTTCGGCGCTTTCGGCGATGGCCTGGAAGCGGGTGTTTTCACGCACCTCCACCAACAGTTGCAGCACTGGCGAGTTGGCCGAGGTCAGGCCGGCGACCTGATCGGCGCCTTCGCCGGCATCGTTGAACGGCTGCAGGCCGACCTGGCCGACCGCTTCGCTCCAGAAGTTGGCGTAGTCGCGGAAGTACAGCTGCTCCAGCTCCACCATCAGCCGGCGCAGGTCCATGCCGCTGATGCCGCTGCCTTCGCCCAGCACCCAGTTGTCACGCAGGATATCGGTGACCAGCGCCGTGCCCTGGACCGAGAAATACTGCTGGTAACCCTGCTGGGTGTAGAAACCCGGGATCGCGTAGTCGGTGCCGACGAACAGGCTGCCCTGCGGCCCCAGGTGCTGGCTCAGACGGTACTCCGGCAGGCTCCGCGCCTGTTCGCGCAGTACGCGATAGACCACGTTGGCCAGTGACTCGCTGCGCAGCACCTGGCGCGCCTGGGCCACCAGGGTGTCGTTGAGCGGGTAGCTGAACGGCAGCTTGAGCAGGCGTTCGAAGTGCGCGCCCAGGCCGTTCTGCACCGCGGTGTTGCCGGCGTAGCGCGTCGACCAGTCGGTGGCTACCCAATCCTTGAGCCAGGACGGATCGCGACGGTCCTGCATGTTCAGCATCAGGTACGCCCGCAGGCTGTTGAGCAGGCGGTCGCGGTCGCGCATGTTGCTGCGGATCTGCCCTTCCAGCATTTGCGCCACCCGTGGCAGCAGCTGCGCTTGCAGCTCACGCTCGTAGGCACTGAGCACCACCGGGTTGCTTTCCTCGCCCTGGTACAGGCCGAGACGTTCGTGCAGCGATGCATCGTCCTTGGCCGGGAACACCTTGGTGGCTTCGAAGCTGGTGTCGAGGGTCTTGAGCGCCGCCATCGCGTCGTCACGGGCGGTCAGGGCCATGCGCTGCTGGTTCCAGTTCTGCGCCAGGGAGCGCAGGTTTTCCAGGCGCTCGTAGTTGGCGGAGAAACCGCCGGCCCAGAGCAGGCCGAACAAGGCCAGGGCCACCAGCGCGCCAACGTAGAGCGCACGCTGGCCCCAATGGATGCGATTGCGCTCGCGCTTGTCCAGGCCCGCCAGGTCGGCTTCGGGGAAAATCACCCGGCTCAGCAGGTGGTGAATGAAGCGCGAACGACCGCTGCGCAGGGTCGGCAGCACGCCGGCCGCCATGCCCAGGCTGGCGCCGATGCTGGCGGTATCGGGGTCGAGCTTTTCCGTCAGGTGCGGCGCGCTGGTCAGGTAGAAGCCGCGCAGCTGGCTGGCACGCTGGTAGCGGTTGCCTGTGAACGCCATGTCGACGAACAGGCACAGGCGCTCGCCGATCTGGCCCAACTGGTGCGGGAAGTCGAGGATGCGGCCACGGCGCTGGGTGTCGCGCTCCTGGTGCATGCGCATGATCACCTGGCTGTTCAGACGGCGCAGCAGCTCTTCGAACTCCTGGCGCAGCACGGCGACGTCGGTGCCGTTCTGCTCCTTGCGGAAGCTGGTGCCGAGCACCTGATCGCTTTCCTCGCGGCTCAGCTGATCGAAGAACTCGTCGAAGCCCAGCAACTGGTCGGCCTTGCTCAGCACCAGGTACACCGGCACATCGACGTGCAGCTTCTGGTGCACGTCCTGCAAGCGCGCACGTACCTGGCGCGCCAGGGTGTCGAGGTCCTGCTCGTTGCCGCTCAGCAGCAGTTCCACCGGAATGGTCACCAGCACGCCGTTGAGCGGACGCCCGCGACGGCGCTTGCGCAGCAGGTTGAGCAAGGTGCTCCAGGCGCTGCCGTCGACTTCCGCATCGGGCTGGGTCAGGTAGCGGCCAGCGGTGTCGATCAGCACGCCGTGGTCGGCGAAGTACCAGTCGCAGTGCCGGGTGCCGATGGTGTCGCGGGTCAGCTTGCGGTCGATCTTGTTGATCGGGAACTCAAGGCCCGAGAAGTCCAGCAGGCTGGTCTTGCCGCTGCTCTGCGGGCCGATCAGCAGATACCAGGGCAGGTCGTTGCGCCAGCGCTCGCTGCGCCCGCGGTACAGGCTCGAGGTCTTGAGGGTGCGCATGGCTTCCTTGAAGCGGCTGCGCAGCTCTTTCTGTTCCTCGTCGATCAGCTCTTCACGGCGCAGGCGTTCCTGGCCGTCTTCGCTGTCTTCCATTTCTTTCTTGCGGATCCCGGCGCGCCAGCTGACGAAGACCATGGTCAGGCCCCAGATCAGGAACAGCACGCTGATGGTCAGCAGGCGCGAGGTCGCGCTTTCCCAGAATTTATAGTCGTTGACCGCCAGCAGCGGCCCGACGAACCACACCAGCAGTGCCACGAACAGCACCAGCAACAGCGTCCAGACCCACGTCTTGCGCAGGAAGGCGCCGACTTTCTTGAAGAAGTTTTTCATCACACGTCCCTGTATTACTGCTGGGGCTGGACCACGGCCGGGTCAAGCTGCTGATAAGGTTGCAGAACGGTCTCGCGCTGCTCGCCCAGAACCCAGGCGAACCCCGAATACATCACCACCAGGCAGACCACCGTGAACAGCGCGACCATCCACCACGGCACGATGCGCACCAGGCTGCGGCGCTTGTCGTGCAGGCCTTCCCAATGCGGCGACAGCTCGCGCGGCACGTCGCCGCGCAGCTGACGGATCTGCCGGTACAACGCATCGCGGATGCCTTCGAGTTCGAGCATGCCGCGGGCCATGACCCGGTACTTGCCCTCGAAGCCCAGCGACAGGCACAGGTACATCAGCTCCAGCATCGGCAGGTGCTTGACCGGGTTCTTCGACAGCCGATCCAGCAGCTGGAAGAACTTCTCGCCACCAAAGGTCTCGTTGTGGAAGCTGCTGAGCAGGCTCATCTGCGACCACTCGCTTTCATTGCCCCAGGGGGTGGTGACCACTGCCTCATCGACCACGGTGCACAGCACGTAGCGGGCGGCCATGACCTGGCTGCTTTCGGCGCCGTTGTGCAGGGCGCGCACCTCGAACAGTTTCAGGCCCGCGGTCAGCCGCTCGTTGAGCGCGTACAGGTCTTCGCGGGTGTCGCTGTGCTTGAGGCGCACCACTTCCGACAACAGATCGGAGGCCGCCGCCACCAGCGCGTTCAGGCTGATGTTGAAGGCCTCGGCCGGGCGCAGGCGCGCGGCGTAGATCATCCGTTCTTCCAGTTGCTCGAAGCGCGGCGGCGCGGCGAAATCGGTCAGCGGACTCTGCGCCGGGCCATGGCCCTGGCGATCGAGCAGGACGGTCTTGTCGTCCTGGTTGTGTTCCATGTCCTTGATCATGTCGGTCAGTTCCTGATGGCCCAGAATTTCAGTTCAAGCTCGGCGAATTCGCCGGACACGTGGAAGGCGAAACCGCCGGAACGCTCCAGTTGCGCCAGGTCTTCGGAACTGAGTTCGAGGATGAAATAGGTTTTGTTGGAGTGGAACGCGATCTGCCGTGGCGCCACCGGCAAGGGTTTGACCTTGATCCCCGGCAGGTGCAGGTTGACCAGCTGGCGAATGCGCTCCACCGGGCCGACCTTGAGGTGCGCCGGCAAGCGATGGCGCAGTTCTTCGGAGTCGCAGTTGGCGCTGGCGGCCAGCACGAACGAGGCCGAGCCCAGCAGCTTGTGGTCATGCAACGGCGACACGATGATCCCGTACTGGCGTGCCTGCAGCACCAGCTCGATGGCGTGCTGTTCGAGCACCATCGACAGCACCTGGCGGATCGCGTCCATCAACTTGCGGAAGCTCGCGCCCTGGTCGCTGTGCTGGTAGCGGCTGTCCAGGCGCGGCCGCTTGCTGTCGCTGGCGAAGGTCGCCAGATCGCCGAGCATAGTCAGCAGCGTGCGGTACAGCTCTTCCGGATGCACCTGCTCCAGGCCCAGGTAATGGCGCAGCAGCAGTTCGGTGCGGTTGATCAGTTGCAGCATCATGAAGTCGCCGACTTCGGCACCGCCGACCTTGCCGTTGGAACGGATCCGATCGGCAATGGTGTCGCCGCGGTGGCTGAGCATGCTGATCACTTCCTTCAGGCACGACAGCAGGTAGCTCGAGGCATGGGCGTGGATGAAGGTCGGCACGAAGTCCGGGTCGAGGCTGATCACCCCGTCGGGCGTGGTATCGAGGACTTCGCAGAGCTTGAGCTTCACATAGGCCTGGTCGCTCTGTTGCTCGCCGAGCAGCAGGCGGAAGTCCGGCCGGGCGCAACTGACCTGACTGCTGGAATCGTCGCCGGCGTTGGAGTCGGCCACTTCCGCCTCGTAGGCGGTGTAGCGCGCCAGGACGTCGGACTGCTCCGGACGGCGCGACTCGATGTGGTTGCCGGTCACCAGCGGCAAGGCCAGGTAGACCGGGGTATTACCGGTGTTCGGCGGCACGTCGAGGGCCAGCGGCTCGGTGTTGCCACCCAGCTCGAACAGGCTGCCGTCGGGCAGGATGCCGGAGGCCTGGCTGATCACCAGCTTGCCCATGTTGAGGAACTGCAGGTCGATCTCCAGGCTCAGGAAACCCCAGGAATAACTGCCCAGCAACTGGGTGCGGGTTTTCATCTGGTAGTCGTAGTAGCGATCGTTGTGCTGGAAGTGCTGCGGGCGCAGTAACATGCCTTCCTGCCAAATGACTTTATGCACGTTCATGATTACTTGTCCGCCTTGGCGAGCGTTGCGTTGCTGGTGCGGATACCGGCCTGGTCGAGGGTCAGGTCGGCTTCGGTCAGCTCCACCGGAGTGAGCTGCACCACATAGCGCCACTGGGCTTCGGAGATATCGCGGTAGGCCGCCAGCACGCCAACGTAGCGGCTGCCTTCTTCGACGCTGAGCTTGAGTTCCACGGTTTCACCCGGGCGCAGTTCCAGCTCTTCGCTGGCCACCATGTCCGGCGCCAGGGATTCCTTGGCGCGCTCGTAGAGGCTGAAGAAATCGGCGTTCTCGAAGGCCACCGGATGCTTGAGCTCGATCAGCCGCACCACGATCGGCGACGGACGACCGTTGAGGTCCGGATTGAGCTGGTCGCTGGCGGTCAGCTTGAGGTTGAGCTTGGTCATGGTCGAGTACGGCGACAGCGACGAGCAGCCGGCCAGCAACACCAGGGCGGTCAGCGCAGCCAGCGTCTTGAGTAACAGGGTCGAGCAGCGAGACATGCGCATCATCCTTGGTGTTCGGTGTGAAGGGTGGAGATCAGGCGAATCTGTTCTTCATAGGCCTGGGCGAAGTCACGGGCCAACAGGCGTTCGCTCCAGTCATCGTCCTGACGCAGGGCCTGGTGATAGCGGTTGTAGGCTCTCCAGCGGCTGCCGGACGTGGCCAGCAACGGCTTGTTGTCGCGCTCGAAACGCAGGGTCAGCTGCTGCGGCGAGAAATGCTCGAGGGTGCCGCGCACGGCCGCGCGGCTGGCGGTCAGCAGCGCCACCTGGTGCGCCTGCAGATCGCGGAAAGCCCGAGAGATCGCCTGCTCTGCCGGCAACTGGCCGGGCTTGTTGCCCTGCAGCAGGATGCCCAGCGCTTCGCTGGCGTCCACAGCGAATTTCAGTGGGTTCTTGCTGCCGCCCTGGGCGGTGGTCAGGGCCAGGCGCAGTTCGTTTTTCAGCTCGCTGCGGGTGCGCAAGCTCTGCTGCAGGCCGCCGATGCTTTGCTTGAGCAGGCGCGCGGCATCGATCGCCAGGGCTTCGCGGGCGTCGTGATCGAGACCTTTGAGGTCCACCCCCAGCGCCGCGCCGAAATGCTCCCAGAAGCCTTCGCGCTGGCGCTCCACCGGGGCCGGCTCGACGGCGACCGGCGCCTCGGGCTGCGCCACCAGTTCCGGCACCAGCAGGCTTTCCATGTCGATCCGCGCATAGTCCGCGCGCTGCCGTGGTTCCTGGCGCGGCGTGTTGAGCGCAGTCAGCTCGTCGATTTCCGAATACACCCGCTCCTGCTGGTCCAGCGCATTGAGCGGGTCGAGGTCGAGGAATGCGTCATCGGGAATGATGCTGCCAGCGGCTTGCGGACGCCCGACTTCGGTGTCGAAGGTCGCCGGGTCGCGCACCAGGCGCGCGCGGATCTCGAAATCCCCCAGCACATAGACGCTGCCGTGCTCGATACGCTGCGGCTCGCCCTTGCGCAGGCGCGCGCCGCTGTCGCTGGCCTGGATACCGTTGCTGCTGGTATCGGTGAGGAAAAACGTACCGTCGCGGTAGCTGACGATCGCGTGGTGATTGGACAGGTGACGCTTGCGGTCCGGAATGATCCAGTCGCAATCCTCGCCCCGCCCGATCACCCCGCCGGCCTGCTTGAAGGTTTTGCTGCTCAACTCCGTGGGCACGAACTGCTTGGTGTTCAGCATTTCGAAAACCAGTTCCATGATGATGCTCCTTGCGGTCACTTGCCGCGATTGACCGCCTGCGGATCACCCAATGGGCGATAGGTGTTGTCGTTGAATTTGTAATTGCCGCTACAGCCGCCGAGGCCGCTGAGAACGATCAGAGCCAGCAGGGCGGCTTGCCAGTGACGAACAGACATCAGAGGGTCTCCATGGGTAGACAATGCACAAAGCGCCGACCCTTGCGGGCGACGCTTGGCGAAACGAAAAAGGCGCTGGGGGAAGTCATGTCGCGCTAACCCTCGAAGTCGCCAAGATTGATGTTCAGCCGCCCGAGGCGGTACAGCAGCGTGCGCCTGGGCAGCCCCAGTTCGCGGGCCGCCAGGGTCTGGTTGCCGTCGTTCTTGCGCAGGCAATCGAGCAGCAGGTGACGCTCGACCTTCTCCAGGCGTTCGCGCAGGTTCAGGCCGGGCTCTTCCGGCAGCGCTTCGCTGCTCAGGGAGAAATGCTCGGCCAGCAGCTCGCCGCCTTCGCACAGCAGCACCGCCCGTTCCACCAGGCCCTTGAGCTCGCGCACGTTGCCCGGGAAGGTGTAGCCCGAGAGGTGATTGAGGGCGGTTTCCGACCAGCTCACCGGGTCGCGCTGCAGAAAGGCGCAGGCCTTGTCGGCGAAGTGCCGGGCCAGATCGAGGATGTCGCCTTCGCGCTGGCGCAGGGCCGGCAACTCGATCGGGAACTGCGCCAGGCGGTAGTACAGGTCCTCGCGGAACTTGCCTTCGCTGACCAGCACCGCCAGGTCGCGGTGGGTCGCGGCGATGATGCGCACGTCGATCTTGTGGGTGTCGTTGGAACCCAGCGGACGGATCTCGCCCTCCTGCAGCACGCGCAGCAACTTGGCTTGCAGGGACAGCGGCATGTCGCCGATTTCGTCCAGCAACAGGGTGCCGCCATTGGCCGCGTCGAACAGCCCCGGACGGTCGCGATCGGCGCCGGTGAAGGCGCCCTTGCGGTAGCCGAACAGCTCGCTCTCCAGCAGGTTCTCCGGGAACGCCGCGCAGTTCTGCACGATGAACGCCTGGGAGCGCCGCGGGCCGTAGTCGTGGATGGCCCGCGCCACCACTTCCTTGCCGGTGCCGGTCTCGCCGCGCAGCAATACGGTGTAGGGGCTGTGCAGCACCTTGCTGATCAACTGGTAGGTCTGGCGCATGGCTGTGCTGTTGCCGATCAGCCCATAGCCGCTGGCGCTGACCGGGGTGCTGGCCACGGGTGCCGCGTCGCCCACCGGACGACGCAGGCGTTGCAGCAGATGCAATTGCCCGAGTACGAACGAGCCCAGCTGGCCCATGGAATCGGCGAAGCCCTGCAGGTCGATATGTTCGCGACTGGCGCACAGCAGCAGGCCCTCGACAGCCTTTTGCGTGTTCACCAGCGGTACGCACAGCAGCGACTGCCAGGGAGTCTCACGGGCCGGCAGGAAGCTGGTTTCGTGCAGGCTGCCGCTCAGGCCAACCAGGCTCACCACGCGGTTCTGGCACAGGGCGAACTGCAGCAGCTGCTCACCGTTGTAGTCCGCCGGCAGGCTCGCCGCTTCCCGCGGCTGCAGGATGCCGCTCAGGCATTCGGCGCTGAGACCGAGCCGGGTATGGGTGGCATCCAGCAGGTACAGCTGGCTCAGCTCGCAACCGCTGAGCCCGGCCACGCCGCGCACGAAATCGCCCAGCAGCGCGCCACCGTCGGCCGCCCGCGACAGGCTGGCGAACTGCGCCAGCAGCGCCTCGGCGTAGATCAGCGGTTGCGGTACACGAGTGAACATCACACCCACCTCAGGCGAACTCGCAGGTCACACCGCCGCTGCTGTCGAGCGTCGCGTGCACGCGCTTGAGGTTCTCGCCGGTGGCCATGGCCTCCAGCAGACGGTCGGCCACCAGTGGCAGTACGTGCAGGTCGAGCAAGTGGTCGATCAGGCGTGCGCCGCTTTCGCTCTGGGTGCAACGCTCGGCCAAGTGGTCGACCAGGTTCTGGCAGTGAGTGAAATCCAGCTGGCGCCGGTTCAGGCGCTCGCCCAGGCGGCCCAGCTTGATCTCGATCAGCTCGCGCAGCACCGGGCCACCCACCGGGTAGTAGGGCACCACGCGCATGCGCGCCAGCAGCGCCGGCTTGAAGTGCTTGCTCAGGACTGGGCGGATGGTCTCTTCCAGGGTCTCGGC
The DNA here is from genome assembly GCF_052044735.1 of Pseudomonas sp. 22526. Taxonomy (NCBI): domain Bacteria; kingdom Pseudomonadati; phylum Pseudomonadota; class Gammaproteobacteria; order Pseudomonadales; family Pseudomonadaceae; genus Pseudomonas; species Pseudomonas sp. 22526. The sequence goes on from NZ_JBQENK010000010.1 coordinate 11,855, forward strand.
GCTCGGTCGCTCGCCGTTCTCGCACAGCGCGCTGATGCGGTCGCTGGCCAGGTTCGAGGTCATCAGGATCAGCGTGTTGCGGAAGTCGATCTCGCGCCCTTCGCCGTCGTTGGCCACGCCCTTGTCGAAGATCTGATAGAACAGGTTGAGCACGTCCGGGTCGGCTTTCTCGACCTCGTCGAGCAGAATCACCGAATAGGGTTTCTGCCGCACCGCCTCGGTGAGCATGCCGCCTTCGCCGTAGCCGACGTAGCCTGGCGGCGCGCCGATCAGGCGCGACACGGTGTGCTTCTCCTGGAACTCGGACATGTTGATGGTGGTGATGAAACGATCGCCGCCGTACAGCAGGTCGGCCAGGGCCAGGGCGGTTTCGGTCTTGCCGACGCCGCTCGGGCCCACCAGCAGGAACACACCCACCGGGGCATCCGGCTTGTTCAGCCCAGCAGCGGTGGCCCGCATCGAACGATCCAGCGCATGCACCGCCTGTTCCTGACCGCGAATGCGCGCACGCAGGTCGGTGGCGAAGCTCGCCACCTTGGCGTTGTGTTCACGGGCCAGTTGCGTCAGCGGCACACCGGTCCAGGCGCTGATCACTTCGGCCACCAGGCGCGGGCAGACTTCGAAGCTGACCAGGCGTTCCTGGCTCTGGGCATCGCTCAGGGCGCGATGGGTTTCGTTGAGGGCAGCTTCCAGCGCCTCGACGCTCTGCCCCTCTTCCACTTCGGCGGCGAGGGTTTCGATCACCGTGCCTTCGGCGTCTTCTTCCACCGACACCAGCGGCGGCTGGTTCGCCGCGTCGCGGGCCTTGGCCAGTTGCTGGCGCAGTTCGAGCAGACGTTCGGCCAGGGTGCGTTGTTCGCTCCACAGGGTTTCCAGGGCTTGCTGCTCGGCCTCGGCTTCGGCCAGACGGGCCTCCAGCGCGTCCAGGGCTTCCTGGTCGATCGCCAAGCCAGCTTCAGCATCGCGGCGCAGCGCCTGGCGCTGACGGCCACCTTCGGCCAGTTCGCCACGCAGGCGCTCCAGGCTCTCCGGCGCTGCCGCCAGGCTGATGCGCACCCGGGCACAGGCGGTGTCGAGCACGTCCACCGCCTTGTCCGGCAGCTGGCGGCCAGCCAGATAGCGGGCCGACAGTTCGGCCGCAGCCACCACCGCGTCGTCACGCAGGTAGATGCCGTGGCTCTTCTCGTAGACCTGGGCCAGGCCACGCAGGATGGTCACCGCCTCGCTGACGGTCGGTTCGTGCAGCTGCACCGGCTGGAAGCGCCGGGCCAGGGCCGGGTCTTTCTCGAAGTATTTCTTGTACTCGGCCCAGGTAGTGGCGGCGATGGTCCGCAGCTCGCCACGGGCCAGGGCTGGCTTGAGCAGGTTGGCCGCGTCGGAACCGCCCGCGTTGCCGCCGGCGCCGATCAGGGTGTGGGCTTCGTCGATAAATAGAATGATCGGCTTCGGCGAAGCCTTGACCTCGTCGATCACGCCCTTGAGGCGGCGCTCGAACTCGCCCTTCACGCTGGCGCCCGCCTGCAGCAGGCCCATGTCCAGCGACAGCAGTTCGACGCCCTTGAGCACCTGTGGCACTTCACCGGCGGCGATGCGCGAGGCCAGGCCTTCGACCACCGCGGTTTTACCGACGCCGGCTTCGCCGACCACGATTGGATTGTTCTTGCGGCGACGGGCGAGGATATCGACCATCTGGCGGATCGCGCCATCGCGGCACAGCACCGGGTCGAGCTTGCCCTCGCGGGCCTGCTGGGTCAGGTTGTGGGTGAAGCGCTGCAACAGCGATTCGCCCGGCGCCGCTGGCTTGCCGCTGGCCGGCTCTTCCTTCTGCGACAGGGCGAAATCCTTCAGGCGCTCGATATTCAGCTTGGCCAGCAGCGGCTGGTAACGGCTACCGGCGTAGCGCATCGGGTTACGCAGCAGGGCGAGGATCAGCGCCGCCTGCTCGACCTGGCTCTGGCCCAGTTCGAGGTTAGCCACCAGCAAGGCGTCCTGCAGCCACTGCACCAGCTCCGGGGCGAACACCGGGTTGCGCGAAGCACTGTGCTCGACCCGCGATTGCAGTGCCGCGCTCAGCTCGCCGGCATCCACTTCGGCATCCTGCAACGCGCGGGCGAGCAGGCCTTGCGGACGCTCCAGCAGGCCCAGCAACAGGTCTTCAACCAGGATCTTGCTGCCGCCACGGGCGACACAGCGTTCGGCGGAGCTTTCCAGGTCGCGGCGGGTTTCGGCGTCCAGCGCCTGGATCAGTTGCTGCAGGTCTACGTTGATCATGTCATCTGTCCTTAATGAATTTTGCTGCCCAGGGTCACCACGCCGTCCGCGCGTTCGCGGCCGAGCCAACTGGTCCACCCGAGGCGACAGGCGTTCTGCTCACCGATGCGCAGTTCGCGGATTTCTTCCTGGCGCAGGACCAGGCGAATGTCGTAGTCCAGCGGGTCACGCAGGGTGAACCGCACCAGCGCGCACAGCGGCTGGTAGCCGAAACCGATCGGCAGGAATTCGTGGAAGCGTTGCCAGTCGAGCTGGCGGATATGGATGCGGAACTTGCCACTGCGATCGCGCACCCGCTCGCCCAGCACCAGGTCTTCGCCGAGCTGGCTGTTGGCGCGGCCCAGGCGGTTGCGTTGCTCTTCGAGGATCTCCACCCGACGCTCGATGCACTGCTCGATCACCAGGTCCGCATGCTTGAAGTAGTAACGCAGCACGGCCTCGATCAGCGCCGCCGAGTGGGCCCGCAGGCTGAGCAGGCCGAGGTACGGCAGCAGGCGCTTCCAGTTCAGTTCCTTGGCCTTGCGGATGTCTTCGCCGCCGAGGCCGATCAGGGCGAACAGCTGGGCGGAAAACGGGTCGAGCGCGCCGCTCTTGAAGCTGGCGCGGTAGCGGTACTTGCGCCAGATCGGCAGCATCAGCCGCTGCAGGCGATGGTGGAACAGGTCGAGGAAGTTGCGGGTCGGGTTGCCGTCTTCGCTGTCGCCCAGGGCCTGCTCACCGTAGAACGCCGGCAGCGGCGAGCCGGAGCCGAACAGCCCGATCAGGTTGAACCGCAGGCGCGCGCGCATCTGCCCGTGCTCTTCGAAAAACTCCACGCGATCGACGTCGCTGCCAGGGAAACCCAGGCTCGGATTGGCCTGGAATTCCAGCTGGTCGTAGAGATCCTCTTCGCTCAGGCCCGGATGGGAGTCGCGCAGCCGGTCCACCACCAGCAGCACGGCCTGAAACAGCGAGTACTCGCGGATGACCCGGGTCAGCCCGCTTAAAGCAGGGGCTGCAGACCCATACGTGGTGTCCATTGGTACACCTCTCCCTGTGTACTTTTTACCCGCAGCTCGTGGTACGAGTTGAGACTGGCGTAAAGAGCGAAAAACTCGTTGAGAACCGAAGCGAAGACGAACATGTCGCCCTCACCGATATAGCCTTCCGGATCGATGGTCAGCTCGGTGCGCAGACCGCGCAGCGGCAGGCCCCGATGCAGCCGGTCGACATGCTCGTGGCGGATCGACTTGAGCCCGCCCAGCAGGCGCTTGCTGACCTTTTCCAGGTGCTGGTCGTAGTAGCGCGGCAAGTCGTAGGTTTCCAGGATCACCTTGAGCGCATCGACGTTGGCCAGCGACAGATAGTTGAGCGACATGTTGCTGATCAGCTTCCACAGGAAGTCGCGATTCAGCGGTGGCGCGTAGCTCGAGGTGGCCGGGGTGATATTGCGGAAACTGAGGAACTCCGGGGTTTCCTCGCACGCCTGGTTGATCTCGCCGAGCTTGAGCCGGCGCGGCAGGTTCTGGTTGGTGCAGGTCAGCTCGATGGACAGGGTTTCGTGAGCCTCGGTGTGGCGGATGCCGAAGCTCAGGTAAGTGTCCAGGCCGTCGTGCAGCAGCGAGGAGCGCTGGCGGATGCTGTAGTGCGGACGGCTTTGCGGGACGTCGAAACTCGGGTCGTGCTCGAAGGACTCGAACGGCACGTATTCCTGGTAACCCAGGCCGCCGGGCTTCCAGCCGGTGACGGTTTCCACCGAGAACACGCCGCAGTTTTCCAGGTCGTACTCGGCCGGCAGCAGCAGGTACTCGTCCTGCTTGCCATCGAGGCGGATCGGCAGCGCGTCGTGCTTGAACAGGTTGGCGATCGGCGTGCAGTACAGCTTCACGTTGTCCAGGGTCGGCCGCAGGCGCTGGATGCCGCTCTTGCGAATGTCGAAGCGCACTTCCAGGCCGTGCATCTGCTTGAGGGTGTCCTCCGGCAGCGACTTGAGCAGGTCCAGGCCGTTCAGGTCGACGAACAGGAACTTGTCCTGGAAGGCGAAATATTCCTGCAGGTAGCGATAGCCGCGGAAGGTGTTCAGCGGATAGGGGATCAACGCCTCTTCTTCGGCAAAGCCCACCGGCTGCACGCGGTTGCCCGGCATCTTGAACGACATGGCGTCGCCGCTGACGCCGGGGAACGGCTTGCCGTCCATGCCCAGCGGCACCAGCTCGATGCCTTCAAGGTTGCGCAACAGGCTCAGGTAGAGCATCTGGCTGATGTAGCGCTCGCCCGCCAGGTGCAGGCGCAGGCGGCTCAGGTTCAGCTCGCCGAGATGGCCGTCGCAGCTCATCTCCAGGCGCAGGCTGAGCAGCGCGCCGTCGCCTTTCACCGAGTAGTTCAGCGCGGTCAGGTCCAGCGGCAGGACTTCGGTCGGGTAGCAGGTACGGAAGCGGCAGCGCACATCATCGATGGGCTTGCTCTCCACCGGCGTATCACGCTCCACCCGCAGGGCCGGCCCGGACTGCTTCAGCGGGTCGAACTGCAGGATGCTGAACGCCGGCAACGGCCGCATGTAGTTCGGCCACAGCAGGTGCATCAGCGAGTGGCTCAGCTCCGGCAGCTCGTCATCGAGCTTCTGCCGCAGGCGACCGGTGAGGAAAGCGAAACCTTCGAGCAGGCGCTCCACATCCGGGTCCCGCCCGGCCTGGCCGAGAAACGGCGCCAGGGCCGGACTACGCTCGGCGAAACGGCGACCCAGCTGGCGCAGCGCGGTGAGTTCGCTTTGGTAGTAGTGGTTAAAGGACACGGGTTACCTGCCTGGTATTGAGTCTCATGAATAAACCGTCCTGTAGAGCGCAACCGTCAGCCCGGAAACCACGTAGCCCACGATGAGTGCACATGATTACCGGCCCTCCGCTTTTTCAGACGTCATCGCAACGCTGGTCTGCAGATAAAGCGCCCCGCCACCAAATCCGGTGATGGCCGCAGCACTCAGCGGGAAGCCATCTTTACTGTCGTAGCGGATCCAGCCTTCAGCCCAGATGTCCCCATTCTCGTGCCGAATCTCGACGTAATAATCCGGCGCCTCGGCCTTGGCGATTTCGACGAACACGCCACCATCCTCAGCGCCAACCCACAGTGCATTGGGATGAGCGAAGAGTTTTGGCGGGGTATCCCGCTGCCAGGTAAACAGCAGCGCAAACAGCACCAGAATCGCCAGCAATCCGACTGAGCAAAGGAATACGTTGAGGAGCCGCAACGCCTTGCCCTTCATCGAGGGCGCAGCGGTGGTTGGCATCGGCCCGTTAGAACAAGTCACGGGACACCCATTGATTGCAGCGACAAGGTTGGAATTTAGAAAATCTCATAAACAACCCAATCGCCGAACCGGCTCAAACTCACCACGATGAGCACAAACAAAATAAACGGCTCGAACCCACCCCTGAGATCTCGAAACTTGACCAAACGAACTGCACTTTTTACAAAATAATAAAAACCGACAACTATCATCGGAAGATAAAGAAAAATACAAACCACGAAAAAAAATGTATACACCGCCTGAGGGAGCAATAAGCCCATAAAATCGATACTAACCCCCCACGGGGCTTTGGGATCGATAAAGCTCAAAGACAGCATGACAAGAGAAATGAAGATAACGAAATATCGCATCACTTTATCGAAGCCCTTCGTCATAAAGCCGCTTTGCAAGTTCCCGATGCCTTAATTGACCGTCTGCATCATCCCCTGAATAGTAAAAGTGTCCCTGGTTAGTGCCTGACATCTGCCCCGCAAGCTCGGGTGCAACGCCAACCAATGCGGCATCCGTCATCCCGGCATAAATCGGATCGCCCTTATCCGTCAGGTCAATAATGATTGTTTTGATTATTTTCGGATGCCCGGTTACCGCATCCTTCAAGTCCTGATTGATCGGCGCACCGATGAGAACCAAGTGGTCGACGACAATATCCTTGCGCGCATGATACATAGCGCTACGCGCTGCAATTACCGCCCCCCATGAGTACCCGACAATATTGAACTGTCCAGAAGTCGGAATCTTTTTTGATATGCCAATGGCAGCAAGGGAGAAATCCGCAGGTTGGCTTTCTATAACCGGCACAGTGCTTTTAACAGCGACCAAACCATACAAATCGGTTCTTTCTTTTACAACGCCCAACTGATCATATTCAGACTCTGCCGACCGACTACTATCCTGATTGTAAAAAATAACCGCTGATGCGTCGGCGAGCATATCAACCATTGGGTGGACATACTCATCCGCCCCAGTGATCAGGGATGAATAGTTTCCATAAACAGAATTAGCGATGCCTGTCTCGGTAAATGCGTTGATCATGTCGGCGTTATAACCACCAATCATCCCAGCGCCACCCAAAAATACGGTCAACCCTTGCTCAACTACAACCGGCTTAGGGACAAGCGCTTTGGTAGGGGAACTTTGCACCGTAGCGACTTTTTTGAAAGTACCACTTGAAGTGCTGATGGTATCAGTGGCCATTCATCAACTTCCCGCTGCTACGTAGACTTCGACTTTCTCTGCTCGCTCATGTCGAGCAAGCCGATGAGTAAGCCCTGCATCATTGGTAACCCCTTCTTCCTGCATGCCATCTTCGCGAACAAGCAGATATCGGCGATTGGCAATCGGAGCTCCCGCCTCATCTGTCAGCGCAAACTGCTCATCAAATCCAGGAATAATCAGCGGTAATGGAGGAACAAACGGCGCCGCCGAGTGGGAGTCACCGATAATCACCGTCCCCGATCCAGCCGTGACTGTATTGCCGTGAGTACCCACAGAACCAACGGTGGCCGCGGCTTTGCCGTTGATCAGCACCGTGGTCGCCAAGGCGCTGGCCATCGCGCCGCCACAGGCTGAGGCATCGCCTTGGCGGGCAGCCGGAAGTCCGTCGAAGAACACATCGCCGGAACCGGCGGCGATCGGGTTGGTTGCGTGGCCGGGGAGCGGGCAGGCGGTGGGATCGCTGACGCGTGCTGCGGGTTTACCTGACATCGTCCTCTCCTTGCTTAACTGACCTTGACCTGTCCGCTGCCATCCAGGCGCGCGGAAAAACTGACCTGGCGCTTGAACCCGTCCACCTCAAGCAGGCCTTCGATATTGAAAGCCAGCTTGAGCTGGTCGTGATCACGCGGCAGGGAAACGACACGCACATTGCTCAGACGCGGCTCGTAGGCTTCGATGAAGCTTTCGATGGCCAGGCGGGCCTGGCTCAGGGCGTCGTGCAGGCTCAGGCGCATGTCGTTGAGATCGGGCAACCCGTAATCGGACAGCGTCTGCACGCTGCCCGCACGGGTGCTGAGCATCTTGCCCAGATGGGCAGCCACCGACGCCATGGCGGAAACCTCGCGGCTCCAGCCGACACGTTTGTCGGCCTCGCCACTCAGGCGTTCGAAAAGGCTGCCGTATCCGGTCATGACCTTGCTCCTGGTTACTCTTTGTCCAGCTTGCCAACCAGCGACAGGGTGAAATCGGCACCCATGTACTTGAAGTGCGGGCGCACGTTCAGGCTGACGCGGTACCAGCCCGGCTCACCTTCCACATCGCTGACGATGATCTGCGCGGCGCGCAGCGGACGACGGCCACGAACTTCGGCGCTCGGGTTTTCCTGGTCGGCGACGTACTGGCGGATCCACTTGTTGAGTTCCAGCTCGAGGTCGGTACGTTCTTTCCACGAACCGAGTTGCTCGCGCTGCAGCACTTTCAGGTAGTGAGCCAGGCGGTTGACGATCATCATGTACGGCAGCTGGGTGCCGAGCTTGTAGTTCAGCTCCGCAGCCTTGCCTTCCGCGCTGATGCCGAAGAACTTCGGCTTCTGCACCGAGCTGGCGGAGAAGAACGCCGCGTTGTCGCTGCCTTTGCGCATGGTCAGGGAGATGAAGCCTTCCTCGGCCAGTTCGTATTCACGACGGTCGGAAACCAGAACCTCTGTAGGAATCTTGGTCTCGATTTCGCCCATGCTTTCGAAGTGGTGCAGCGGCAGGTCTTCTACCGCGCCACCGCTCTGCGGGCCGATGATGTTCGGGCACCAGCGGAACTTGGCGAAGCTGTCGGTCAGTTTGGTACCGAAGGCGTACGCGGTGTTGCCCCACAGGTAGTGCTCGTGGCTGTTGGCAACGGTTTCCTTGTAGACGAAGGATTTGACCGGATTCTCTTCCGGATCGTACGGGTTGCGCAGCAGGAAGCGCGGTACGGTCAGGCCGATGTAGCGCGAGTCTTCCGACTGGCGGAAGCTCTGCCATTTGGCGAATTGCGGGCCTTCGAAGTGGTCTTTCAGATCCTTCAGGTCCGGCAGGCCGGTGAAGCTTTCCAGGCCGAAGAACTTCGGACCGGCCGCGGCGATGAACGGCGCGTGGGACATGCAGGCAACGCTGGACACGTACTGCATCAGCTTCACGTCTGGCGAGCTTGGCGACATGAAGTAGTTGGCGATGATCGCGCCCACCGGCTGGCCACCGAACTGGCCGTATTCAGCGGTGTAGATGTGCTTGTACAGGCCAGCCTGCATCACTTCCGGCGAATCTTCGAAGTCGTCCAGCAGGTCCTGCTTGGAGACGTTGAGGATTTCGATCTTGATGTTTTCGCGGAAGTTGGTGCGGTCGACCAGCAACTGCAGGCCGCGCCAGGCCGATTCCAGGGACTGGAAGTCTTCGTGGTGAAGGATTTCGTCCATCTGGCGGCTGAGCTTGGCATCGATCTCGGCGATCATGCGGTCAACCATGGCTTTCTTGACCGGCTCGCCATCATTCTGAGGCTTGAGCAGCTCTTCGATGAAGGCCGACACACCGCGCTTGGCGATGTCGTAGGCTTCGTCGTCCGGAGTCAGGCGGGTTTCGGCGATGATGCTGTCGAGAATGCTGTACTCGCCGTTCTCGTTGCTTTTCTGTTGTGCTGCACTAGTGCTCATAGTGTTTGGCTTCCTTGACTGATAGAGACTCAGGCTTCGGTGGCTGCGGCGTTCAGGCCCAGCTCACCGAGTACACGACCGCGCGATTCGTCGTCGGCGAGTACGCCTTCGATGGCTTTACGGAATGCAGGGGCGTTACCCAGCGGACCCTTGAGGGCCACCAGCGCATCGCGCAGTTCCATCAGTTTTTTCAGCTCAGGCACTTGCTCGACCAGGCTGGCCGGGTTGAAGTCCTTCATCGAGTTGACGCGCAGCTTGACCGCCAGCTCTTCGGTGTCGCCCTCTTCCTGAAGACGGTTAGGCACGCTCAGCGTCAGGCTCAGCTCCTGCTTGGCCAGCACTTCGTCGAACGTCATTTTGTCGATGCTGATCGGCTTGCGGTCTTCCACTTTGCGCTCGTCCACGCGCTGGGTGTAATCACCGATTGCCAGTAGCTTCAACGGCAGTTCAATCTCTTCCTGAGCACCGCCGGTGGCGGGTTTGAAGGTGACGTTGATGCGTTCCTTGGGGGCTACCGAGCCTTCTTTGGCCATGGCTTTTCTCCTTGCGGTTGTTGGCCCTGGGGCCTATTCGAGTACCACTTCGAGGTCGAGGTGGCACAGCCTGCGATAAATCTCTTCCTTGCGTTCTCGCACTGCGTGGTTCTGCGGCAACAACTCACAGCAGCTATGCAGGAGGTGCAGCACTTCCAACGCAAGATCCGGCTCCCAGGCATGCAGGCCCGAGCTCAGTAATTCTTGATCGAGGGTTTCGAGCTGGGTCTTGGCCAGCTCGTATTTCTTGGCCATGAAGCACAGCCGCGCCAGGCTGAACTGCCAGAAAAACCGCACCCGCCCGCCATGGGCGTTCTGCAGGCCTTGCTTGAGGATCTGCACGGCGGCCTTGAGGCCGTCCTTGCGCAGGATCGGCAATACCTCTTCGAGGGCTTCTTCCCAGGCCGGCTGGCTGGCGGTCGCTTCGACCTTGCGCGGCGCGCTGGCGCTTTGCAGATGGGGCATGACGTGGGCGCTGATCCAGCTGCGGGTGGCCGGATCGGCGAAAGGCGCGCCGTCGTGGAAACGCAGCTCGACTACGCCCGGCAGGCGCTGCAACAGGAGTGCGAAGTGAAACTCCACCTCGCGCATCGCCTGGTCGGCGTTCAGCCCTTGCAGGCATTCCCAGACCATGCGCTGGCCGTCGAACCAGAACGGCGCCCTGGCCAGGCTGGCTTCGAGCTCCACCAGCAGGTCGGCGTACTGCCCATTGGCAAAACGCTCCTGGTAAGTCTTGAGCTTGTCGGCCGGCAGCCCGCGCAACGCGGTGATCTGCTCGGCATTGCGCTCCGGGACGGCATCGATGGGCAACCACAGCATGGTGCGGTTCAAGCGCAGGGCACGCACATCCGTGGCCTTCTGCTTGAGCCACCAGGCGCTCAGCGGGCGGGCGTTTTCCTGCAAGGCGCGCAGGGCCTTCTGCGCTTCCTTCTCGTTGTCGATAGGCGCGCCGGGCGTAAACAGCTGGGTCGCGGCCTGCTTGACCTGCGCCACCACCGCGCCCACGGCGCCGGGTTCCGGCTGGTTGTCGGCGGCGCGCTGGACCATGGTCGACAGCCGCCGGCAGATCGGCAGCAGCAAGGGCGCATCGTCGCCCAGATGCTCGGTGAGCGCAGCGTCGAGCCCTTCCAGGTGTTCCACCAGGCGGCGGAACAGCGGCAGCTGCTCCTTGATCGCGACGTTTTCCCCCAGCACCTGCTCGAGACGCGGCACCAGCCAGCCGATGGCAGCAGACCGGGTACGCAGTTTGGCGGGGTGGATCTGCGCCCAATGCTGTTCGCACAGGTGCTGCAGAAGACCAAAGCCGGCCAGCAGGCCGGGGAAGGATTCACGCTGATACAAGGCCCAGGTAAGCCAGGCGGCCACCCGCAGATCCTTGGACTGGGTACGCAGCAGCGCTTCACTGTTTTCGAGGATTTTCAGCCAGTCGATCTGACCGCTTTCGTGCATGGATTGGGCTTTGCCCAGCTCACTTTCCAACGCCTCGTATTCGCTGGAGAAGCGAACGTCCTCGCCCGCAAAACTCTCTTTGGAAATAGAGGCCTTGGCGAGTTCGAGGTAATGGGCAGAAAGTTTGCTTGAGTAGGACATCCATGGCCTTTTTCGAGATTACGGTCTATACGCCCGCGAGACATTTTTCGCGTGCTTGACAGTATCAAAGAGCGTACTCATCCAATTGAGCCTGCTCTTTCAAGAGCGCGCATCGTAATCAGTATGATGGCCACTAGCAAGCATCCCCTCAAACAACAAGACGAACTGTCATCGGCTTCTCGTAAGAGATTGCCTTATATATGACAGGGGTTCCCCCTAGACAGCCAGTTGAATCCCTATTTCAACCAGAAACGCCAGGAGCCGCGAGCCAGAGCCTTGCGCGATATGAACCAGAGCACGATTCAATGATTAAGGGACAATGCTATGCCGAGTCGAAAAGTGCCGGATATGGGAATAGTCTTAATTCTGAACTTTTATGAAATAGTGCAGTCCGCGTACAACACCCAACTTCGGAAAGTGCCACTAATATGATGGCACTTGGGACGGTAGTTTGCTATCAAACACTCTGTATGATTTTTGAACAATACAGATGTAGTTCTGGCGAAACTTGCGCTAGGCATTCCTGTTCTTTATATGCGAACAGCCACCCATAAAAAATGGGCATCCGAGTTATCGGCTTGCCCATTTTTCAATACGGTTCTCCCTGCTATCGAGGGAGTTCGCAACAGTTATGGATTGACGCTGTCTTTCAGCGATTTGCCTGGCTTGAAGGCCACGGTGTTGCTGGCCTTGATCTTCACCGGCTCACCGGTTTGCGGGTTCTTGCCGGTACGGGCGCCACGGTGACGCTGCAGGAAGGTTCCGAAACCTACCAGGGTGACACTGTCCTTACGATGCAGGGCGCCGGTGATTTCTTCGAGAACGGCGTTGAGAACGCGGTTGGCCTGTTCTTTGGTCAGATCCGCTTTTTCAGCAATTGCAGCGGCGAGTTCTGGTTTACGCATAGTGAAGCCTCTTTGACGGTTTTTTGTTGTTATGTCCGTGCTGTTCTTCCGGAACAGCGCCCAAGGCGCCGCAGGCTCTACTCTGCGGCAGACGGGTGTGAGGATGGCACGCGGTTAGGAGTGGCGCCAGTCTCTGCGCGACCTTTGTAGTGGCAAACACATGATTATTCCGACAGAACGACCAGTATTTAGGCCAACAAGCCGGGAAGCTCCTTGTTCAGGGCCAGTTTGTCCATGACCGCGGCCCCGGTCAGCGCATAACCCAGCAGTTTGCCGCCGGCATCGCGGCATAGCGCCTTGATGTCGGCGCCCTGCCCTTCGACCGTCCACACGCCTTCCAGGCCGCGTGGCGGTGGCGAAACCACCAGCGGGCAGACCGGGGTTTTCACGGTGATCGGCATTGGGCCGTAGCTGACTGCCGTCGGGTTGCCAGCCAGGGTTTGTGCCAGCGCTCGCGCACAACTCATGAGGGGCATGACGTACAGCAAATTCAGCCCATCGACCTCGGCGCAGTCGCCCAAGGCATAGATGTTGGCGTGGGAGGTCTTGAGATGCCGGTCCACCACCACCCCACGGTTGACCATCACCCCCGCGGCGGCGGCCAGGTCGATGCGCGGACGCAGGCCGATCGCCGACACCACCAGATCGCAGGCAATCACCTCGCCATCGGACAGATGCGCCTCTAGGCCATCTGCCGTGCGCTGCAGGCGATTGAGCACCGGTCCCAGGTGGAAGCGCGCACCCAGGCTTTCCAGCCCGGCCTGTACCGCGGCAGCGGCCGCAGGGTGCAGCAGCGTCGGCATGACCTGCTCGCAAGGTGCCACCAGGTCCACCTCGTAACCGCCGAGGATCAGGTCGTTGGCGAACTCGCAGCCGATCAGGCCGGCGCCCAGCAGCAGTACCCGGCGCTTGCCGGCCGCAGCTGCGCGGAAGCGCGCGTAGTCTTCCAGGTCGTTGATCGGGAAGATCAGATCGCCGGCATCGCCCTCCACCGGTACGCGCACGGTTTCCGCCCCCCAAGCGAGGATCAGGTCGCGGTAGCTCACCGCTTCTTCACCAATCCACAGGCGCTTGTGGCCAGGGTCGATGCCGCTGATGCGGGTATGGGTGCGCACCTCGGCCTTCAGTTGCTCGGCCATGGCGCCGGGTTCGGCCATGCTCAGGCCATCAGCTTCCTTGTTCTTGCCAAAGCCGGTGGACAGCATCGGCTTGGAATAGGAACGTCCGTCATCGGCGGTAATCAGCAGCAGCGGCGTTTCGCTATCGAGCTTGCGAAACTCTCGGGCCAGGTTATAGCCGGCCAGCCCGGTGCCCACGATGACGACAGGTGCGTTCATTCCTTACTCCTTCAGGTTCAGGGGATCACAGGTTGTGATCAGCCGATTTCGATCATTTCGAAATCCATTTTGCCGACTCCGCAATCCGGGCAGAGCCAGTCTTCAGGCACGTCTTCCCAGCGGGTACCGGGCAAGATTCCGTCGTCCGGCCAGCCGTCGGCTTCGTTGTAGATCAGGCCGCAGACCACACATTGCCACTTTTTCATTTACACGTTTCCTCAGGTTCTCAGGCTGTTGCCGGCGGGATGGTCGATGAATCGACTCTGGATGACGCCAGGGGGCGCGTCCGGCCCAGCGCGTTTTGTACTGATGAGCACCGACGGATGCAAGCACGTTCGCTGCGGGCGGCCGCTCCATTGCGGCAAAATCGCTCGTCGCCATGCTAAGCTCGCGGCCTCATTTGCTGCCAATAATGACCCACTGTGCCGCACTCAATCTCTCCATTTTCCACCCCGGACTGGCTCTCGCAAAGCCGGCTGACGCCCCTCCCCGACGCACAAACCCTCGACTGGCTGTTCGATGAAGGTTCGCTGACCCGGCGCCTGACCCGTCTCTCCAATGACGGTTTCAGCGTGACGCCGCTGGTCGAGGGCTGGCAGACCCTGCGCGCCGACGAATGCGTCGCGCTGGACCTGCCGCCGGACAGCCAGGGCTGGGTACGCGAGGTGTATCTGCGCGGTCACGGCCAGGCCTGGGTATTCGCCCGCAGCGTGGCGGCCCGCAGCGCCCTGCAGGACGGCGGGCTGAACATGGACGAACTGGGCAGCCGCTCCCTGGGCGAACTGCTGTTCTGCGACCAGGCCTTTGCGCGCCGCCCCATCGAGGTCTGCCATTACCCACGCCCGTGGCTGCCCGACGAAGTGCAAGCCGACGGCCTCTGGGCTCGCCGTTCGCGCTTCGATCGCGCAACCCTGAGTGTGCTGGTCGCCGAAATCTTCCTGCCGTCCCTGTGGAGCGCCGTCGTCGCCCAGCCGGAGAACCGCTGATGTATCAGAGCCTGCTCAAATCCCTCAACCGCCTGAACCCGCGTGCCTGGGACTTCATCCAGCTGACCCGCATGGACAAGCCGATCGGCATCTACCTGCTGCTCTGGCCGACCCTCTGGGCCCTGTGGATTGCCGGCGAAGGCTCGCCATCGCTGGCCAATATCGTGATTTTCGTCCTCGGCGTGACCCTCACCCGGGCCGGCGGCTGCGTGATCAACGACTGGGCCGACCGCAAGGTCGACGGCCACGTGAAGCGCACCGAACAGCGTCCGCTGGTCAGCGGCAAGATCAGTTCCAAGGAAGCCCTGGTGTTCTTCGCCGTGCTGATGTTCATCAGCTTCCTGCTGGTGCTGTGCACCAACGCGGCGACCATCTGGCTGTCCCTGGGCGGCCTGGCCCTGGCAGCCAGCTACCCCTTCATGAAGCGCTACACCTATTACCCGCAAGTGGTGCTGGGCGCAGCGTTCTCCTGGGGCATCCCGATGGCCTTCACCGCCGAAACCGGCGAACTGCCGGCCACCGCCTGGCTGTTGTACATCGCCAACCTGCTGTGGACCGTGGGTTATGACACCTATTACGCGATGACCGACCGCGACGACGACCTGAAGATCGGGGTGAAATCCACCGCGATCCTGTTCGGCGAAGCCGACCGGGTAATCATTCTGACCCTGCAGGGCCTGGCGCTGGGGTGCCTGCTGCTGGCAGGCGCGCGCTTCGAACTGGGGGGCTGGTTCCATCTGGGCTTGCTGGCCGCGGCCGGCTGTTTTGCCTGGGAGTTCTGGGACACCCGCGATCGCGACCGGATGAAGTGCTTCAAGGCCTTCCTGCATAACCACTGGGCAGGGTTGGCGATTTTCCTGGGGATAGTCGTGGATTACGCGGTGCGCTGAAGATCGTTATCGCGGGCAAGCNNNAGGCTTGCCCGCGATGAAACACTGCGGTCAATCAGGCTTGGCCACTTTCCAGGCGCCATCCATCTTGCCGTCGCCGGTCATGTCACCGGCTTTCTTGTCCATCACGAAGGTGTACAGCGGCTTGCCGTCGTAGGCCCACTGCATGGAGCCGTCGTCACGCTTGATGACGGTCCACTCGCCCATGGCCTTGTCGCCGCTGGCGGCCATCAGCGGCGGCCAGTTGGCGGCGCACTTGTCGTTGCACATGGACTTGCCGCCGGCATCCTTGGCAAAGGTGTACAGGGTCATGCCCTTGTGGTCGACGTACATACCGTCTTTGACCATCGCCGGTTCCGCGGCGAACGCCAGCCCCGGCAGGGCCAGCGCAGCGCTCAGCAACAGGGCTTTGCAGGATTTCGTGAGTTGAGTCATGGAAACCTTCTTTGGTGGTTGTCAGGATTCGGACCCAAAGCTTAGTCCATGAATGCAGCCCTCGCCCCAGCACCTAAAATACTGTCACACGACTGCAATAATTCCGTTATCTAATGCGGCGCAAGACAGTTAAATGACAAGAGGATTAAGCATGGTTGGCAGGAGCATTCTGATCGTTGACGACGAAGCGCCCATTCGCGAAATGATCGCCGTTGCGTTGGAAATGGCCGGCTACGACTGCCTGGAGGCGGAGAACTCCCAGCAGGCCCATGCCATCATCGTCGACCGCAAGCCCGACCTGATCCTGCTCGACTGGATGCTGCCCGGCACTTCCGGCATCGAGCTGGCCCGGCGTCTGAAACGCGATGAGCTGACCGGTGACATCCCGATCATCATGCTCACCGCCAAGGGCGAAGAGGACAACAAGATCCAGGGCCTGGAAGTCGGCGCCGACGACTACATCACCAAGCCGTTCTCCCCTCGCGAGCTGGTAGCGCGCCTCAAGGCCGTGCTGCGCCGCGCCGGCCCGACCGACGGCGAGGCGCCGATCGAAGTCGGCGGCCTGCTGCTGGACCCGATCAGCCACCGCGTGACCATCGACGGCAAACCGGCCGAGATGGGCCCGACCGAATACCGCCTGCTGCAATTCTTCATGACCCACCAGGAACGTGCCTACACCCGCGGCCAGTTGCTGGATCAGGTCTGGGGCGGCAACGTCTATGTCGAAGAGCGCACCGTCGACGTGCATATCCGCCGCCTGCGCAAAGCCTTGGGCGATGCCTACGAGAATCTGGTACAAACCGTGCGCGGCACCGGCTACCGTTTTTCCACCAAGGCCTGAAGCCGGCCCCTTATTCGCCAGACGCTTACAAGGACGCGTGTTAAGTGAACCAAAACTGGCATGGCACCCTGATTCGCCACATGCTGCTGTTGGTCACCGGCTGCCTGCTGGTGGGCCTGATCAGCGGCTTCTACGGCTGGAGCCTGGCCATCGGCCTGGGGATCTATCTGGCCTGGACCCTCAAGCAACTGCTGCGCCTGCACGAATGGCTGCGCCTGCACCAACCCGATGAAGCACCGCCCGATGGCTACGGCCTGTGGGGCGAGGTGTTCGACAGCATCTATCACCTGCAACGCCGCGACCAACGGGTGCGCGGGCGCCTGCAAGCGGTGATCGACCGGGTCCAGGAGTCCACCGCGGCGCTGAAAGACGCGGTGATCATGCTCGACAGCGACGGCAACCTGGAATGGTGGAACCGCGCCGCGGAAACCCTGCTGGGCCTGAAGACCCCGCAGGACAGCGGCCAGCCGGTGACCAACCTGGTGCGCCATCCACGCTTCAAGGAATATTTCGAGCAGGACAATTACAACGAGCCGCTGGAAATCCCCTCGCCGACCAACGACCGGATACGCATCCAGCTGTACATCACCCGCTACGGCAACAACGAACACCTGATGCTGGTGCGCGACGTGACCCGCATCCACCAGCTGGAACAGATGCGCAAAGACTTCATCGCCAACGTCTCCCACGAGCTGCGCACACCGCTGACAGTGATCTGCGGCTACCTGGAAACCCTGCTCGACAACGTCGAGGAAGTGAACCCGCGCTGGAACCGTGCCCTGCAGCAGATGCAGCAGCAAGGCGGGCGCATGCAGACCCTGCTCAACGACCTGCTGCTGTTGGCCAAACTGGAAGCCACCGACTACCCGTCGGACAACCAGCCGGTGCCGATCGACGTGCTCCTGCAATCGATCAAAAGCGATGCCCAGGCCCTGTCCGGGGAACGCAACCAGCGCATCACCCTGGAAGCCGACGCCCAGGTCCAGCTCAAGGGCAGCGAGGCGGAACTGCGCAGCGCCTTTTCCAACCTGGTGTTCAACGCGGTGAAATACACCCCGGCCGAGGGCAACATCCGCATCCGCTGGTGGGGCGACGAGCAAGGCGCGCACCTGAGCGTGCAGGATTCGGGGATCGGCATCGACAACAAGCACCTGCCGCGCCTGACCGAACGCTTCTACCGGGTCGACTCCAGCCGCAACTCCAACACCGGCGGCACCGGCCTGGGCCTGGCCATCGTCAAGCATGTGCTGCTGCGCCATCGGGCGCGCCTGGAGATCAGCAGCGTACCGGGCCACGGCAGCACCTTTACCTGCCATTTCGCCCCGGCCCAGGTGAAAAGATTCCGTGCCGGCACCCTGACCGACCAGCGGTGACAGCCACGCGCCACTAGGCAATCGCCCTGCCAGCCGCTACATTGGCTGGCTTGCGCCTGCCATTGCGCCGCGCATTTCCCTCTTTTTCGAATACACGGAACCCGCAAAACTCCATCATGGACCCTTCCCCTGGTTTTACCCTCGCGTCTCTTTTCGCCGACTTCGGCATGATTCTTTTTGCACTGCTCCTGGTTCTGCTCAACGGCTTTTTCGTAGCCGCCGAGTTCGCCATGGTCAAACTGCGCTCGACCCGGGTCGAGGCCATCGCCCATAAGAACGGCTGGCGCGGGCAGATCCTGCGCACCGTACACAGCCAGCTGGATGCCTATCTTTCTGCCTGCCAGCTGGGGATCACCCTGGCCTCCCTTGGCCTTGGCTGGGTCGGTGAGCCGGCCTTCGCGCACCTGCTGGCGCCGCTGCTCAGCGCCGTGGGCGTGGACTCGCCGGAAGTGGTCAAGGGCGTGTCGTTCTTCACCGCCTTCTTCATCATTTCCTACCTGCACATCGTGGTCGGCGAGCTGGCGCCCAAGTCCTGGGCCATCCGCAAGCCCGAGCTGCTGTCGCTGTGGACGGCGGTGCCGCTGTACCTGTTCTACTGGCTGATGTACCCAGCGATCTACCTGCTCAACGCCAGCGCCAACACCATCCTGCGCATCGCCGGCCAGGGCGAGCCCGGCCCGCATCACGAGCACCACTACAGCCGCGAAGAACTGAAGCTGATCCTGCACTCCAGCCGGGGCCAGGACCCCAGCGACCAGGGCATGCGCGTACTCGCTTCGGCCGTGGAAATGGGCGAGCTGGAAGTGGTGGACTGGGCCAACTCCCGGGAAGACCTGATCAGCGTGGAGTTCAACGCGCCGCTGAAGCAGATCCTCGCCCTGTTCCGCCGCCACAAGTTCAGCCGCTACCCGGTCTACGACAGCGAGCGCAACGAGTTCGTCGGCCTGCTGCACATCAAGGACCTGCTGCTGGAGCTGGCGGCGCTGGACCACATCCCCGAGTCGTTCAACCTGGCCGAGCTGACCCGCCCGCTGGAGCGCGTTTCCCGGCACATGCCGCTGTCGCAGCTGCTGGAGCAGTTCCGTAAAGGCGGTTCGCACTTCGCCCTGGTGGAGGAAGCCGACGGCAAGATCATCGGCTACCTGACCATGGAAGACGTGCTGGAAGTGCTGGTCGGCGACATTCAGGACGAACACCGCAAGGCCGAGCGCGGCATCCTCGCCTACCAGCCCGGCAAATTGCTGGTGCGCGGCGATACCCCGCTGTTCAAGGTGGAACGCCTGCTGGGCATCGACCTGGACCATATCGAGGCCGAAACCCTCGCCGGCCTGGTCTACGAGACCCTGAAACGGGTACCGGAAGAAGAAGAGGTCATGGAAGTCGAAGGCCTGCGCATCATCATCAAGAAGATGAAAGGTCCGAAAATCGTCCTGGCCAAGGTGTTGATGCTCGATTGAGCACGGTCTGAGATCCCATCGCGAGCGATCGAGCGTCGACTGGCTGCTCGCGATCCCCTCCCCGCTGATTGCCCTGTAGCCGCTGCCGCAGGCTGCGATCGACCCNTATCGCAGCCTGCGGCAGCGGCTACAGGCTACTTCTTGCCCAATGCGAAATTCGGCAGGCTGCCGATGGGCTGGTTGAACTGATAGGGAATCGACACCAGCCCCAGGCCGGTATTGCGCTGCACCACGAAGTGCAGGTGCGGGCCGCTGCTGTTGCCGGTATTGCCCGACAGCGCCAGCGGGCTGCCCACCACGACCCGCTGGCCTTCACGCACCCTGACCGAGCCGCGCTTGAGGTGCAGGTACACCCCCATGGTGCCGTCGTTGTGCAGCACCCGCACGAAATTGCCGGAAGGGTCGGTGCCGCGCCCGCTCTGGCGGTTCTCGGTCTTCACCACCATCCCGCCACGCGCCGCGATGATCGGCGTGCCCTCGGGCATGGCGATGTCCATGGCATAACGGCTCTTGGGGCCGAAATGGCTGTACCGGCCATTGGCGCCCTGGGTCAGGCGAAAGGGGCCGCCACGCCAGGGCAGCGGGTAACGATAGGCCTGGGCGGCGCCTGCAGGGTCGCCCAGGGAATAACGGAACTGCGGGACATAGATCAGCGGCTTGCCCGCCTGCACGGCCGTGAGCTGCGCCAGGCGCTGTCGGCTGCGGGCCGGCAGTACCCGGCGAATCGGCTGCCTGGGGGCACTGCGGATGTTCTTCAAGCCGGTAAACCCCAGCTCGATCTCCACCGGCGCATACAGGTCGTTACGCACAAAGACGCTGTCCACGCCCCAGCTCTTCTCGACGTCCAAGCGCACCTGGCGCTCCAGGTGCTCGACCATGCGATCGCGAAACACGAACACCTGGGCGCCCGGCGACGGACGATCGCTGTAGGACACCACGCCGTTGGCGTCGGTGGACTTGTAGATGGTCATGGCCATGGCCGAGGTGGCGGCCAGCAACAGACCACAGGAAACCAGCAGGTGCATGAACATGGGCAAGATTCTGAGGAAAGCCTGAAGTCAGGCTAGCAGCCCGACGTGGACTTTGTATGAATCAACCCTGCACCAGAGGTTCCATTGCCGACGGACTGAAACTGATATCGACGCCCAGTTGCGCAGCGTCGGAGAGGTTGACCAGCGCATCCAGGGAAAACTTGTTGATCTTGCCGCTGAGCACGTCGTTGAGTCGCGGCTGGGTGATATTGAGCCGCCTGGCGGCCTCCTTCTGCGAAACGCCCCAGGCCTTGATGGTCTTGCCCAGCTCCAGCATGAGCTTGGAGCGCAGGCGCATATTGGCGGCTTCCTGGGGCGAACCTTCGAGCGCGTCCCAGACACTGGCGAAACGCTCGGTCTGCATGTGATCGGTCATGGCGTGCACTTATCTCCTGAAGTCTGGCCCGAGCCAGCTCGATGTCCCGCGCTTCGGTCTTGCGGGTGGTCTTGCGCATGGCGTGCAGCACGTAAATGGCCGCGGGCCGGTTGGCCACGTAAAACACCCGAAACGCCCCTGAATCCTCACTGATCCTGATCTCGAACACCCCCGGCCCCACGGTTTTCATCGACCGGCAGTCATAGGGCTGCTCGCCCTGCTGCAACAGATCCAGCTGAAAACCCGCGGCCCTTCGCGCATCCAGCGGAAAAGCCCGGAGGTCCCGGAGCGCGCTCCCGACAAACACCACATCCTTGTGCCTAGGCATCGAACCTCTCCCGTTACTGACCCCAGAGAGGTTAAACAACCCGACCGCCACAGCGCGCGGCCGGGTTGTTTCAAAGCGTGGCCCGGCACAAGAAAAGCCAAAAGCACAGACCACAACCTATATCAGTACAGATATAAATCAACCTGAAAAACCGAGAATCGGACACACGGCATCAAACCACCTCCCCCTCCCCCAACGCCTTGTGCTGCGCGGCCTGCAACACATCACCGCCATCGTCCAACGACAGATACAAGGCCTGGGTGACACGCCCCAGATCACCTTCGTCAGCGTGCAGAAGCGTGGTACAGGAAAGTGTTTGCAGCAGGTTTCGCGCGGCACTCCGACGAAGGGGGTGCAGGGTTTTGAGATCGCTGAAGGCCTTCGGCCTTATCGCAGCCTGCGGCAGCGGCAACAGGGTCGGGGGCAGCGGTCCGGAAGATGCGGTGTCAGCACGGACGCTATCGCGGGCAAGCCTCGCTCCTACAGAAGCGTGGTTGCCCGCGAGATAGTGGTCAGGAACGGGGCTGAGAGGGGCTCAGGCGCCGGGGACGAAGTGTTTCTGCGCCGTGCCGCGGGCGATCAGGCGGGAGATGTAGTCGAGCTTCTGCGCATCCTGGTCGACGAAGCGGAAGGTCAGCTGCAACCACTCGCTGTCCGGCTTCGGCTCATAGGCCACCACCGCGTGCAGGTAGCCGTTCAGGCGCGCCACTTCGGCATTGTCCCCCTGCTCCAGGTCCAGCACGGCGCTGTCGAGCACCTGCGGCAGCGTATCGGTGCGCTTCACCACTAGCAGCGCCTCCTTGATGCTCAGCGCCTTGATCACGCACTGCTGGGTACCGCTGGGCAGGCGCAACTGACCCTGGCCGCGACCACCGGCGGACGCCGCGGCGGCAGGAGCCGGTGCCTTCACCGGCGGGCTGTTGAGCAAACCACGGGACGGGGCAGCAGCGGGAGCAGGCGCAGACACCACGGCAGGCTTGGCAAACGGATTGACCGCCGCAGCCGCCGGCGCGGCGCCGATGACTTCGGCCTTGCCACCGGTCAGGGCACTCAGAGAGTCGTTGCCGAACGCCGAGTTCATCTTGGTCGGCGCGCTGTTCATCAGGGTGTCGAGCTTGCCGACCTTGTTCAGTGCCTGCTTGACCTTGGTCAGCAACTGCTCGTTGGTGAACGGCTTGCTGACATAGCCGGAGACGCCGGCCTGGATCGCCTGCACCACGTTCTCCTTGTCGCCACGACTGGTGACCATGATGAACGGCATGGCCTTCATCGCCTCCTGGCCGCGGCACCAGGTCAGCAGCTCCAGGCCGGACATTTCCGGCATTTCCCAGTCGCACAGGACCAGGTCGAAGGCTTCACGGGCCAGCAGGGCCTGGGCTTTACGGCCGTTGATGGCGTCCTCGATCTTGATGCCAGGGAAGTAGTTGCGCAGACACTTCTTCACCAGGTCACGAATGAACGAAGCGTCATCCACCACCAACACACTTACCTTACTCATCGACCACCCCTTTAAAAATCCCGGCTAGCATAACGCTTTACTGATGGCACTTTGCCAAAACTCTTCAGTCACGCCAGGACTTTTCGTTCGCGGGCGCTGCTTTTCAAGTTCGATCCCCATAAACGAAAACGCCCGGCCAAAAGGGCCGGGCGCTTCTCTCGGGCAACCTTACTTATCGTCAGCTTCACCCGGAACATTAGCGCTTTCGGCGCTTGTGCCTTCAACTTCTTCCTTCATCCGCTTGAGCCCCAGATGGCGCACATCGGTGCCGCGCACCAGGTAAATCACTAGCTCCGAAATGTTGCGCGCGTGGTCGCCGATACGCTCCAGGGAGCGCAGCACCCAGATGATGCTCAGAACGCGCGAGATCGAGCGCGGATCTTCCATCATGTAGGTGGCCAGCTCGCGCAGCGCGGTCTTGTACTCGCGGTCGATGATCTTGTCGTACTGGGCCACCGACAGCGCCAGGTCGGCGTCGAAACGGGCAAAGGCGTCCAGCGCATCGCGCACCATGTTGCGCACCTGGTCGCCGATGTGCCGCACTTCCACATAGCCGCGCGGGGCCTCGCCTTCTTCGCACAGCTGGATGGCGCGACGGGCGATCTTGGTCGATTCGTCGCCGATGCGTTCCAGGTCGATCACCGACTTGGAGATGCTGATGATCAGGCGCAGGTCGGAAGCCGCCGGCTGGCGCCGGGCGAGAATACGCAGGCATTCTTCGTCGATGTTGCGTTCCATCTGGTTGATCTGGTCGTCGATCTCGCGCACCTGCTGGGCGAGCCCCGAGTCGGCTTCGATCAGCGCGGTGACGGCGTCGTTGACTTGTTTCTCGACCAGCCCGCCCATCGCCAGGAGGTGGCTGCGCACCTCCTCGAGTTCGGCGTTGAACTGCTGGGAGATGTGGTGAGTAAGGCCTTCCTTCGAAATCATCTTGTTCGCTCCGCGAAAGTTGCAAGCTTCAAGCTGCAAGCTTCAAGCAGTTAAATATTGATCCGGTGTCGCACCACGTCTGTCTTGCCGCTTGAAGCTTGCGGCCGCTTCCTAGCCGTAACGACCGGTGATGTAGTCTTCGGTCTGCTTCTTCGCCGGATTGGTGAACAGGGTGTCGGTGTCGCCGAATTCCACCAGTTTGCCCATGTACATGAACGCCGTGTAATCGGAGACACGCGCGGCCTGTTGCATGTTGTGGGTCACGATCACGATGGTGAACTTCGATTTCAGTTCGTAGATCAGTTCTTCGACTTTCAGGGTCGAGATCGGGTCGAGTGCCGAGCAGGGTTCGTCGAGCAGCAGCACTTCCGGCTCCACGGCGATGGTACGGGCGATCACCAGACGCTGCTGCTGACCACCGGACAGGCCGAGCGCCGAGTCGTGCAGGCGGTCCTTGACCTCGTCCCACAGCGCCGCGCCCTTGAGGGCCCACTCGACAGCTTCGTCGAGGATGCGCTTCTTGTTGATGCCCTGGATGCGCAGGCCGTAGACCACGTTCTCGTAGATGGTTTTCGGGAACGGGTTGGGCTTCTGGAACACCATGCCCACGCGGCGGCGCAGCTCGGCCACGTCTTCGCCCTTGCGGTAGATGTTGTTGCCGTAGAGGTTGATCTCGCCTTCCACGCGGCAGCCGTCCACCAGGTCGTTCATCCGGTTGAAGGTACGCAGCAGGGTCGACTTGCCGCAGCCGGACGGGCCGATGAAGGCAGTCACGCGCTGCTTGGGAATGTTCATGCTGACGTCGAACAGCGCCTGCTTCTCACCGTAGAACAGGCTCAGGCCCGGGACTTCGATGGCCACGGTTTCCTGGTCCAGGCTCAGGCTCTGCTTGTCGCGGCCCAGGGCCGACATGTTGATGCCGTGGGTATGTGCTTCTTGCTGCATGGGTAACTCCCTACGCTAACAAATTCATTTCAGTGAACCGCTGGCCTCACAGAATGGGCCAGAGGTGTTGCCGTTTTGCAGGAGAGAGGCTTGCCCGCGAAGGCGTCGGCACATTTGACAATGATGCGACTGACAGACAGCTTTCGCGAGCAAGCTTCGCTCCTACAGGGGCGGTGTTAACTATCCAAAGCCTTGTATTTCTCGCGCAGGTGGTTACGAATCCACACCGCCGACAGGTTGAGCGTGGCGATCACCAGCACCAGCAGCAGCGCCGTGGCGTACACCAGCGGCCGCGCGGCCTCGACGTTCGGGCTCTGGAAGCCGACGTCGTAGATATGGAAGCCCAGGTGCATGATCTTCTGGTCCAGGTGCAGGTACGGGTAGTTGCCGTCCAACGGCAGCGACGGCGCCAGTTTCACCACACCCACCAGCATCAGCGGCGCCACTTCACCGGCGGCGCGGGCCACCGCGAGGATCATGCCGGTCATCATCGCCGGGCTGGCCATCGGCAGCACGATCTTCCACAGAGTTTCCGCCTTGGTCGCGCCAAGGGCCAGGGAACCTTCACGCACGGTGCGGGGAATCCGCGCCAGGCCTTCTTCGGTGGCCACGATCACCACCGGCACCGCCAGCAGCGCCAGGGTCAGGGAGGCCCAGAGCAGGCCCGGGGTACCGAAGGTCGGCGCCGGCAAGGCTTCCGGGAAGAACAAGCGGTCGAGGGAGCCACCCAGCACATAGACGAAGAAGCCCAGGCCGAACACGCCGTAGACGATGGCCGGAACGCCCGCCAGGTTGTTCACCGCGATGCGGATCACCCGGGTCAGGGTGTTCTGCTTGGCGTATTCACGCAGGTACACCGCGGCCAGCACGCCGAACGGGGTAACGACCATGGCCATGATCAGGGTCATCATCACGGTACCGAAGATCGCCGGGAAGATACCGCCTTCAGTGTTGGCTTCCCGCGGGTCGTCGCTGAGGAATTCCCAGACCTTGCTGAAGTAGAAGCCCATCTTGGTCAGGGTGCCCATGCCGTTCGGCTGGTAGGCGTGCACCACCTTGCCCAGGCTGATTTCCACTTCCTTGCCGTTGGCGTCGCGGGCGGTGAGGCTGTCGCGGTTGAACTGCGCGTGCAGGTCGCTCAGGCGGGCCTCCACGTCCTGGTAACGGGCGTTCAGCTCGGCGCGTTCGCTTTCCATGTCGGCCTGGGCGGCGGCATCGAGCTTGCCGTCCAGCTCCAGCTTGCGACCGTGCAGGCGGATGCGTTCGAGGCCGGCGTTGATCGCGCCGATGTCGACTTTCTCCAGGGTCTTGAGCTGGGCCGACAGCTTGTTCACCCGCTCGATCCGCGCCTGCAGTTCCGGCCAGGCCGCTTCGCCTTCGGCGATGACCTTGCCATCCTGCTTGACGTTGACCAGGTAGCCGTAGAAGTTGCCCCACTCGCGACGCTCGAGGGCCATCAGCTCCGGCGGCGTGGTCTGGTTGGTCAGCCAGTCGCCGACGATCCAGGTGAAGTCGTTGCCGTTCAGGTCACGGTTGCCGACCTTGATCAGCTCGCGGGTCATGAACTCGGGGCCTTCGTCCGGCACCGGCAGGCCGGCGCTCTTCAGGCGTGCCCGTGGCACTTCTTCCTTCTGCACCACTTCGCCGATGACCAGGTGGTTGGCCTGGCCCGGGACGTCATAGCTGGCGTGCACCAGGTCCGCCGGCCAGAAGTGGCCCAGACCGCGCACGGCGATCACTGCCAGCAGGCCGATGGTCATGATGACCGCGATGGACACCGCGCCACCGCTGATCCAGACGCCCGGGGCGCCGCTCTTGATCCAGTCTTTTAGGGAGTTCTGTTTCACAGACTTCTACCTTTCTTAAAGCGACGAGTATTTCTTGCGCAGACGCTGACGGATCAGCTCGGCGAGGGTGTTCATGACGAAGGTGAACAGCAGCAGCACCAGCGCCGAGAGGAACAGCACGCGGTAGTGGCTGCCGCCGACTTCCGACTCCGGCATTTCCACCGCGACGTTGGCCGCCAGGGTGCGCAGGCCTTCGAACAGGTTCATTTCCATGACCGGGGTGTTACCAGTGGCCATCAGCACGATCATGGTTTCGCCGACCGCCCGGCCCATGCCGATCATCAGCGCCGAGAAGATGCCCGGGCTGGCGGTGAGGATCACCACGCGGGTCATGGTCTGCCACGGGGTCGCGCCCAGGGCCAGGGAGCCCAGGGTCAGGCCGCGCGGCACGCTGAACACGGCGTCTTCGGCGATCGAGTAGATGTTCGGGATCACCGCGAAACCCATGGCCAGGCCGACCACCAGGGCGTTGCGCTGGTCGTAGGTGATGCCCAGGTCGTGGGAGATCCACATGCGCATGTCGCCGCCGAAGAACCAGTTCTCCATGAACGGGCTCATGTACAGCGAGAACCAGCCCACCAGGATGATCACCGGGATCAGGATCGCGCTTTCCCAGCCGTCCGGCACCTTCAGGCGCAGGGACTCGGGCAGGCGGCTCCAGGCGAAACCCGCCACCAGGATGCCGATCGGCAGCAGCATCAGCAGGCTGAAGATGCCCGGCAGATGACCTTCGACATAAGGCGCCAGGAACAGGCCGGCGAAGAAGCCGAGGATCACCGTCGGCATCGCTTCCATCAGCTCGATCACCGGCTTGACCTTGCGGCGCATGCCCGGGGCCATGAAGTAAGCGGTGTAGATCGCCGCGGCAACCGCCAGCGGCGCCGCCAGCAGCATGGCGTAGAACGCTGCCTTCAAAGTACCGAAGGTCAGTGGCGAGAGGCTCAGCTTGGGTTCGAAGTCGGTGTTGGCCGCGGTCGATTGCCAGACGTATTTAGGCTCGTCGTAGTTCTCGTACCAGACCTTGCTCCACAGCGCGCTCCAGGACACTTCCGGGTGCGGGTTGTCGAGCACCAGCGGTTGCAGCTTGCCGCCGGCTTCGACGATCACCCGGTTGGCCCGTGGCGACAGGCCGAACAGGCCTTCGCCCTCGACCACCTGGTCCACCAGCAGGGTGCGGTGCGCGGTGCTGTGGAACACGCCGAGCTTGCCCGAGGCGTCCAGCGCGACGAAGCCTTTGCGGCGCTCTTCAGCGGTGATTTCGATGATCGGCGTGGTGCCCATCTGGAAGGTGCGGATCTGCTTCAGGCGCAGTTCGCCGTCCGTATCGCGGGCCATGAACCATTGGGCCAGGCCGCCCTTGGAGGTACCGATGATCAGCGAGATACCGCCCACCAGCTGGGTGCTGGCCGTCACTTCGGCATTGGCATCCTCCAGCAGCTTGTAGCGACCGTTGAGGCTCTTGTCGCGCAGGCTGAACACGTCGGCCTGGGCACGCCCGTTGATCACGTACAGCCACTGCTGGCGCGGGTCGATGTACATGGCCTTGACCGGTTCGGTCATCTGCGGCAGCTCGATGCGGTTCTGCTCGCTGGTGACTTCGCCAGTCATCATGTTTTCTTCGCGGGTCAGCTGCAGTACATGCAATTGCGCGCCGCTGGAACCGGCCACCACCAGCGCCGAATCGGTGGCGTTGAGGTTGACGTGCTCCAGGGCGCCGCCCTGCTCGTTCAGCACGATCGGGGTTTCGCCGTAGGGGTATTCGATGGCCGGCGAGATGGTTTTCTTGCCGTCCGGGTAGCTGACCTTATAGGTGTGACGGAACACCAGCGCCTGGCCGTTGGACAGGCCAACCACCACCAGCGGGCTGCCTGGCTGATCCTTGCCGATGGCGGTCACGCTGCTGCCAGCCGGGATCGGCAGGTCGACACGGCGCAGCTCGGCACCGTTGTCGATGTCGAAGAACAGCGCCTGGCCCTTGTCGGAAACCCGCATGCCGACCTGGTTCTGCTCTTCCAGGGAGAACATCAGCGGCTTGCCGGCGTCCTGCATCCAGGCGGGGGTCAGCGGGTCCTTGGCGGTCAGGTCGGCGCCCTGGAACAGGGGCAGCACGACATAGGCGAGGAAGAAGAAGATCAAGGTGATCGCGGCCAGCACGGCCAGACCGCCGACGAGGACGTACCAACGGGTCAGGCGATCTTTCAGCGCGCGGATGCGGCGCTTGCGTTGCAGCTCAGGCGTATTGAAGTCAATGCGCTTGGGGGGAGAAGTCGGAGTCATGGTGGAGTTGGCCAGATCATTCATGCGCACACCCTAGCGATCCTGTATGACAGAAAGATGACAATGCAGTGACGCAACAAATCCGCCGCGTAGCAGAGCTGGCAGCGGATCGAAAATTGGGGGGTGTAGGAGCGAGCCCGCTCGCTCCTACAAGGTCCGGGACAGGCCCGGACCTAGGGTGTTACTTCTTTACGACAGCAGAGCCTTCCTGCAGGCCCAGGTCAGCCAGTGCCTTGGCGGCGACTTTGGCTGGCAGTGGGATGTAACCGTCTTTCACTACCACTTCCTGGCCCTGTTTCGACAGAACCAGTTTCACGAACTCGGCTTCCAGCGGGGCCAGAGGCTTGTTCGGGGCCTTGTTGATGTACACGTACAGGAAGCGGGACAGCGGGTACTTGCCGTTCAGGGCGTTTTCTTCGGTGTCTTCGATGAAGTCGCTGCTGCCTTTCTTGGCCAGGGCCACGGTCTTCACGCTAGCGGTCTTGTAGCCGATGCCCGAGTAGCCGATGCCGTTCAGCGAGGAGCTGATGGACTGGACCACCGAAGCCGAACCTGGCTGTTCGTTGACGTTAGGCTTGTAGTCGCCTTTGCACAGGGCTTCTTCCTTGAAGTAGCCGTAGGTGCCGGATACCGAGTTACGACCGAACAGCTGGACCGGCTTGTTGGCCAGGTCGCCGGTCACGCCCAGGTCGCCCCAGGTCTTGACGTCGGCTTTGGCGCCGCACAGGCGAGTCGAGGAGAAGATCGCATCAACCTGTTCCATGGTCAGGTGCTGGATCGGGTTGTCCTTGTGCACGAACACGGCCAGGGCGTCCACGGCAACCGGGATGGCGGTTGGCTTGTAGCCGTACTTCTGCTCGAAGGCAGCCAGTTCGGTGTCCTTCATCTTGCGGCTCATCGGGCCCAGGTTGGAGGTGCCTTCGGTCAGCGCAGGTGGCGCGGTGGCGGAGCCAGCGGCCTGAATCTGGATGTTTACGTTCGGGTATTCTTTCTTGTAGTGCTCGGCCCACAGGGTCATGAGGTTGGCCAGGGTATCGGAGCCGACGCTGGACAGGTTGCCCGACACACCAGTGGTCTTGGTGTAGCTCGGGATAGCAGGGTCAACAGCGGCAACCGCGTGGGCAGTCGCAACGCCAGCAGCGACAAAAGTCATTGCCGCCATCAAACGCTTCAGTTTCATGCCTTACTCCTAGCAGATAGGGTGTGTTAAGTCGGGCCAAGTATCTGTAGGCCGTGTGAACACTCTATGGCTGAAATATGACAATTAGATGAAAGGCCAGCATTCGCGATGGAAGGCTGGCCTTTCTTTATAGAGGGTGCAATTGGCGCTTTTGTAGCCGCTGCCGAAGGCTGCGATCGAGCCGAAGGGTCGCGGCGATCTTCAGCGCGCATAAGGGCCTGCGGCCCTATCGCAGCCTGCGGCAGCGGCTACAGGGGCGTGCGCAAGGCCGGGATTCAGCGACCCTTTTTCCACAGGTACAGGCCGACCAGGATCCCGATGCTGCAAATAATTGCAACATAATAGGCCGGGCCCATCGGGCTCTCCTTGAGCAGCGCGGTCACCACCATCGGCGTCAGGCCACCGAAGATCGCGTAGGCCAGGTTGTAGGAGAACGACAGGCCACTGAAGCGCACCACCGCGGGGAAGGCCTTGACCATCACATAAGGCACCGCGCCGATGGTGCCCACCAGCAGGCCGGTCAGCGCGTACAGCGGGAACAGCCAGTCCGGGTGATCCAGCAGGCTGTGGTAGAAGGTCCAGGAAGTCGCCAGCAGCAGCGCGCTGCCGAACACGAACACCCGACCGGCGCCAAAACGGTCGGCCAGCGCGCCGGACGCCACGCACCCCAGGCTGAGGAACACGATCGCCAGGCTGTTGGCCTGCAACGCGGTGGTCGGGGTGAAGTGATAGACCGTCTGCAATACGGTCGGGGTCATCAGGATCACCACGATGATCCCGGCGGACAGCAGCCAGGTCAGCAGCATCGAGAGAATGATCGCGCTGCGGTGGTCGCGCAGCACCGCGCGCAGCGGCACTTCCTCGGCCAACGCCTTGCGCAGTTGCAGCTCGGCGAACACCGGGGTTTCGTGCAGCCAGCGGCGCAGGTACACCGAGAACAGGCCGAACACGCCGCCCAGCAGGAAAGGAATCCGCCAGGCGTAATCGGCGACTTCGCCCGGGGTATAGATGCTGTTGATCGCGGTGGCCACCAGCGAGCCCAGGAGAATGCCGGCGGTCAGGCCCGAGGTCAGGGTGCCGCAGGCGTAGCCGATATGCCGCTGCGGCACATGCTCGGAAACGAACACCCAGGCGCCCGGCACTTCACCGCCGATGGCCGCCCCCTGGATCACCCGCATCAGCAGCAACAGGATCGGCGCCCACATGCCGATCTGCGCGTAGGTCGGCAGCAGGCCCATGATCAGGGTCGGCACCGCCATCATGAAAATACTCAGGGTGAACATCTTCTTGCGCCCGAGCAGGTCGCCGAAGTGCGCCATGACGATCCCGCCCAGGGGCCGGGCCAGGTAGCCGGCGGCGAAGATGCCAAAGGTCTGCATCAGGCGCAGCCACTCGGGCATGTCCGCCGGGAAGAACAGCTTGCCGACCACCGTGGCGAAGAACACGAAAATGATGAAGTCGTAGAACTCCAGCGCGCCGCCCAGGGCGGACAGCGACAGGGTCTTGTAGTCGTTGCGGGTCAACGGACGAGCAGGTTGCGCGGGCTGCGCGATGCTCGAAGGCACAGTGGTCATGGCAAGGGCTTCTCTTATAGTCGGTTCTGGAAGCCGCAACAGCGCTGGTTGTGGCCTGGCAGGTTCGGCACGATAGCAAATTGTTCGAAAAAGCACATAGATGTGCACAATTGCCGGTCAAAATCAGAACCGGATGGTCGTCGTGGAGCCTGTCGACCGATATACTCGCAGGCATTGGAGCAAAGCCGCCCCGGCAAGGGTTGCTGTGCGAAAACGCCGCTGGGCGCCCCAGGCGCCGACTGGGCCAGCCGATTTCGCAGAGTTTCCCTTTAGTACGCCTTACGAAGAACGTGACGAACGTAGTATGTTCGGGCTGAATCGTTTTTCCTCAAGACGGCTATTCACCTGAAGTACCAATGAAGAGTCACGGGTCAGAGGCACCCCCGGCATGATAGAGCTCGAACAAGAAGATCCGATCCCGCAAGGCGACCTGGCCTTGCAAATCACCGCGCTTCCCCGCGAAACCAACGGCTTTGGCGATATTTTCGGCGGCTGGCTGGTGGCCCAGATGGACCTGGCGGGCACCGCCATGGCCAGTCGCGTGGCCGGCGGGCGTGTCGCCACCGTCGCCATCGACCGCATGGCATTCCTGGTGCCGGTAGCGGTCGGCGCGCAGCTTTCCTTTTATACCCAGACCCTGGAAATCGGTCGCAGCTCGATCCAGATGATGGTCGAGGTGTGGAGCGACGATCCGCTGTCCAGCGAATGGCGCAAGGTCACCGAGGCGGTGTTCGTGTTCGTTGCCATCGACGGCAGCGGCCGCACCCGCTCGGTTCCGCCCAGAGCCCGTTAAATTCGGCGAAGGTTAAACCCGGCGGCCGTTACGTGGTCCATAGCAGCCCTGCTTTTGAACGAGAACAGCACTATGCCTACCCCTCACGTTGAAACGGTGAAACTGGATGAACTGAACTGCTGGCGCATCCGCCACGGTCAGGCCGAACTGCTGGTGGCCCAGCAAGGCGCGCACATCCTCAGCTATCAATTGGCCGGGCAACCGCCGCTGATCTGGCTCAACGACGAGGCGGTGTTCAAGACCGGCAAAAGCATTCGCGCCGGCGTTCCGGTGTGCTGGCCGTGGTTCGGCAATTTCGCGCGCAACCCGCAAAGCGTCCAGGCCATGCGCCAGGGCAACGAGCCGGCCGGGGCCCACGGCCTGGTCCGCGCCACCGACTGGGAACTGCTGGGCATCGAGGCCGATGGCGAAAGCCTGCTGGTGGAACTGCAACTGCCGATCCCCGAGGGCGGGCTGCCAGGCTGGCCGCATCAGGTCGAGCTGAAGCTGAGCATCCGTCTCGACGACCAACTGCACATCAACCTCACCAGCCACAACCTGGGCGACCACAGCGTCACCATCAGCCAGGCGCTGCACAGCTACTTCGCGGTCAGCGATGTGCGCAAGGTGCATGTCGAAGGGTTGGACGGCCTGAATTACATCGAGACCCTGGATGACTGGAAGACCCGGCAGCAGTCCGGCGACCTGCATTTCACCGGCGAGACCGACCGTATCTACCTCGATCCTCCGCCACAGCTGAATATCGTCGACCCGACCTGGGAGCGACGCATCCAGCTGACCAGCAACGGCTCGCGCTCGGCGGTGATCTGGAACCCCTGGATCGCCCGCGCCGAACAGTTCAGCGACATGGCCAACGATGGCTGGCAACGCATGCTGTGCATCGAGACCGCCAACGTGATGGATGACGTGGTGACCCTGGCGCCGGGCGCCAGTCATACCCTGGGAGTGAGCGTTACCAGCGTAGCGCTGTAACGCCGGGTTCTGCCTTCTGTAGGAGCGGCCGGTCGACGCTCGATTGCTCGCGATAGCCGCGCAGCGCCTGATGTATCGCCGCTGCGCGGCTATCGCGAGCAAGCTTCGCTCCTACAGAAGCAAGCATCCCGCCTTACAGATCCGACTCCTGCACCACCCGCACTTTCTGCGCATCCAGCGCATAGGCCGCGTCGGCCAGGTCGTTGTTGACCGTCTCGATCTTCAGGTGGCCGGTCACCCACAGCGGCGTGTAGATATCGTCCAGCTTCACGCCCTTGGGGAAACGCACCAGCACCAGCTGATTGGGCGGCGGCGGCGGCACATGGATGCAGGCGCCCGGGTAGGGCACGAGGAAAAACAGCGTGCTGCGGCCCTTGGCATCGGACTCCAGCGGCACCGGATAACCACCGATGCGGATGTCCTTGCCGTTCATGGCCGGCACGGTCTTGGTCGAATACATCACCGCCGGCAACCCCTTGCTCTGCTTCAGGCCGCCCTTTTCGGTAAAGGTGCCATTGGCTTCGGGGGAGTTGTGATCGATTTCCGGCATTTGCTCGAGGGCTTTCTGGTCCGACTTGGGCATCAGTTCGAGCCAGTCGGTTTCCGGCAGGTCGCCGGCATGGGCCAGGCCTGAGCCCAGCAGAACAAGAGTCAACAGAAGACGGCGCATGAAGGAGCTCGGCAAGAAAGGGACAAGACAACGCCGGGCATTCTAGCCCTCTCTACCTGCGCAGCAGAGAGGGCTTTGTCGCTAAATCAGTTCTTTTTGACCAGGCCGTAGATCACCAGCAGCACGACCGCACCAACCAGCGCGCCGATGAAACCCGCACCCTGGCCCGCCTGGTAGATGCCCAGGGCCTGGCCGCCGTAGGTGGCTGCCAGCGAACCGCCGATACCGAGCAGGATGGTCATGATCCAGCCCATGCTGTCATCGCCCGGTTTCAGGAAGCGGGCCAGCAGGCCAACGATCAAGCCGATAAAGATGGTTCCAATAATTCCCATGGCATTTCCCTCTGTATGAGTTAGGTATGCCAAAGCCTAGTCAGCGCCTTGGCATCCTGCCATCAGAGAACGGCGGCCCCGATTGGTTCCACCGCAGCCCCAGGAAGTTATTCGGCGATCAGCGCTTCGACCTTGAGGATCTGCGCCTCGAGGGTCGCCTTGTCCTTGCAGCGCAGGTTGGCGTGACCGACCTTGCGCCCGACCTTGAAGGCCTTGCCGTAGTGATGCAGGTGGCAGTCGTCGATAGCGATGACTTTCTCCACCGCCGGCACTTCGCCGATGAAGTTGATCATCGCGCTCTCGCCGACCTTGGCGGTCGAACCCAGCGGCAGGCCGGCGACAGCCCGCAGGTGGTTTTCGAACTGGCTGCACTCGGCGCCTTCGGTGGTCCAGTGCCCGGAGTTGTGCACCCGTGGCGCGATCTCGTTGGCCTTGAGGCCACCGTCGACTTCAAAGAACTCGAACGCCATCACGCCGACGTAGTCCAGCTGCTTGAGTACGCGGCTGGAATAGTCTTCGGCCAGGGCCTGCAACGGGTGATCGCTGCTGGCCACGGACAGCTTGAGGATGCCGCTGTGGTGGGTGTTGTGCACCAGCGGGTAGAAGCGGGTTTCGCCATCGCGGGCGCGCACGGCGATCAGCGAGACTTCACCGGTGAAGGGCACGAAGCCCTCCAGCAGGCAGGCTACGCTGCCCAGCTCGGCGAAAGTGCCGACCACGTCTTCAGGGCTGCGCAGGACCTTCTGGCCCTTGCCGTCGTAACCCAGGGTGCGGGTTTTCAGCACGGCCGGCAGGCCGATGCTGGCCACGGCGGCCTCCAGGTCGGCTTGCGACTGGATGTCGGCGAACGCCGGGGTGGGAATCCCCAGGTCCTTGAACATGCTCTTCTCGAACCAGCGATCGCGGGCGATGCGCAGGGCTTCGGCGCTCGGGTAGACCGGGACGAACTGCGACAGGAAGGCCACGGTTTCCGCCGGCACGCTTTCGAACTCGAAGGTCACCAGGTCCACTTCGTCAGCCAGCTGGCGCAGGTGATCCTGATCGCCGTAATCGGCTCGCAGGTGTTCGCCCAGGGCAGCGGCACAGGCATCTGGCGCCGGGTCGAGGAAAGCGAAGTTCATCCCCAGCGGAGTGCCCGCCAGAGCCAACATGCGACCCAGCTGGCCGCCACCGATTACACCGATCTTCATCGTCAAAAACCTCAGGCGACGCGTGGGTCTGGATTGTCCAGGACGCTGTCTGTCTGCTCAGCGCGGAATTTTTTCAGCACGGTATGGAATTGCGGATGCTTGGCGCCGAGGATGCTCGCCGACAGCAGCGCGGCGTTGATCGCGCCGGCCTTGCCGATGGCCAGGGTGGCGACCGGAATGCCCGCGGGCATCTGCACGATGGAGAGCAGCGAGTCCACGCCCGAGAGCATCGACGACTGCACCGGAACGCCCAGCACCGGCAGGTGGGTCTTGGCCGCACACATGCCTGGCAGGTGGGCCGCGCCACCGGCACCGGCGATGATCACCTCGATGCCACGCGATTCGGCCTCTTCGGCGTACTGGAACAGCAGGTCCGGGGTGCGGTGGGCAGAGACCACTTTCACCTCGTAAGGGATGCCGAGCTTTTCCAGCATATCGGCGGTGTGGCTAAGGGTGGACCAATCGGACTTGGAGCCCATGATCACGCCAACCAGTGCACTCATCGTCGTGCCTCTTCTCTCTGGGCGCCCGCGGGCGCGTCAAAAAACAACAAGCCACGCAGTATGCGTGGCTTGTTGTACGAATTAGTTTCGGTCCAGAACTGCCTACGCTCGATCAGGCTGCGTTAAAAACAAACTCGGAATGCTCATTGACTGACGTCAACTCCGCTTCCTCGCTTGTTTTTGCCTTGCCTGATCTTCGCTCGGCGAGTTCTGAACTCGAAACGTGACCGGACGAACCGGCCGAAGGCCGCGCAGTATACCGAAAAAGGTGAGTTAAACGCACTTTTGCCGACCATCTGTCATACACCATGTTTCAGGCGCAAAGCGGCGGTTTTATTGACTTTGGGGTCAGTCAGCATGAGCCAGATTCCTGTAGCCGCTGCCGCAGGCTGCGATCGACGGCGCAGCCGGCGCAAAGGCGGTATTCCCAATCCTTACAGACAGACTGCGTCGCCAGGTTTTGCGGCCCCTGCGGTGCCGAGCGCAGCCTTCGGCAGCGGCTACAGGTCATGCGTTGCCTGTGCCCTGCGCCGCACCACCTTCCAGCTTGCGCCACAACAGCCGGACGTTGGCCTTGCGTACCAGGGCGCAGCGGTACAGGCGGATCTCCAGCGGCACATGCCATTGCGCGCCGCCGCAGACCACCAGTTCGCCCCGGGCCAGTTCGGCACGCACGCTCAGGTGCGGCACCCAGGCAATCCCCAGGCCTTCCAGGGCCATGCTCTTGAGGCTGTCGGCCATGGCGGTTTCATAGACCGTGGTGAACCGCAGGTTGCGCTGGCGCAGCAGCTGGTTCACCGAACGCCCGAGAAACGCCCCGGCGCTGTACGCCAGCAGCGGCACGCTGGCCTCGCCTTCCAGGTCGAACAGCGGCTTGCCGGCGGCATCCGCTGCGCACACCGGCAGCATCTCGGTGTGCCCCAGGTGCAGCGAAGGGAAGATTTCCGGGTCCATCTGCATCGCCGAATCCGGGTCATAGAAGGCCAGCATCAGGTCGCAACCGCCTTCGCGCAGGGCATGCACCGCATCGCCAACGTTGGTCGCCACCAGCCGCGTGGCGATGTTCAGACCTTCGTTACGCAGTTGGGCGATCCAGCGCGGGAAGAAGCCCAGGGCCAGGGAATGCGCCGCGGCGACCTGCATCACTTCGCCCTGCCCGCCTTCGAGGTGATGCAAGTGCCGCAGCACTTCGCCCAGTTGCTCGACCACCGTGCGCGCGGTCACCAGGAACAGCTGCCCCGCCGCCGTCAGTTCGATCGGCGTGCGCGAGCGGTTGACCAGGGTCAGCCCCAGCGCCGCTTCCAGGCTGCGGATCCGCCGGCTGAAAGCCGGCTGGGTCACGAAGCGCCGTTCGGCGGCCTGCGAGAAGCTGCGGGTGGCGGCCAGGGCACTGAAGTCCTCGAGCCATTTGCTTTCCAGATTCATCACGTCCTCCCGGGGAACGCACCATTTTAGGTCACACGCTTGCCACGCAAGCGGCGTCACACGGGCATTATGCCGTTTATGCATAGGCCAGTGTTTAACAGCATTGGCCCAAATTTTCCCGCAGGCCTAGGATTCGCAGCGTTCCGGCACAGACCGGGTCCATATCGAGATGATTTCTATCATGTCCTCCGCTGCATCTTTCCGCACAGAAAAAGACCTGCTTGGCGTACTCGAAGTACCTGCTCAAGCGTATTACGGCATCCAGACCCTGCGAGCGGTGAACAACTTCCGCCTCTCCGGTGTTCCGATTTCGCACTACCCAAAACTGGTCGTGGCCCTGGCAATGGTCAAGCAGGCAGCTGCTGACGCCAACCGCGAGCTGGGTCACCTGAGCGAAGCCAAGCACGCTGCCATCAGCGAAGCCTGTGCCCGTCTGATCCGCGGCGATTTCCACGAAGAATTCGTGGTGGACATGATTCAAGGCGGCGCTGGCACTTCGACCAACATGAATGCCAACGAAGTCATCGCCAACATCGCGCTGGAGGCCATGGGCCACAGCAAGGGCGAATACCAGTACCTGCACCCGAACAACGACGTGAACATGGCGCAGTCGACCAACGACGCCTACCCGACCGCGATCCGCCTGGGTCTGCTGCTGGGCCACGACGCGCTGCTGGCCAGCCTCGACAGTCTGATCCAGTCGTTCGCCGCCAAGGGTGAAGAATTCAGCCACGTCCTGAAGATGGGTCGTACCCAGCTGCAAGACGCCGTGCCAATGACCCTGGGTCAAGAGTTCCGCGCCTTCGCCACCACCCTGAGCGAAGACCTGGCCCGCCTGAAGACCCTGGCGCCAGAAGTGCTGACCGAAGTGAACCTGGGCGGTACCGCCATCGGTACCGGCATCAACGCCGACCCGCGTTACCAGGCCCTGGCCGTTCAGCGCCTGGCCACCATCAGCGGCCAGCCGCTGGTACCGGCCGCCGACCTGATCGAAGCCACCTCCGACATGGGCGCCTTCGTGCTGTTCTCCGGCATGCTCAAGCGCACCGCGGTCAAGCTGTCGAAGATCTGCAACGACCTGCGCCTGCTGTCCAGCGGCCCGCGTACCGGGATCAACGAGATCAACCTGCCGGCGCGTCAGCCAGGCAGCTCGATCATGCCCGGCAAGGTCAACCCGGTGATCCCGGAAGCGGTCAACCAGGTGGCGTTCCAGATCATCGGCAACGACCTGGCCCTGACCATCGCGGCCGAAGGCGGCCAGCTGCAACTGAACGTGATGGAGCCGCTGATCGCCTTCAAGATCTTCGACTCGATCCGCCTGCTGCAACGCGCCATGGACATGCTGCGCGAGCACTGCATCACCGGCATCACCGCCAACGAAGCCCGCTGCCGCGAACTGGTCGAGCACTCGATCGGCCTGGTCACCGCGCTGAACCCGTACATCGGCTATGAAAACGCCACCCGTATCGCCCGCATCGCCCTGGAAAGCGGCCGCGGCGTACTGGAACTGGTGCGCGAAGAAGGCTTGCTCGACGACGCCATGCTCGCCGACATCCTGCGCCCGGAAAACATGATTGCCCCGCGTCTGGTCCCGCTCAAAGCCTGACCAACGCCCGCCCTGGCCACAGGGCACCGCTCACCAGGTCGAGGGACTAGACACCTCTCACCTTTTGAGGGCTTGGAGATTCTTCTCCAAGCCCTTTTTTTTGCCTGCTGGAAACAGCGTGCCGATTTCCCACCGACGCTCTTCGCCCTTGAAATCGCCACGCCCGCTTCGCGGTCGATCGCAGCCTGCGGCAGCGGCTACACCAACGAACTTCATCAGTATTAAGATCGCCACATCCCTCCGGCCGATCCCCCCCGCGCCACCATCGGCCCTGGATCAAGCATTGGCCCCGTAGCCGCTGCCGAGCCTGCGAGGCTGCGATCGCTCTGGGCGGCACTCCGTCGCAGGGGCCGCAAAACCTGACAGCGCAATCTGTCTGGCAAACCCACTCGCTTTAAACAAGCACACTCCCCCGCCGCGGAGGATAATCAGCGTCCCGCCCAATCAGACACCGAGGCACTGCCGTCGATGGACCCGACGCAAATCCAGGCCATACAGCTACTGCGCAGCTTGATCCCCGTGGGCCTGCGCCATGCCCAGGCCTTGCTCGAACGCTGCGCAGGCAACCCCCAGCAAGCCGCCGAACACTACAAGAACGAGTTGCTGCAAGTGCTGGCGAGCAAGTCCGGGCTGTCTCTGGAGCAAGCCCGGGAACCTCTGCACAACGCCGGCTATGACCTGGGCCGCGCCTTGAGCGCTATCGAAGAAGCGCGCTTCACCCTGACCCAGCGCATCCTGCGCAAACATCACCGAGACAAGGGCCGGGCCCTGGACCTGATCGCCCAGGCCATAGAAGTCGCCGAGCAACTACAACGACAGTACTGGCTGGCCTTCGAACAGCTGGAACAACTGGCACCGGCACCGCGCTGCTTCATGGTGCTCCATGAGTGGCTGGCCTTTGAGGACTGGGAAGGCTTTGACAGTGCCCTGCACTTTCACCTGCCCCAGGCCATCGCCCAACTCCGGTACCTGCAACTGGACGCCCTGGCGGACACCCTGGAACAGGCCGACCAGCGACAGAAACACCTGAGGGCGAGCCACGCAGGAAGCGACAGCCCTACCACGCTGGCCGCGCGGGTCAATCAGGACCCGCTCTTCAACAGCCATCAGCACGCCTACGACCGCTACCGACCGCAGCTCGACGAGCGCCTGTTCGAGTGGGTGGAACAGCATGTACGGCAGTTTCCAGCCTGAGCGGCGCGCGCCGGGCGTTGCCCAAACCGCTAGACCACCACCCGCAACCGAACATGGACATCGGATTCAGCCCCACGGAACTGCAGTTCAGCATCACCCCCGCCCACACCGAAATCAGGCCCGCCGAAAGCTGCGGCAGGAAAGGCTCAAGCACGACCAGCAGCAGGCGCGGATCATGGACAGCGTCGCCCACGGGCAGAGCCGCCTGCCCAGCCCCCTGATGCTCGTCCTGTGCCTGGTCGCCGCCGTCCTGGCGATCTATTTCCCCGAGCGGCGCTTCACGCGAGAGAAAGTCGTGGCCCTGGTGCTGTTCGTGCTGATCTTCATCCCGCTAAAGAGCCGGCGCCTGGCGCTGGGCCTCTAGTCCACTACGTAATGGCTACGTAACCGTTACGTAATCGCTACGTAATCGATGCCAGGCAAAGGCTGTATGAATGGTATGTAACCGCTGCCGAGCCCCGCTCGGTAGGCAGCAACGAGTGGTACTACCGGACCAACGTCAACATCGGCTACTACTTCTGAGGCCTGTCGGACCGCACTGGATTCATCGCGGGCAAGCCTCGCTCCTACAGAAACAACCCATTCCCCGTAGGAGCGAAGCTTGCTCGCGATAGCCGCAAAGCGGCGCTCCACCAGCCCCACCGCATCATCGTTGACGCCCAGCGCAGCCCATCGGCCGCGCCTGCGCAAAGCACGCCGAGGCGCTCGCGCAAGAACCGATTCAGCCCCTTTCCCCGCCTGCCATTCCTCGGCTCGACGCGCAACATGCAGACGGCGGGCGCGCGCACCGGTATAGTGCGCCCCCTCTTCACGTGGGCAGCCGTCGGTAACGAGGCTCAACCCCACGGGAAACCCGAACTAATAACAACCCGCGAATTGGAACCGGGACGAACACTCGCCCCACCTGTCGTGCTGCCCGCGCGACGGTGTGTAACTCGATGTTTCGGACCACCCAGCTTCTGCCTTTACAAAAAACAGCGAGGAATAATCCATGCTCGAAGTCATTAACGACTTCCTCTCAGGGAAAGTACTGATCGTGCTCATTGTCGGGCTCGGTAGCTACTTCACGATCCGCTCGCGTTTCGTTCAATTGCGCCACTTTTTCCACATGTTCGCGGTGTTCCGCGACAGCCTCAAAGGCAGCGCCGGACAACTCAGCTCGTTCCAGGCCCTGATGCTCAGCCTTGCCGGCCGCGTCGGCGCGGGCAACATCGCCGGTGTCGGCATCGCCGTGACCCTCGGTGGTCCGGGTGCGGTGTTCTGGATGTGGGTGACCGCACTGGTCGGCATGTCCAGCAGCTTCTTCGAATGCACCCTGGCCCAGGTCTACAAGCGCGCCGATGGCGACGGCCTGTACCGTGGCGGCCCGGCTTACTACATCCAGCACGGCCTCAAGCTCAAAGGCATGGCGGTGGTGTTCTCGATCCTGCTGCTGGTCACCTACGGCTTCGCCTTCATCGGCCTGCAGTCCTACACCGTGACCCACTCGCTGCAGAACGCCTTTGCTTTCGACCCGCAACACACCGGTATCGTCCTGGCAGTGCTGCTGGCCATCACCTTCATCGGCGGCATCAAGCGCATCGCCTCGGTGTCCGACCTGCTGGTACCGATCAAGACCCTGGCCTATATCGGCGTGACCCTGTACGTGATCGGCACCCAGATCGAACACGTGCCAGCCATGCTGGAAACCATCTTCAAGAGCGCCTTCGGTCTCGACCCGGCCTTCGGCGGCCTGCTCGGCAGCGCCATCGTCATGGGCGTGAAACGTGGCGTGTTCGCCAACGAAGCGGGCCTGGGCAGTGCGCCGAACGTCGCCGCCGTGGCCGCCGTAAAGCACCCCGGCGCCCAAGGTGTGGTCCAGGCCTTCAGCGTGTTCCTCGACACCTTCGTGATCTGCACCTGCACCGCGCTGCTGATCCTGCTGTCGGGCTTCTACACCCCGGGCTTCGAAGGTGACGGCATCGTCCTGACCCAGAACTCGCTGGCCGCCGTGGTCGGTGACTGGGGCCGCATGTTCGTCAGCGTCGCGCTGTCGCTGTTCGTCTTCACTTGCATCCTCTACAACTACTACCTGGGCGAGAACAGCCTGCAGTTCCTCACCCGCAACCGCACTGCGCTGATGACTTTCCGCGGCCTGGTGCTGGCGCTGGTGGTCTGGGGTTCGATGCAGGACCTTTCGACCGTGTTCGCCTTCGCCGACATCACCATGACCTGCCTGGCCTTCGTCAACCTGGTGGCCCTGGCCATGCTGTTCAAGGTCGGCCTGCGCGTGATGCGCGACTACGACGAGCAGCGCCGCGCCGGCGTCGACCAGCCTGTGTTCGACTCCAGCAAATTTCCCGATCTGGATCTGGACCTGAAGGCCTGGCCGACCACCCCAAGCCAACCGGCTCCAGGCGAGCAAAGCGCAGCCCAGGGCGTGCCTGCCACGCAACGCTGATCGCCCTGGCGGGNCCGCGACAGACCACAACGAGTGGCGTCCTGCCACTCGACGTGACACACCTTGCGCGCGCAGGCATGCTGCGGCGCAAGGTGCATACGTCCAGGAGACTATCAATGAATTCCGCCTCTTACCCTGCCGCGCAGAACGTCATGGTGCTCTACACCGGCGGCACCATCGGCATGCAGGCCAGTGCCCACGGCCTGGCCCCGGCCTCCGGTTTCGAAGCACGGATGCGCGAATATCTGCACAGCCAGCCTGAGCTGGTCGTGCCGCAATGGCGCTTTCGCGAGATGGCGCCGCTGATCGACAGCGCCAACATGACCCCCGCCTACTGGCAGCGCCTGCGCGAAGCCGTGGTCGATGCGGTCGACGAGGGCTGCGACAGCGTGCTGATCCTGCACGGCACCGACACCCTGGCCTACAGCGCCGCGGCCATGAGCTTCCAGCTGCTGGGCCTGCACGCTCGCGTGGTGTTCACCGGCTCGATGCTGCCGGCCGGCGTGACCGACAGCGATGCCTGGGAAAACCTCGGTGGCGCCCTGGTCGCCCTCGGCCAGGGCCTGGCCCCGGGCGTGCACCTGTACTTCCACGGCGAACTGCTGGCGCCGACCCGTTGCGCGAAAATCCGCAGCTTCGGCCGTCATCCGTTCGCGGCCTTGCAGCGTCAGGGTGGCGGAGCCAAGGCGACGTCGATTCCGCCGCAGCTGGATTACCGCCAGGGCAAGCAACTGGCCAAGGTCGGCGTATTGCCGCTGGTACCGGGCATCGCCGCCGAACAGCTCGACGCCCTGCTGGGCAGCGGCATCCAGGCGCTGGTGCTGGAGTGTTTCGGCAGCGGCACCGGGCCGAGCGACAACCCGCAGTTCCTGGCCAGCCTGCAACGCGCCCAGGAACAAGGCATCGTGGTCGTGGCCATCACCCAATGCCATGAAGGCGGCGTGGCGCTGGACATCTACGAAGCCGGCAGCCGCCTGCGCGGCGTCGGCGTGCTGTCCGGCGGCGGCATGACCCGCGAAGCGGCGTTCGGCAAGCTCAACGCCCTGCTCGGCGCCGGCCTGGACAGCGCCGAAGTGCGGCGCCTGGTGGAGCTGGACCTGTGCGGTGAACTGAGCTGACAACGCGTCATCGTTCACCTCCATCGCGAGCAAGCTCGCTCCTACAGAAGCCCCACAATNCTGTAGGAGCGAGCTTGCTCGCGATAGCCGCAAAGCGGCGATCCAACAACCACCCCACGCCATCGTTGGAATTCGTCGCAGGCGCGGCATACAAATTGCTCCGTTTTCAGCATTCCCCGGGCTGGAAACGGACATGCTGCATTCCCACCTCACCACCCTCAACGCCGTCTCGCTGGTGCTCAATACCTTCAAGGACCAGGGCCAGGACAGCGACGCACTGCTGGCCGGCAGCGGCATCAACGCCGCCGACCTGAGCCGCGCCGACACCCGCATCACCACCAATCAAGAGATGCTGGTGTGCGCCAACGCCGTGGCCCTGCAACGGGATATCGGCCTGGAGCTGGGCCGGCGCATGCACGTCTCCAGCTACGGCATGCTCGGTTATGCCCTGCTCACCAGTGCCACCTTAGGTGACGCTTTGCGCCTGGCGCTGCGTTATCCGGCGCTGTTGGGAACACTTTTCGAGCTGAGCCTGGAAGCGGACGGCGAGCTGATCTGGCTGACCGCCGCGGACTACCGCGAGAACCCGGCGCTGGCGACCTTCAATATCGAGTTCTGCCTGGTGTCGATGAAGGTCATCTGCGACGACCTGCTGGGCCACCCGCTGCCCTTGCGCGGCGCCCACTTCGAGTACCCTGCACCCGATTACCAGAGCCGTTACGCCGAGCGCTTCGACTGCCCGCTGCAGTTCGATGCAGTCTCCAACGCCTTCGCCTTCGACCGGCGCTGGCTCGAACAGCCGCTGCCCCTGGCGGACGCCATCACCCACCAGGCCATGGCCGAACGCTGCCGCAAGCAGAACACCGAATTCACCGGGCGCCAGGCCTGGCTCGGGCGTATCCGCCAGCTGCTGGCGGCGCAACTGGACGCCGCGCCGGGCCTGGAAGGCCTGGCCGAACAGATGAACTGCTCGGCCCGCACTCTGCGCCGGCACCTCAAGGACCTGGGTTGCAGCTATCAGGAACTGCTCGACGAGCTGCGCTTCGAGCGGGCCAAGCAGATGCTCTGCGAGGACGACCTGCCGATCTACCGCATCGCCGAGGCCCTGGGCTTCAGCGAAACCGCGAGCTTCCGCCATGCCTTCGTGCGCTGGAGCGGCGTCGCCCCCAGCCAGTTCCGGCCCTGACACAAA
Source organism: Pseudomonas sp. 22526 (assembly GCF_052044735.1). Classification (NCBI taxonomy): domain Bacteria; kingdom Pseudomonadati; phylum Pseudomonadota; class Gammaproteobacteria; order Pseudomonadales; family Pseudomonadaceae; genus Pseudomonas; species Pseudomonas sp. 22526. The sequence continues at coordinate 56,793 of NZ_JBQENK010000010.1, forward strand.
CCCCGGCATAAAGCCGCCGATTGCATTACATTGCCGGCCTTTGATACCGGCAAGGGACTGCAATCTTGAAACTCTTCACAGGCGCCGCTGCCAGGCACAACCGCTTTTACGGGATCTGCCTGACGCTGCTGATGCTCGCTGTCGCACCCGCCGCCCAGGCATTCGACCTGGACCTGGCCAAGATCAAATGGTGGCAAGTCTCCCGCGGCATTGTCCTGGACGAGCCGGAAACCGCCACCCTGCAGATCAAGCCGTTCCCCCTGCCCGGCCTTGCGCAGCTTCCGGCGCGGATCGTGCTCAGCCAGTACCGCGGGCTGTTTTATCTCAACGCCTATCAGGACGCGCAGTACCAGCAGCGCATCTACAAGTCGCCGCCCTTGCCGCTGTTCAGCCCCGAGGAACTGCGGGCCTGCGTCTCGCCGGACGACCCGATCCAGGTCTCGGACAACTGGCCGCCCAGCAATCAACTCGAAGTCGGGCTGAGCCTGACGCCCTTGAGCTTCAACTGCATCAGCCCGGACTGGCAGCTCAGCCAACGTTATCTGCTGATCGACCAACGTTATCCCCAACAGCCGATGCTGGCCATCAGTCACCGCCGGGACCTGACCCAGATGGACTTCACCCCGCTGCAACCTATAGGTGCCGAGATCGAGCAACAGTGGTTGTATGCCCTGCAGCGCTTTCCCCAGTGGTTCCGGCCCTTCAGCAGCGGCACGGGCCCGATCACCTTCAATGCCTATTCGCCACCGGCCACGGCGGACGACGTCTGGGCCCAGTTCCGCGAACTCCACGAGCAACTGCGCAAGGCCAAGGACAAAGGGCCAGGCATCCGCCTGGTGGAAGATTTCTTCGCCGCCCATGACTTTCGCAGCATCGCCCTGGACCGTAGCGAATACCCGGGCCTGCTCAATGACATCGCCTACTGGACCAGCGAGGTCGGCCAGCTGAAAACCGCCCGCCCCTGGCTGCTGGAGGTGCTGCGCCGGGAACCCGGGCGCATGCCGACCTACCTCAACCTGGCCGACCTGGACTGGGCCCAGTTCGAACAACGGCCGCTGGACAACATCCACCAGGGCCGTGCCATCGAGCGCTATCGGCTGTATTGCGGCATGCGCCTGCAACGCCAGCTGAGCGTGCCGCCGCGCGTATTGCAGCGTTTGAGCCTGAAGTCCGCCAACCCGCAGGCCTGCCAGGGCTTCTGGCCGCTGGTGGCCGCCGTGGATGCCGGCGACGAAGCCGAGGTCCGGCGCTTGCTGGCCAGTGGCGTCAGTGGCGAAGTCATGGCCGACGATGGCCGCAGTGCGCTGCTGCACGCCCTGGATGCGCCAAACCTGGAAATCGCCCGGCTGTTGCTGGCCCACGGCGCCCACACCCGCGGCCAGTACAAATGGACCACCCTGGCCCTGCAGGCCATGGAGCGCGACCTCAAGGACAGCCCTGACCTGAACCAGGGCGGGCGCCTGAAGTTCCTGCTGGAAGCCGGCGTCGCCATCGACGAGCAAAACAGCCGGGGCTACACCCCGCTGATGCAACTGGCCGAACAGAAGCGCAACCTCGAAGGCTTCACCTGGCTGCTGCAACACCCGCAGAACCTCGACCTGCGGACCGCTGATGACAACGAAACCGCACTGTACCGGGCGTTCTGGGGCAACAACTACGCCGCCATGCGGCTGCTGGTCGAAGCCGGAGCCAATCTCAACCTGAACTACGGTCGTGGTACCTGCTCCAACCACCAACCCGGCGGCCAGAGCCTGCTGACGTTCGTCGCCGACAAGACCTCCGCCGACGACCAGTCGCCCACTGTCAGCCAGCAGGAGACCCTGGACATGTTCACCCTGCTGCTGGAAAAAGGCGCCGATCCGGATGCCGGCCAGCGTTGCGAGAAAAACGGCCGTGCCCTGCTGCTGGGTATCCTCGCCCGGAAAAAACGCGAGGACATGCTCCAGGTGCTGCAGCGCTTCACTCAAGCGCCGTCCGCAGGCTGAACCCGCTGGCGCCCCGCAACGGGGCGCCGTGCCGCTTCAGGGGGCGAATTGCGGACACAGGTTTTGGCCATATCGATCCCCTTTTGGCCGCTCCTGCCGTTCTCCAAAAGCCCCGGCGCCGCAAGACTGTGAGCACCGAACCAGCCTGCGGAGAACAAGAAATGCTGACGATCTACTCGGACGATCACCACCTGCACCATGGCCGCTGCGAACTGATCGACGGGCAACTGATGCCCTGCTTCGAAATGCCGTCCCGTGCCGACCATGTGCTGGACCGCGTGAAGTATCGCAACCTGGGCCCGGTCGAGGCGCCCAGGGACTTCGGCCTGGGGCCGATCGAACGCATCCACAGCCGCGCCTACCTGGACTTCTTCAAGGGCGCCTGGGACCGCTGGGCCGCCCAGGGCATCGACGGCGACCTGCTGCCCTACACCTGGCCGGCGCGCACCCTGCGCAGCGTGATCCCCACCAGCCTGCACGGCCAGCTTGGCTACTACAGCTTCGACGGCGGCGCGCCGATCACCGCCGGCACCTGGCAGGCGGCCTACAGCGCCGCGCAAGTCGCCCTGACCGCCCAGGCGGTGATCCAGCGCGGCGCGCGCAGTGCCTTCGCCCTGTGCCGTCCGCCGGGACACCATGCCGCCGGCGACCTGATGGGTGGCTACTGCTACCTGAACAACGCGGCCATCGCCGCCCAGGCCTTCCTCGACCAGGGCCACAAGAAGGTCGCGATCCTCGACGTCGACTACCACCACGGCAACGGCACCCAGTCGATTTTCTACGCGCGCAACGACGTGCTGTTCACCTCGATCCACGGCCACCCGGAAGCCGAATTCCCGTTCTTCCTGGGCTATGCGGACGAGCTGGGCGAAGGCGCAGGCGTTGGCTTCAACTTCAACTACCCGCTGCCCGCCGGCAGCGGCTGGGACAGCTGGAGCGCGGCGCTGGAACAGGCCTGCGAGGAAATCCGCCGTTATGGCGCCGACATCGTGGTGGTGTCGCTGGGCGTGGACACCTTCAAGGACGACCCGATCTCGCAGTTCAAGCTCGACAGCCCGGACTACCTGGCCATGGGGCAGCGCATCGCCGCCCTGGGCACGCCGACGCTGTTCGTCATGGAAGGCGGTTATGCGGTGGAAGAAATCGGCATCAACGCCGTGAACGTTCTCGAAGGCTTTCAAAGCGCCCAGTGAAGGAAACCCGCAACATGAACAGGCTCAAAAGCTACATCGCGCCCGCGCTCTGCGCGGCGCTGCTGGGCGGTGCCGCACAGGCTGAAGAACGCACCCTGCGTGTCTACAACTGGTTCGACTACATCACCCCCAAGGCCCTGGAAGACTTCAAGGCCGAGAACAGCCAGGTCAAGCTGGTCTACGACATCTTCGACACCAACGAGGCGCTGGAGGCCAAGCTGCTGACCGGCAACTCCGGCTACGACGTGGTGGTACCGTCCAACGTGTTCCTCGCCAAGCAGATCGAGGCCGGGGTGTTCCAGCCGCTGGACCGCAGCAAGCTGCCGAACTGGAACCACCTCGATCCCAAGCTGATGAAGCTGATCGAGGCCAACGACCCAGGCAATAAATTCGCCGTGCCCTACATGTACGGCACCATCCTGATCGGCTTCAACCCGGCCAAGGTCAAGGCTGCCCTCGGCGAGAACGCGCCGGTGGACAGCTGGGACCTGATCTTCAAGGAAGAGAACATCAGCAAGCTCAAGCAGTGCGGCGTGGCCCTGCTCGACTCGCCGTCGGAGATCCTGCCGCTGGCCCTGCAGCACCTGGGCCTGGACCCCAACAGCAAGCAGCCGGCGGACTACGCCAAGGCCGAAGCGCTGCTGCTGAAGATCCGCCCCTACGTCACCTACTTCCACTCGTCCAAGTACATGGCCGACATCGCCAACGGCGACATCTGCGTGGCGGTGGGTTATTCCGGCAGCTTCTCCCAGGCCGCCAACCGCGCCAAGGAAGCCAAGAACGGCGTGGTGGTGGACATGCGCCTGCCCAAGGAAGGCGCGCCGATCTGGTTCGACATGCTGGCGATCCCCAAAGGCGCGAAGAACCCGGACGATGCCTACGGCTTCATCAACTACCTGCTGCAACCCAAGGTGATCGCCCCGGTCAGCGACTTCGTCGGCTACCCGAACCCGAACAAGGACGCCACCGAGCTGGTCGACCCGTCGATCCGCAACAACCCCAACCTGTACCCGACCGACGCGGCGATGAGCACGCTGTACACCCTGCAACCGCTGCCCCGCGACGCGGAACGGGCACGGACCCGGGCCTGGACCAAGATCAAGGCAGGGACCTGAGCGCTCCCGCCAAAACAACGTAATCCCCTGTAGGAGCGAGGNCCTCACTCCTACAAAAGCCCAGCCCCTGCCTCAAGAATGCTTCAGCACCCCGTCAGCCCTTGCGGCTGACGCTCTTCGGCAAAGAACCACGGCCGCAGGCGCACGCCCACGCCGTTGCCGATAAAGGCCGCCACCAGCCACAGCCAGCCGTGCAGGCTGCCGGAGGCGATGCCGCTGAAATAGGCGCCGATGTTGCAGCCATAGGCCAGGCGCGAGCCGTAACCCAGCAGCAAACCACCGATCACCGCCGCCATCAGCGAACGCGCGGGAATCTTCAGGCTCGGCGCAAAACGCCCGGCCAGGCCCGCCGCCAGCAAGGCGCCGAAGACGATACCGATATCCATCACGCTGGTGATGTCCTGCCATACCGGCGCGGCCAGGGCCTTGGCGTTCGCCGCGCCCTGCCAGAACACCCAGCTGCTCACATCCACCCCCAGCCCGCTGGCAACCTTGGCGCCCCACAGGGCAAACGCTGAGGTGATGCCCCAAGGCCGACCGGCCAGGGCCAGGGTGGCGAAGTTCAGCAAGGCCAGGGCGACCGCGCCCCACACCAGCGGCCAGGGCCCGCGCAGCAGACGGCGCCAGCCTTGGTGCGCGCTGTCGACCGGTGCTTCCAGCGCGCCGTGGCGGCTTTTCTCCAGGCGCACCGTGACCAGGGCAATCAAGGCGAACAGACCCAGGCTGAGCCCCAATGCCGGTGCCACACCGAAGTGCTGCACGATGGAAACCGGCGGCAGCGACGGCAAGGCGAACCACCAGTGCACATGGTGGGTGGCAATCAGCGAACCGCAGATGAAAAACAGCAGGGTCACCAGCATCCGCGCGTTACCGCCGCCCACGGTAAACAGCGTGCCGGACGCGCAACCGCCGCCCAGCTGCATGCCGATACCGAAGATGAACGCCCCGACAATCACCGAGACCCCGGCCGGCGCCACCAGCCCCGTGACCGGCGAACCGAACAGAGTGCCCGCGCCCAGGGCCGGGAAGAACAGCAGCACCGCCAGCGCCAGCATGACCATCTGCGCCCGCAGGCCGGCGCCGCGCCGATCGCGGATGAACACCCGCCAGGCCGAAGTGAAACCGAAGGCGGCGTGATACAGGGTCAGGCCCAGGGCCGCGCCCAGCAGCAACAGCCACACCTGGCGCAAGCCAGCCTGGACCTGTAGGAAGACGCCAGCGGCCAGCAGCACGATCAAAGCGAACAAGGGCGCGCCGAATTTGCGTTCGGGCGCCGCGGAAAGAGTCAGGCTCATAAGGATTCTCGGCAAAGACAATGGCCGCGAGTATAGCCGTCACACGCCCCAGGCCCGGCGCAGACGCTCCAGGGCACAGGCGATAGCGGCCTCGGGCACCGCGGCAAAGCCCAGCACCAGCCCCGCGCGCTGGTCCTGCGGCAGCGGCGAATCCGGCAGCCAGTAGTTGCTCAGGCCATTGATCTCCACATCCACCGCCGCGGCCTGCGCCACCAGTTCCTGCTCCCGGGCCAGGCTGTCCACCGGGATCGTCAGGTGCAGGCCAGCCGCCACGTTCGGCAACTTGCCCACCCCGGGGATATCCACAGGCCAGCCGGCCAATAAGGCATCACGCCGGCTCAAGGCGGCGCGGCGCATGCGCCGGATATGCCGCTGGAAATGCCCGGCGGCCATGAACTCAGCCATCACCGCCTGGGTGCTGACCTCGGAATGGCGCACATCCACCGCCCGGCGCTGGGCGAAGGGCTGCACCAGCGCCGGCGGCAAAACCAGGTAACCCAGACGCAAGGCCGGGAACGCGACCTTGCCGAAAGTGCCGACGTACAGCACCCGGCCCTGCCGGTCGAGGGCCGCCAAGGGTGCCAGCGGCGCCCCGCTGTAGCGGTACTCGCCGTCATAGTCGTCCTCGACTATCCAGCCATTGCTGCGCTCGGCCCAGGCCAGCAGTTCCAGGCGCCGGGCCAGGCTCAGGGTCACTCCGGTGGGGTACTGGTGGGACGGCGTGACATAGGCCAGGCGGCAATCGTTCAGACCCGCCAGGGCTGCACAGTCGAAGCCCTCGTTGTCCACCGCCACCCCGTGCAGGCGCGCGCCGGCAATCGCGAAGGCATGCCCCGCCGCCCGATAGCCGGGGTTTTCCACAGCCACGCCGTCGCCGGGGTTCACCAGCAACTGTGCACAAAGGCTTATGCCCTGTTGTGCACCACTGGTGATCACAATTTGTTCAGCACTGCATTGCATGCCGCGCGAACTGCGTAGGTAGGCGGCGATCAATCCGCGCAGACGCTCCTCGCCGGCGGAATCGCCATAACACAACTGGCCCAGATCCGGTTTGCGCCAGAAAGCCGCATTCAGCTTGGCCCAGACCTCGAACGGAAACAGATCGAAGGCCGGAATCCCCACCCGAAAAGCCCGTGGCGGACCGCTTTGCGGGATCGACAAATGATGCTGTTCGACCCGCTCCAACGCCTCACTGTGGATAACTTTACTGGATGTAATCCCAGGTAAATTAGGGCTTTTTGTGGATAAGCCTGTGGGTAAGCCTGGTGATAACCCTGTGGATACTTTTGTGGATAAATTTCCTGAGGACTTTCTGATCGGCAACCGGCTCTCGGGCAATTGCGCCACATAGGTGCCATCGCCGACCCGGCCTTCGATAAAACCTTCGGCGTACAGCTGGTCGTAGGCACGCACCACGCTGTTGCGGGAAATCTCCAGGGCCGCCGCCAGGTCGCGACTGGCCGGCAGCCGCGTGCCGCTGGCCAGCCGGCCGTCCAGCACCCGCTGGCGCAACGCCTGGTACAGCTGGCGGCTGAGTCCCTGGCCAGGGTCCAGCTCGATACCGGCAGGGTTGAAGGAAAGCGGCAATGCCGGGCTGTTCATGGGCTGTCCCCTGAGCGGCTGAATGGAGTGGCCAAATGGACCTATGAAAATTACCAAAGATGGCTCTTACAACAGACCAATAGCCTGCCTAGGATGCAGCCATTCGCCAAGGATATTTTTCCATGTACCTACCCCGCGCTTTCGCCGAAGAAGACCTGCCCACCCTGCACCAGCTGATCGGCGAAACCCGCCTGGCCACCCTGGTGACCTACGGGGAACGCGGCCTGCAGGCCAATCACCTGCCGCTGCTGTTCGCCCCGGACCAGGGCCCGTACGGTACCCTCTACGGTCACCTGGCCAGGGCCAACCCGCAATGGCAGGAACTGGCCAGCGGCGCCGAGGCCCTGCTGATCTTCCAGGGGGCCGAGGCCTACGTCAGCCCGTCGCTGTACCCGAGCAAGGCCGAGCACGGCAAAGTGGTGCCGACCTGGAACTACGTGAGCGTGCATGCCTACGGCGTGGCCGAGGTGTTCCATGATCCGCAGCGCATCCGCGAAGTGGTCAGCACCCTGACCAACCAGCATGAAGCCGGGCGCGCCAGCCCCTGGAAATTCGAGGACGCCCCCGCCGAGTTCATGGACAGCATGCTGCGCGCCATCGTCGGCTTCGCCCTGCCGATCCAGCGCCTGGAGGGCAAACGCAAACTCAGCCAGAACCGCACCGCCACCGACATCGACGGCGTGCGCGACGGATTGGCCGCCAGCGCCGATCCCCATGACCAGAGCATTTCCCAACTGATGCGCCAGGAGCAGCCATGAGCCAGATCCAGATTCGTCCCGTTACCGCCAATGACCACGCAGCCTGGCTGCCGCTGTGGCAGGCCTATCTGCGGTTCTATGACACCGAGCTGGCCGATGCGGTCACCCGCAGCACCTGGCAACGCTTCCTCGATCCCGCCGAGCCGACCCACGCCGCCCTGGCCTGGGACGGCGAGCAGGCGGTGGGCATGGTGCATTTCATCTACCACCGCTCCAACTGGAGCATCGAGAGCTCCTGCTACCTGCAGGACCTGCTGGTCATCCCGGAGCAACGCGGCACCGGCGTGGGTCGGCAACTGATCGAATTCGTCTACGCCACCGCCAAGGCCGACGGCTGCTGCAAGGTCCACTGGCTGACCCACGAAACCAACGCCACCGCCATCCAGCTCTACGAGCGGATCGCCGAGCGCCCGGGTTTCATTCAATTTCGCAAAGCCCTTTAAGCGTTCAAGGAGAACCCCATGCCGATCTCACTCGCCGACTGGAAAGGCGTGCCGCCGCCGTCGACCACCCTGCTCGAAGGGCGCTTCATCCGCCTGGAAAAACTCGACCCGGCGCGCCACGCCGACGACCTGTGGCAAGCCTTCCAGGGCCCGGGCGCCGATCCCAAGCTGTGGGACTACCTGCCCTACGGCCCCTTTACCGAACGCAGCGCCTTCAATGACTGGCTGAACAACCACGCGGCCAACAGCGACCCGTATTTCTTCAGCGTGATCGACCGGGCCAGCGGCCAGGTGCAGGGCATCCTCAGCCTGATGTCGATCGTCCCGGCCCAGGGCCGCATCGAGATCGGCCACGTCACCTTCGGCGCGCCCATGCAGCGTTCGCCGAAGAGCACCGAAGCGGTGTACCTGCTGGCCAAGGAAGCCTTCGCCCTGGGCTATCGCCGCCTGGAATGGAAATGCAACAACGCCAACGCCCGCTCCCGTTACGCGGCCGAGCGCCTGGGTTTCAGCTTCGAGGGGGTGTTCCGCCAGCACATGGTGGTCAAGGGCCAGAACCGCGATACCGCCTGGTTCTCGATCCTCGATTCCGAGTGGCCGAAGGTCGGCGCGGGGTTCGAGCGCTGGTTGAGCGAGGACAACCAGAGTGGTTCGGGGCAGGTGAAGGGGTTGGTGGAGTGCCGGGGGTAACGCCCTTGTCAGGCGGTGTTTGATCCGACGTCATCGCGGGCAAGCCTCGCTCCTACAAGGCCGGGTGCTGAACCTGTAGGAGCGGCCGGTCGACGCTCGATTGCCCGCGATGCTTTTAAGTCAGCTTCTGCGCCAGCACGGCAATGTGCTCCGGCCCGATACCGCAGCAGCCACCCAGGTGGCTGGCGCCGCGTTGCCGCCAGTCGGCCGCCCACTGCAGGTAGCCCGGCGGGTCGAGGTCTTCGCGCAGCGGGTCGAGGCCATCGTTGGCCGTGGCTTCCTTCGGTTGCGGCGGGAAGGCGTTGGCGTAGGCGCCGATATTGATCTTCACCCCCAGCCGCTCGAAGGTTGCCCGCGCCGCGTCGATCGCCGCGCCTATCACTTCCGGCTGGCTGCAGTTGAACAGCAGGGTTTCCACCCCCAGCTCGGCGGCCACTGCCGCCGCGTCCGCCACCGGTTCGCCGGAGCGCAAGCGCGGCACCTCGTCGGGGTTCTCATCGTGCAAGGTGAAGGATAGCCAGAAGGCCTTGCCATCCTTGGGCAGGCCGGCGTGGATCGCCCGCGCCTCGACCGTGGAGCTCTGGGTTTCCGCCAGCCACAGGTCGACATGGGGGGCCAGGCCGCTGACCAGCGGCGCCAGCAACTCCGCGGCACGGCCGGCCTCGAACAGGTCCGGGCGATAGGAGCCGAACAGCGGCGGCAGCGAACCGGCGACCCGCACCGGCTTGCCGGAAGCCTGCACCGCACGCCGCGCCAGCTCGCCGGCCAGGGCCGCCAGCGCCTGCCCTTCTGCGGCAAACCGCGCTTCGCCGATGTGGAACGGCACCACCGCATAGCTGTTGCTGGTGATGACCTCGGCACCGCTTTCGATATAAGCCGCATGCACCGCTTCCACCGCCTGCGGTGCTTCGCTCAGGGCCAGCGCCGACCACTCGGGCTGCCTGAACGGCGCCCCGCGGCGTTGCAGTTCACGACCCATGCCGCCATCCAGAATTACCCTGCTGCCTGCACCCATATGCTCTTTACTCATATGCTTATGAAAATAACTCACTATCTGAGTCGTTCTTATAACTATTTAATACGCACCATTCAGTTAATAACAACTCTTTTTCTGTTCGGGACTTCCATGAATTTCAAACCGCTGCTGGCCCTCGGCCTGACGATTCTCGCTGCCTCCAGCCAGGCCTTTGCCGGCGCCACCCTGGAGCGTATCGAACAGAAAAAAGAGCTGGTGGGCGTGCTGATGGAAAGCTACCCGCCCTTCTCCTTCCTCAACGATCAGAACCAGCTCGATGGTTTCGACGTCGACGTGGCCAAGGCCGTGGCTGACAAGCTGGGGGTGAAGCTGCGCCTGGAAACACCGTCCTGGGACGTGATCGCCGCCGGCCGCTGGAGCGGTCGCTATGACATCTGCATCTGCTCCATGACCCCGAGCAAGGCCCGCGCCGAAGTCTTCGACTTTCCGGTGCAGTACTACGCCTCGCCCGCGGTGATCGTGGTCAACGCCAAGGACCAGCGCATCCACGGCGCCAAGGACCTGAGCGACAAGAAGGTCGGGCTGACCAGCGCTTCCAGCTACGAGAGCTACCTGAACAAGAACCTGGTGATCGAGGGCGCCGAGGACACCCAGCTGCAGTACCCGTTCGACAACGTGCAGATCGCCCCGTACGACACCGACAACGTGGCCTTCCAGGACCTCGGCCTGGGCGCTGGCGTGCGCCTGGACGCGATCCTCACCAACCTGGTGACCGCCCAGCCGCGCCTGGCCCAGGACCCGCGCTTCAAGCTCGCCGGCGAGCCGCTGTACGCCGAGCCCAACTCGGTGGCCATCGAGAAAGGCGACGCCCAATGGCATGCCAAGGTCCGTGAAGTGTTCGCCCAGCTGAAGCAGGACGGCACCCTGAGCAAGCTCTCGCAGAAATGGATCGGCGCCGACATCAGCCAATGACTTCTTTTTCCCAACCGCCTCGGCCACCGCAAGCGCTGGCCGAGCCGCTGGTCAAACGCCTCTTCGGTTTCCGCACCCGCCTGTACCTGACCTGGGCGGTGCTGTTCGGCCTGTTCGCCAGTTTCTTCCTGAGCTTCGACCTGAAGTTCTCGATCATCCTCGACAAGCTGCCCAACCTGCTCGGCGTCACCCTGGCCCCCAACGGTTTTCTGCAAGGCGCGGCGCTGACCCTGTTCCTCTGCCTGTGCTCGATCGTGTTGTCGTCGCTGCTGGGCTTCGTCACCGCCCTCGCCCGGCTGTCGAAAAGCGCCGTGGCCTTTGGCATCGCCAGCTTCTACGCCTCGTTCTTTCGCGGCACGCCGCTGCTGATCCAGATCCTGCTGATCTACCTCGGCCTGCCGCAACTGGGCGTGGTGCCGGGCGCCATCGCCGCCGGGGTCATCGCCCTGTCGCTGAACTACGGCGCCTACCTCAGCGAGATCTTCCGCGCCGGCATCCTCGGCGTGCCCCACGGCCAGCGCGAAGCCTCCCTGGCGCTGGGCATGCGCGACAGCGTGATCTTCTGGCGCGTGACCCTGCCGCAAGCCATGCGCACCATCATCCCGCCGGCCACCAACCAGTTCATCTCGATGCTCAAGGATTCGTCGCTGATCTCGGTGATGGGCGTCTGGGAAGTAATGTTCCTGGCCCAGTCCTACGGTCGCTCCAGCTACCGCTACATCGAAATGCTCAGCACCGCGGCGATCATCTACTGGCTGCTGTCGATCGGCCTGGAACTGATCCAGGCGCGGATGGAAAGGCATTACGGCAAGGCTTACGCCAAGCGCGGCTGAGGCTCAGTTGAGTGCCGAGGGCCCGGACATGCCCGGGCCCTTTTCCAGGCGCTCCAGATCATTGAGCAGCGAGCGGGCGCGACTGGCTTTCTGCACGTTCACCACCCCCATCTGCAAACCGAAGGGCTTGAACACCGCGTTCAGCGACTTGAGGGTCGGATTGCCGTCACCATGTTCGATGTGGATCAGGGTGCGCAGGGAAATCCGGCACATCCTGGCGAACTGGCTCTGATGCAGCGCCGTAACTTCGGTACGCAGGCGCCTGACCGCATCACCAAGCGGCAAGCGGCCGGCAGCCAGTTCCTGCTGGATGTTGTCGATCAGCGCGCCGCGCTCTTCCAGGGTTGTAGTCATCGCAGTCCCCACTCCTGCAGGCGTCGGTCCAAGTGGCGCAAGTGAACGCGCGGGTGATTCAGGGTGGCGTCGGGCAAGCCACTGGCGCTCAACAGGTCCGGCAAGGCCCGCAGGCGTTCGGCATCCTCCCGCAGGCGCGCCAGGGCAGCTTCAGGGTCGAGCAGCGGTTTCAGGCTCGCGCACACCAGGCGCCAGTCCACGTCGCCCGCCACTTCCATGCGCCCGGGCCATTTAATGGTCCGGGTAATGCCCTCATCGTCCATGACCATGGGTGCCAGATCGTAGATCGGCGCCAGTTGCACCGTAGCTTCGGTGCGGATGATCGAGATGTTGTGGCCATGGTTGGACGAGTTGCCGAGGATCTTGTTGAGCAGATCCCGGCGCAGGTAATCCGCCACCAACTCGGGGATCGCCGACTCCTGGCCCGTGGACCGCCACAGTTCGGCGAGAATCCCCAACACCTCGGTGTGTCGCATTCCCTGGCCATGGCCCACCAGCCCCGCCAGGGAGTAGATCGACTCCACCGCCAGGCGCTCGACACCCGCCTGCGTCACCCGGCGGTCAAAGCGCTGCATCCACAGGCTGGGCCTGGGCCCCTCTTCCAGGGCCAGGCCCTCGGCCGGCAGCGTGTCGATGCCCAGTTGCTGCAGCGCGCGGTAATAGTGGAACTCGCTCCTGAGGATGTCGCCGGCATTCTGCGTAGCGGGGTTACGGGGGAACTTCACCCACCAGTGGCGCGCCGCCGAGGCATCGTCGAGCAGCGCGTCGGGGTACAGCAGACCCTCAGGGTTCTGGGTCAGCAACAGTTTGGGGGCCTGGTCACCGACGCTCGCAGTGCCGCCAAAAGCCGCGCCCTGTTCGTGGGCGTACTCGAGAAAGCGGTTATCGAGGGCGATCACCTGGTCCCGGGAAAACCCCAGCGCCGGACGCCTGCGCAGCCCCGTCAGCGACTCCTTGATCCGCAGGTTGCCGATGGGTGCCGCCGTGGACCGGGCCAACAGGAACAATTCGACGCCCATGCCGTCCGGCCGCTCATGGCCGATCTGACGCAGCAAGAAGCCCCCGGCCGCTGCTGTAGGGGCAAGGTCATAGAGAAAGGCTGGGGCCCGATCTTCACGCCAAGGCTCCCAACCCAAGGGAATCTGCGCACTGACCGACCTGGCCAGCGGACTGCCAACAGCCTCCAGGTTATCCACCAGGTACTGCTGCACATAACCAAAACTGCAGGGGCTGGCGAAGCCCTCTTCAGGCCTGTCGAAGGTCAGGGTCATGGCGTCGCTCCATGCCCCTGCGCAGTAGAGCTGCAAAGTCAGCCGAAGCACTGTATCACCTGCAATTTAATACACTTTCAATGAACATTACGGCATCAGAGTGCATTGTAATGCAGATACATTCATTTCAGAACGAAATAAGTGCATCAAAATGCACTCAAATTCAAAACTGAAAATACCCCTTCAGGCAGCTTGCAGCGGCACGCCGGGCTGTTCCCCCAGCGCCTGGCGACAGGCAAAAAAAGGGAGGCCGTAGCCCCCCCGAGGTAAAACGTTGCAGATGAAGGCCTGAACTCAGCCTTCGATCTCGATCAGGATTTCGCCCGGATTGACCCGGTCGCCCTTGGCCACGTGGATGGCGGTGACCTTGCCGGCGATGGCCGCCTGGACTTCGGTTTCCATCTTCATGGCTTCGGTGATCAGTACAGCCTGGCCGGCCTTGACGCTGTCGCCTTCCTTGACCAGCACGTCGACGATATTGCCCGGCATGGTGGTGCTGACGTGGCCCGGCGCGCTGGCCTGCTTGCGCTTGCTGCTGCCGCTGCCGACGAACTCGTTGAGCGGCTCGAACACCACTTCTTCCGGCATGCCGTCGATGGACAGGTAGAAGTGGCGCTTGCCTTCGGCCTTCACGCCGACACCGGTGATGTCGACGCGGTAGGTCTCGCCGTGCACGTCGATGACGAACTCGGTCGGTACGCCTTCGCCGCCGGCCGAGGTCACGCCGCCCGCTTCCGGAATCGGCAGCAGTACTTCCGGCGTCAGGGTGCCGGCTTCGCGCTCTTCGAGGAACTTGCGCCCGATGTCCGGGAACATGGCATAGGTCAGCACGTCTTCTTCGGACTTGGCCAGGGCACCGATGTCAGTGCGCAGCTTGGTCATTTCCGGCTTCAGCAGGTCGGCCGGGCGCACGTCGATCACCTCTTCGCTACCGATGGCCTGGCGCCGCAGTTTCTCGTCCACCTCACCCGGCGCCTTGCCGTAGCCGCCTTGCAGGTACAGCTTCACCTCGTTGGTGATGGTCTTGTAGCGCTCGCCGGCCAGCACGTTGAAGAACGCCTGGGTGCCGACGATCTGCGAAGTCGGGGTCACCAGCGGCGGGTAGCCGAGGTCGTGACGCACCCGCGGGATCTCCGCCAGCACTTCGTTCATGCGGTTCAGGGCGCCCTGCTCCTTGAGCTGGTTGGCCAGGTTGGAAATCATCCCGCCCGGCACCTGGTTGACCTGTACCCGGGTATCGACCGCGGTGAATTCGCTTTCGAACTGGTGGTACTTCTTGCGCACGGCGTAGAAGTACAGGCCGATTTCCTGCAGCAGCTCCAGGTCCAGGCCGGTGTCGAATTCGCTGCCTTTGAGGGCGGCAACCATCGACTCGGTGCCCGGGTGGCTGGTGCCCCAGGCGAAGCTGGAGATCGCGGTGTCGATGTGGTCGGCGCCGTTTTCGATGGCCTTGAGCTGGCACATCGCGGCCAAACCAGCAGTGTCATGCGAGTGGACGAACACCGGCAGCGACTGCTCGGCCTTCAGCGCCTTGACCAGTTGGCCAGTGGCGTAAGGGGTCAGCAGGCCAGCCATGTCCTTGATCGCCACCGAGTCGCAACCCATGGATTCCATCTGCTTGGCCTGCGCCACGAACGCCTCGATGGTGTGCACCGGGCTGGTGGTGTAGGCAATGGTGCCCTGGGCGTGCTTGCCGGCGGCTTTCACCGCTTCGATGGCCACCCGCAGGTTACGCACGTCGTTCATGGCGTCGAAGATGCGGAACACGTCGATGCCGTTGACCGCCGCCTTGGCGACGAAGGCCTTGACCACGTCGTCGCTGTAATGGCGGTAGCCCAGCAGGTTCTGCCCGCGCAGGAGCATTTGCAGGCGGGTGTTGGGCAGCGCGGCGCGCAGTTTGCGCAGGCGCTCCCAGGGGTCTTCCTTGAGGAAACGCACGCAGGCGTCGAAGGTCGCGCCGCCCCAGACTTCCAGCGACCAGTAGCCGACTTTGTCGAGCTTGTCGCAGATCGGCAGCATGTCTTCGGTGCGCATGCGGGTCGCCAGCAGCGATTGGTGGGCGTCGCGCAGGATGGTGTCAGTAACAAAGATCTTCTTGGACATTCTTATCTCCTCATAGCGGCAAGCTTCAAGCTACAAGCCGCAAGCAAAAGCCGATCTGCTTCTACTTGCAGCTTGCCGCTGACAGCTTGCAGCTGCATTCAAAGGCCTGCGTGGGCGGCGATGGCGGCGGCGATGGCCAGGGCCAGCTCTTCGGGTTTGCGCTTGATCGAGTAGTTGGTCAGTTCAGGGTGGCTTTCGACGAAGCTGGTATTGAACTGGCCGCTACGGAACTCCGGGTTGCGCAGGATTTCCTGGTAATAGGCGGCGGTGGTCTTGACCCCTTGCAGACGCATGTCGTCCAGGGCGCGCAAGCCACGGTCCATCGCCTCTTCCCAGGTCAGGGCCCAGACCACCAGCTTCAGGCACATGGAGTCGTAGAACGGCGGAATGGTGTAGCCGGTGTAGATCGCCGTGTCGGTACGCACGCCAGGACCGCCGGGCGCGTAGTAACGGGTGATCTTGCCGAAGCTCGGCAGGAAGTTGTTTTTCGGGTCTTCGGCGTTGATCCGGAACTGCAGGGCGAAACCACGGTGATGGATGTCTTCCTGCTTCACCGAAAGCGGCAGGCCGGAAGCGATGCGGATCTGCTCGCGAACGATGTCGATGCCGGTGATTTCCTCGGTGATGGTGTGCTCCACCTGTACCCGGGTGTTCATCTCCATGAAGTACACCTCGCCATCGGCGAGCAGGAACTCCACGGTACCGGCGTTCTCGTAACCCACCGCCTTGGCCGCGCGCACCGACAGGTCGCCGATGTAGGCGCGCTGTTCCGGGGTCAGTTGCGGGCTGGGGGCGATCTCGATCAGCTTCTGGTTGCGGCGCTGGATCGAGCAGTCGCGCTCGAACAGGTGCACCACGTTGCCAAAGCTGTCGCCGAGGATCTGCGCCTCGATGTGCTTGGGATTGACGATGCACTTTTCCAGGAACACTTCGGCGGAGCCGAACGCCTTGGTCGCCTCGGAAATCACCCGGGGGAACGCCTGTTCCAGCTCGTCGCGGCTGTTGCAGCGACGAATGCCACGGCCGCCACCGCCGGACGTGGCCTTGAGCATCACCGGGTAACCGATGCGGTCGCCTTCGCGCAGGGCTTCGTGGATATCGGCGACGTTGCCTTCGGTGCCCGGGGTAACCGGCACGCCAGCCTTGATCATGCTGCGGCGGGCTTCGGTCTTGTCGCCCATGCGGCGAATCACTTCAGCCGATGGACCTATGAATTTGATTCCACGTTCGGCGCAGATGTCCGCCAGTTCGGCGTTTTCCGAAAGGAAGCCGTAGCCGGGATGCAGTGCGTCGCAGCCGGTTTCCACTGCCAGGTTCACCAGCTTGCGCGGGTTCAGGTAGCCGGCCAGGGGTTCGGCACCGATGCTGTGGGCTTCATCCGCGCGCTTCACATGCAGGGCATGGCGATCGGCGTCGGAGAAGATCGCGACCGAGCGAATGCCCATCTCGGCGCAGGCACGCACGATTCGTACGGCAATCTCACCACGGTTGGCGATCAGGATCTTTTTTATCACTTGGAGGTACCCTTGAGCCGTTGGAACATACGACCCCTAGACTGGGTCGGCGCGTGACCAAATGTTTCAAGCCAGTCGCAGGCCCACACTATTCCTGTCGATGAATTAACAAAAATCAATAATTATTGGGTCGCTCATAAGCAAAGACTTATAGTTGATCCGACAGCCCTCGGCGCGAGACCTTAGATAATGCGTAAGTCCTTGATGCGTATGACATTACGCCAGCTACAGATCTTCAATGAGGTCTGCGATCTGCGCTCCTACAGCCGGGCGGCGGACGAAATGTCTCTGACCCAGCCCGCCGTCAGCCTGCAGATTCGCCAGCTGGAGGAGTTGATCGGTCAGCCGCTGTTCGACTACGTCGGCAAGAAGCTCTACATGACCGAGGCCGCCGAAGCCCTGCAACGGGCCAGCCGCGACATCTTCGGGCGCCTGGAGAACCTCGACATGCAGCTGTCGGACATGCAGGGTTCCTTGCAGGGCCAGCTGAAACTGGCGGTGGAATCCAGCGCCAAGTACTTCGTGCCGCACCTGTTCGCCGCCTTCAAGCGCCAGCACCCTGAAGTGAACCTGCAACTGACAGTGGTCAACCGGGGCCAGGTGATCCGTCGCCTCTCGGATAACCGCGACGACCTGGTGATCATGTCCATGGTCCCGCAGGACATGGGCCTGGAGTTCCTGCCGTTCCTCAACAACCCGATCGTCGCCGTGGCGCCGCCCGACCATCCGCTGTGCCACCTGGGGCCGTTGCGCCTGCAGGACCTGGAGCCCTACAACCTGCTGGTGCGCGAACAGGGCTCGGGCACGCGCCTGGCCTGCGAGGAGTATTTCAAGGAAAAGCGCGTGCACTTCACCCAGACCCTGGAAGTGTCGTCGGCCGAAGCGCAGCGGGAGTGTGTGCTGGCGGGTCTGGGCGTGGCGCTGTTGACGCGCCACGCCCTGAACCTTGAGTTGGCAACCGGAGGACTCGTCGAGTTGCCGGTAGAAGAGCTGCCGTTGTATCGCAGCTGGTGCCTGGTGCAGGCCAAGGCTAAACGCCTGTCACCGGTAGCGCATGCGTTCCTGGGGTTTATCCGCAGCGAACGGGTGCAGATCAGCGGGCTTGTTGAACGTTTTGACGGGAAGCTGCCGGGGCTGCCTGCCAGTAATTGACGGCGTCCAGCTCGGGGTAATCGTTGATTTCCTGCTGCAGACGGCGCAGCTCACAGCGATGTTCGATCGCGCGGCGAAATTCCATGCGGCGCTGGTCTTCCTGCTGACGACGGGTCTTGACTGCGCTGTTGCTCTCTTCGTAAGGCCGGGCCATTTCGAGTCTCCCAATGCGAGTACGGGAGTACAAGATGAAGCCTGCCAATGACGATTTGGCTGCGGGTCGGTTACAGGATGATGAAAATTGCCGGGGGGGGCTCACAGCGATCCTGTAGGAGCG
>NZ_JBQENK010000010.1:75349-184222 GCF_052044735.1 Pseudomonas sp. 22526
CAAGCCTCGCTCCTACAAGGTATGCGGCGCCCGCGATGACGGCGCTCGCGATCAATCGTCCAGGGCTTTCACCGACTTGGGCGACAGGCGCAGGCTGCGAAGGCTGCGCTTGACGCTCTTGAGGTGGTTGACCAGGCTCGGGCCGCGGGCCATGGCCACGCCCATCGCCAGGACGTCGATCACCACCAGGTGGGCGATACGCGAGGTCAGCGGGGTGTAGATCTCGGTGTCTTCGTGCACGTCGATCGCCAGGTTGACGGTCGACAGCTCGGCCAGCGGTGTCTGGCTCGGACACAGGGTGATCAGCGAAGCGCCGCTTTCACGCACCAGGTTGGCGGTGATCAGCAGGTCCTTGGAACGCCCGGACTGGGAAATGCAGATCGCCACGTCGCTGGGCTTGAGGGTCACCGCCGACATCGCCTGCATGTGCGGGTCGGAATAGGCCGCCGCGGTCAGCAGCAGGCGGAAGAACTTGTGCTGGGCATCCGCCGCCACCGCGCCGGAAGCGCCAAAGCCGTAGAACTCCACGCGCTGGGCCTGGGACATGAGGGTCACAGCCCTTTGCAACTCCACCGGATCGAGCTTCTCGCGAACCTCCATCAGGGTGTGCAGGGTGGTGTCGAAAATTTTCAGGCTGTAATCGGCGACCGAATCGTCTTCGTGGATCGCGAACTGGCCGAAGCTCGCCCCGGCCGCCAGGCTCTGCGCCAGCTTGAGCTTCAGGTCCTGGAACCCCGAGCAACCGATGGCCCGGCAAAAGCGCACGATGGTCGGCTCGCTGATACCCACGCTGTGGGCCAGATCGGCCATGGAACTGTGCATCACAGCCGCAGGGTCGAGCAGCACATGATCGGCGACCTTGAGCTCCGACTTGCGCAAGAGATGGCGTGATTGGGCAATGTGCTGCAACAGATTCAAAGGGCTGGACTCATTGTTATGGGGCAGACGCCCAAGGATGTAGCAATTTTGTAGTTATACTACATGAATTCGCTTTTTGCCTGCTCAATGCGTAACTGAATCACCTTTGCACCCCACTGTTTTAGCCTCGCGTGCTCTTTGTAGCTGCTGGCGCAGCCTGCACTCGCACTGGGCGGTATCGCCGCCGCAGCTTCGGTGAAAGCCGAATCTCAGATATTCCTGAAAACCTGCTGCCCCCTGGCGACGGCTACAAAGTCTCGGCCCTCAATAGCGCCGCAAGGCCCTCGGCTTCCACCGGCCGGCTGATCAGGTAGCCCTGCACCTCATCGCATTTCTGCTCCTTGAGAAACGCCAGCTGCCCCGGATGCTCCACCCCTTCGGCCACCACTTTCAGCGACAGCCCATGGGCCATGGCGATGATCGCCCGGGTGATCGCCGCGTCGGCACCGCCCTCGCTCAGGCCGCGGATGAACGCCTGGTCGATCTTTACGTAGTCCACCGGAATCCGCTTGAGGTAACTCAGCGAGGAATAACCGGTGCCGAAATCGTCGATGGCCAGTTTCACCCCCAGGTCACGCAGCTGCTGGAAGGTGGAAACGATGTGTTCGACGCTGTCGAGCAGATGGCTTTCGGTCAGCTCCAACTCGAGGAAATGCGGCGCCAGCCCGGTTTCTTCCAGCACGCTGCGCACCTGGCTGACCAGCTTGCCCTGGCGCAGCTGATGCACCGACAGGTTCACCGACACCCGAATCGCCGGCAGCCCCTGGCGCTGCCACTCGCAGGCTTGCCAGCAGGCCTGGCGCAATACGAACTCGCCGATCGGGCCGATCAGCCCGATCTCCTCCGCCAGGCCGATAAAGTCCCCCGGCGGCACCCGCCCCAGGTCGGGATGGTCCCAGCGCACCAGGGCCTCGGCGGCATTCAGGCGCCCAGTGGCGAGGCACAGTTTCGGCTGGTAGAACACCTTCAGCTGGCGCTCCTCGACCGCCTTGCGCAGCTGGTTCTCCAACTGCAGGCGCTCCAGGGTGCTGGCTTGCAAGCTGGCGGTGTAGAACTGGAAATTGTTGCCGCCCAGGTGCTTGGCGTGTTGCATGGCGATGTTCGCCTGGCTGATCAGCGCCGGAATTTCCCGCGCGCTGTCGGGCAGCATGCTGATGCCCATGGAGGCGCTGACCACCAGCTCATGGCCTTCCACGGTGATCGGCAAGCGCAGCTTGGCCGACAGGCGCGTGGCCACCCGGGTCAGGCTCGACAGGCTGCCATAGGCATCGAACAGCACCGCGAATTCATCGCCAGACAACCGGGCGATGGTGTCGGCTTCCGGCAGCGCGTTGACCAGCCGCCGCGCCATTTTCTGCAACAGCTGGTCGGCGACGTCGTGGCCCAGGCTGTCGTTGAGCAGCTTGAAACGGTCCAGATTGATATGCACCAGGGCCAGGCTACGGCCGCCCTGGCGCATCCGTTGATGGGCTTCGCGCAAGCGTTCGCGGAACAGCGAACGGTTGGCCAGGCCGGTGAGTTCGTCGTAATGGGTCAGGTAGCGCATGCGCTCTTCGGATTCGCGCCGCGCCGACAGATCGGCGAAGAAGCCCACAATATGGCTGATATTTCCCCGAGCATCGCGCACCACATTCAATTGCAGCCACTGCGGGTACAGCTCGCCGTTCTTGCGCGCCTCCACCAGTTCGCCCTGCCAGCTGCCGTGCTGTTCGAGGGCCTGATGAATCACCGGATAGTGCCGCCGCGCATCGCGGCTGCACGGCAGGTCGACCACATTGCGCCCGAGCATGTCCTCGATCTGGTAACCGGTAACCCGGCTGAAGGCCTGGTTGACCGCCAGCAGCACGTAATCCGGGTCGAGGATCACGATGCCCTCGCTGGCCGCCTCGAACACCATCGCCGCCAGGCGTTGCTGCTCTTCCTGCTGCTTGCTGGCGCTGATATCGCGCCGGGTGCCGACCATGCGCAGCACCCGTCCACCGGGGCCGCGCTCCACGGCGCGCCCACGGTCCTCGATCCACACCCAGTGGCCATCGCCGTGGCGCACGCGGTATTCCACCAGGTAATCCTCGGTGCGCCCCTTCAGGTGCTCCACCAGCGCGCGCTTGAGCAGCGGCAGGTCTTCGGGGTGCAGCAACGGCTTGAGGTGGCTGAGCATCGCCCGCACGAACTCCGGCTCCAGGCCGAACAGCTCCTTGATATGGCTGTGATGGACCTCGTCGGTCTGCAGGTTCCAGTCCCACAGCCCCAGCTGGCTGGCCTTCAGGGCCAGGGCCAGGCGCGCTTCGCTCTTGCTCAGGGCCTGGTTGGCCGCGTCCAGTTCGAGGCTGCGCTGGGCCACCCGGCTTTCCAGGCCGACCTGGGCTTCGCGCAGCTCTTCTTCGGCACGGCGGCGCTGCTCGACTTCCCGCAGCAGCTCGCTGTTGAGCTGTTCGCTGCGGCTCTGCGCCTGTTGCAGGTGTTCGATCAGCGCCTGGTTCTGGAAACGCCGCAGCAAGCCCATCTGGATCAGGCGGTTGACCTGCCAGGCCACCACACTCAGCGACACCAGCAGAATCAAGCCCAGCCAGCCCCAGCCTCGCTGCTGCTCGTCGCCGCCCCAGAACAGGTAGCCGATCGCCGGCAACAGGCAGGGCAAGGTAAAGGACAGGAAGGCCGGCAGGCTGACCGCGTAGGCCACGCTGGCCGAGAGGATCGCCGCGCCGATCAGGCCGAAGACCCAGGCCTGTTGCAGGAAATTGTCGGTGGGCATCAAGGCGATGCCGGCGCAGGCCAGGGTCAGGCCGCTGACGGCGGAGCCGAGCAGGAACATGCGGCGCCAGACCGGTTGCGCCTGGCGGCTGGGAATCGCCGAGTCGAACGCCGCCACCTGGATCACCCGCAGGGCGACCAGGGCCAGCAACCAGACCATCCACACGCTGACCAGCCAATAACGCTCGGGGCTCCACAGCAGCCAGGCGCAGACCAGGCCGTTGAGCAGCATGAACAGGGTGGGCAACAGGGAGCCCTGATAAAGCAGGCGCGTGCGCTCTACCGCCATCTCCATGGCGTATTGCTTGCGAACAACCCGAGGCTCCACTGAGGGTCCGGACGGGCCAGTGCTGAGTGTCATAGGCAGTGTTCTTATAATGATTGAGCCCGAAACGTCGCCGGAGCATACACAAGCAACCGCCCGGACCAAACAGCCTGGAATCATAAAACCGACAAATCCGCTCGAGCGCCGATCCCGGTGAAATTCCTCCAGCCAAGCCCGGCCAACGGCTGCAGCCCGTGACCGACCGGTCGTCCCCAGCGTTCTTTTATCGGCTAAACCAAAGCTTGGTTTGCCCGGTGTGCGCCAGCCCCCTAGAATGCCCCGATGCGCGATGATCTCTCCCTTCTGCTGAACTCCCTCAACGATGCCCAACGCCAGGCCGTAGCCGCCTCCTTGGGTCGTCAGTTGGTCCTGGCCGGTGCTGGCTCCGGTAAAACCCGAGTGCTGGTGCACCGTATCGCCTGGTTGATCCAGGTCGAGAACGCCTCGCCCCACTC
The DNA here is from genome assembly GCF_052044735.1 of Pseudomonas sp. 22526. Taxonomy (NCBI): domain Bacteria; kingdom Pseudomonadati; phylum Pseudomonadota; class Gammaproteobacteria; order Pseudomonadales; family Pseudomonadaceae; genus Pseudomonas; species Pseudomonas sp. 22526. The sequence continues at coordinate 79,799 of NZ_JBQENK010000010.1, forward strand.
CATCCTGTCGGTGACCTTCACCAACAAGGCCGCCGCCGAGATGCGCCAGCGCATCGAGCAGTTGATGGGTATCAACCCGGCCGGCATGTGGGTCGGCACCTTCCACGGCCTGGCGCACCGCCTGCTGCGGGCGCACTGGCAAGAAGCCGGCCTGAGCCAGACCTTCCAGATCCTCGACAGCGACGACCAGCAGCGCCTGGTCAAGCGGGTAATCCGCGACCTCGGCCTGGACGAGCAGCGCTGGCCCGCCCGGCAAGCCCAATGGTTCATCAACGGGCAGAAGGACGAAGGCCTGCGTCCGCAACACATTCAAGCCAGCGGCGACCTGTTCCTGGCCACCATGCGCGGCATCTACGAGGCCTACGAGGCCGCCTGCCAGCGCGCCGGGGTCATCGACTTCTCCGAACTGCTGCTGCGCGCCCTGGACCTGTGGCGCGACCACCCGGGCCTGCTGGCGCACTACCAGAAGCGTTTCCGCCACGTGCTGGTGGACGAGTTCCAGGACACCAACGCCGTGCAGTACGCCTGGTTGCGCCTGCTGGCCAAGGGCGGCGACAGCCTGATGGTGGTGGGCGACGACGACCAGTCGATCTACGGCTGGCGCGGCGCGAAGATCGAGAACATCCACCAGTATTCCGAAGACTTCCCGGACACCGAAGTGATCCGCCTGGAGCAGAACTACCGCTCCACCGCCGGCATCCTCAAGGCCGCCAACGCCCTGATCGCCAATAACACCGGGCGCCTGGGCAAGGAGCTGTGGACCGACGGCGGTGAAGGCGAGGCAATCAACCTGTACGCCGCCTTCAACGAACACGATGAAGCGCGCTACGTGGTGGAAACCATCGAAAGCGCCCTGAAAACCGGCCTGGCCCGCAGCGATATCGCCATCCTGTATCGCTCCAACGCCCAGTCGCGGGTGCTGGAAGAAGCGCTGCTGCGCGAGCGCATTCCGTACCGCATCTACGGCGGCCAGCGCTTCTTCGAACGCGCCGAAATCAAGAACGCCATGGCCTACATGCGCCTGCTCGAAGGTCGCGGCAACGACGCGGCCCTGGAGCGGGTGATCAACGTGCCGACCCGCGGCATTGGCGAAAAGACCGTCGAAGCGATTCGCGAACACGCACGCCACAGCCATGTGTCGATGTGGGAAGCGATGCGCCAACTGGTGGCCAATAAAGGTGTGACCGGGCGTGCCGCCGGCGCCCTGGGCGCCTTCATGGAACTGATCGAACACCTCGCGACCGTGACCGCCGAGATGCCGCTGCACCTGATGACCCAGACCGTCATCGAGCAGTCCGGCCTGATCGCCTACCACGAAGCGGAAAAAGGCGAGAAAGGCCAGGCCCGGGTGGAAAACCTCGAGGAACTGGTCAGCGCCGCGCGCAACTTCGAGCACACAGAAGAAGACCAGGAACTGACGCCGCTGGCGGCCTTCCTCGGCCACGCTTCGCTGGAAGCCGGCGACACCCAGGCCGACGAGCACGAAGACAGCATCCAGCTGATGACCCTGCACAGCGCCAAGGGCCTGGAATTCCCTTACGTGTTCCTGGTGGGCATGGAAGAAGGCCTGTTCCCGCACAAGATGAGCCTGGAAGAACCCGGCCGCCTTGAAGAGGAACGGCGCCTGGCCTACGTCGGCATCACCCGGGCGATGCAGAACCTGGTGATGACCTACGCGGAAACCCGTCGCCTGTATGGCAGCGAGACCTACAACAAGGTGTCGCGTTTCGTACGGGAAGTACCGAAGGGGCTGATCCAGGAAGTGCGCCTGTCCAACAGCGTCAGCCGTCCGTTCGGCGGTGGCCAGTCGCAGAGCACCAGCAGCCTGTTCGGCGGCAGCGAGATCCCGGATACCGGCCTCAGCCTCGGCCAGGCCGTGCGCCACTCGGTATTCGGCGACGGCGTGATCCTCAACTTCGAAGGCGCCGGCGCCCAGGCCCGGGTCCAGGTGAACTTCAGCGAAGGCAGCAAGTGGCTGATGCTCGGCTACGCCAAGCTCGAAGCCATCTGAAGCTCCGACTCCGCCGTGCCGGGGCGATGCTTCTGAACGCCGCGGCACGGGGCGCAATCGGCCCGATCGGCGCCGGCAGTGAGACTGCTGGCGCCGGGATGCCTGGCCACTGAACCATCGCATCCGCCCAACGGACAAACCTGTACCGGGCCCGCTGCCTCGACCGAAGCTGAACCGCCGCTGTCAGGCAAAAGCCCGAAACACTCTGCCGCTAGCCAGTGACACTTCACCTGTGCAACATGGCGCGCGTGCCATCCACAAATGGGAATTCCCTTTATGAAACGTTTTCTTAGCATCGCCATGGCGTTGTGCATCGGCCTGACGATGAGCCTCGACGCCAATGCCAAGCGCTTTGGTGGCGGCAAAAGCGCCGGCGCTGCGCCGACCCACCAGACCAGCCAAATGGCTCCGTCCTCTTCCGGTATGGGCCCAGCTGCCGCAACCGCAGGGGCTGCCGGTGCCGCAGGCGCTGCTGCCAAAGCCGGTGGTGCTTCGCGCTGGCTCGGCCCTCTGGCCGGCATCGCCGCGGGTGGCCTGCTGGCCTCCATGTTCATGGGCGACGGCTTCCAGGGCATGCAGATCTTCGACATCCTGATCATGGCGGTCATCGCCTTCCTGGTCTTCCGCTTTATCGCCGCCCGTCGTCGCAAGCAGCAGGAGCAGTACGCTCCAGCCGGCCACGCGCCGATGCAGCGTGAAGCCTTCGAGCCAAAACCTGCCTCCGGTTCGATCTTCGGTGGTTCGGCTGCACCTGCCGCCGCAGCCCGTCCGGTGATCAACGCGCCAGCCTGGTTCAACGAAGAGCGTTTCGTCGAAGCCGCGCGCAACCACTTCCAGTCCCTGCAGCAACACTGGGACGCCAACGAAATGGACAAGATCGCCGAGTTCGTGACCCCGCAGATGCTGCAATTCCTGAAGCAGGAACGTGCCGATCTGGGCGATGGCTTCCAGTCGACCTACATCGACAACCTCAATGTGCAGCTGGAAGGCGTCGACGACCGCGCCGACAAGACCATCGCCACCCTGACCTTCAGCGGCGTGTCGAAGAGCTCGCGTTTCGACCAGGGCGAAGTGTTCAGCGAAAGCTGGAACATGGAGCGCGCCCAGGGCGAAAACCAGCCTTGGCTGGTTGCAGGTATCCGCCAGAACGGCTGATTCCCTCCAGTGTCACATCGGTAATCGCAAAACCCCGGCTCAGGTCGGGGTTTTGCATTTCACGATTGCACTTATAGCGAGCTACTGTATAAACCGCCGTCTATTTAAACCGCGCCATAGAGCTAAGAGGACCCAGGCCGTGGAAGAAGTCATCGAGCAACTCCGTGAAGCAAACGAACCGGTACCCGTTCCCCTGGAACTGCCGGATGAAGACCTGCTGGTGGAAATCGAAGAACAGCTGTTCATCAATATCCCCTTCGTCTTCAAAGAGTTCCTGTTGACCGTGAGCGATGTCGTCTACGGCAGCCTGGAGCCGGTCACCGTGACCGACCCGCAATCCCACACCTACCTGCCGGAAGTGGCGGCCACCGCCTGGGACATGGGCGTGCCGCGCGAGCTGATCCCTATCTGCCAGGACGGCGACGACTACTACTGCGTCGAGGAAGACGGCACCGTGGTGCTCTGGTCCGGCGAAGAAGAGCTGATCACCGAAGAGTCCTGGGAATCGGTGTGGCACTGGGCGCGGGACGTCTGGCTGGAAAGCTGATCGGCCTTGCGCGGTTTCGCCCCGCGGGCGCAGGCGCATGGATCGACTGCCGCCCGTTGCCTGACGTTCACAAGCGGTCGCCCCAGCGGGTTGATCGCCGCATTGACGCTACTCGCCAGCAGCCTGCTGGCGGGTTGTCAGTCGCCCATGGCTCAGTTGCAAAGCCTGAGCACGCAGTACGCCCATCAGGTCGAAGTCCTGCCCACTTCAGCCTTCCCGCTCGCCAGCAGCCTGCCCCTGCGCTTACCCAAACAACCCCGCCTGCGGGTCTATCTTGAAGGCGACGGCCATGCCTGGGCGACAGCCCGCCAACCCAGCCTCGACCCCAGCCCGCAGCACCTGCTGATGGCGCAACTGGCATTGAGCGATCCCCGCCCCAGCGTCTATCTGGCCCGCCCCTGCCAATTCGTCAGCGCGGCCGACTGCACCGCGGCCATCTGGACCGACCAGCGCTTTTCCCCAGCGGTACTGCGCAGCCTCGACCAGGCCCTGGACCGCCTCAAGCAGCGTTATGGCAATCAGGATTTCGAGCTGATCGGCTATTCCGGTGGCGCGGCCCTGGCCCTGTTGCTGGCCGCGCGGCGAGACGACATTGCCCAGGTGCAAACCCTGGCCGGCAATCTGAGCCCTCGGCTATGGGTCGGTGCGCTGGGGCTGAGCCCGCTGCATGGCTCCCTCGAGCCGCTGGACCAGGCACCCAAGCTGGCCCTGGTAGCGCAACGGCATCTGCTCGGCCAGGCCGACCGCAGCGTGCCTGCCAGCCTCTACCCCGCCTATCGGCAGGCGCTGGGGACTAAGGCCACCTGCGTGCAATCCATCAGCCTGCCCGGGGTCAGCCACGACCAGGGCTGGGCCGACGCCTGGCAATACTGGCGCGACCAGCCCCTGAGTTGTGCACCGTCCAACGATTAGTGCCCGTTGTCTTGCTTGTGGTTATCCAGGGTATCCAGCAGGGCTACTTGCATGCGGGTGTGCACGCGGATAAACCAGCGCCACAGCAGCGCGGCTACCGCCGCCGTCACCACCGCGATCAGCACCAGCAGTTCGGTGGTCGGCAGGATGCTCGAAGACAGCGCCGCCAATAGCAGGAAGATCACCAGCAACGACAGCACCGGAATCACCTCGGCGATCACCCGGCGCACGCGCTGGGTGTGGCGCCCAGCCATTTCCGGCTTGACCCCCATCTCCGCCAGCAGCATCGACAGGGCCTTGAGCTTGCGATAGGCAGCGATCAGGAACGGTAGCGACAGCAGCAGCGCTCCCCCCCAGATCAGCGCCTTCTGCCAGCTCGGGTCGCTGATCCAGTCCTGCAGGTATTCGCCGATGCGCGCGGCGAAATAGCCGCCGGAGAAGAAGATCGCCACCACCAGCGCCAGATTGACCCCGACCTGCAACAGGATCCGCCGGATCATCGACGCCAGCAGCGCGCCCTCGCCTTGCGGCTGGATACTGCGCAGCCATTCGCCGTACATGCCCAGCACCCGGCTCAGGCGGGTCGGCATCACGGCGGCGAGCTTCAGCGACAACGGGTCGGCGGCGCGGATCAGATAAGGCGTGAGCAAGGTGGTAACGGCCGATACCGCGACCACCACCGGGTAGAGAAAGTCGCTGGTGACCTGCAGGGTCATGCCCAGCGCCGCGATGATGAAGGAGAACTCGCCGATCTGCGACAGGCCCATGCCGACCCGCAGCGAGGTACGGCCATCGTTGCCGGCGATAAAGGCGCCCAGGCCGCAGGACAGCATCTTGCCCAGCACCACCGCGACGGTGATCACCGCGATCGGCCAGGCGTATTGCAGGAGGATCTGCGGGTCGATCATCAGGCCGATGGCGACGAAGAAAATGGCGCTGAACAGGTCGCGAACCGGTTCGATCAGGCGTTCGATCTTCAGCAATTGCCGCGACTCGGCCATGATCGCGCCGATCAGGAAGGCGCCGAGCACCATGCTGTACTCCAGCTTGACCACCAGCAGGCAGAAGCCGAAACACAGCCCCAGCACGGTGATCAGCAGCATCTCATTGCTTTCGAACTTGGCCACGTAGGCCAGCAGCCGTGGCACCAGCAGGATGCCGATGACCAGGGCGACGATCATGAACAGCGATAGCTTGCCGACGGTGGAGAACACTTCCCCGGAGCTGACGGTGCCGCTGACCGCGATGCTCGAGAGCAAGGCGATGATGCCGATGCCGAGGATGTCTTCGACGATCAGCACGCCGAAGATCAGCTGGGCGAAGCGCTGGTTCTTCATCTTCAGGTCGTTGAGCGCCTTGACGATGATGGTGGTCGAGGAAATCGCCAGGATCGCGCCGAGGAACAGCGAGTCCATGGTGTTCCAGTCGAACCAGCGACCGATCTCGTAGCCGATCCAGATCATCAGCACGATTTCCATGAACGCCGCGATAAAGGCCGTGGCGCCGACCTTGAACAGCTTGCGCAGGCTGAACTCCAGGCCCAGGCAGAACATCAGGAAAATCACCCCCAGCTCGGCCAGGGTCTTGATAGTGTCTTCGTCGTGGATCAGGCCGAACGGCGGGGTGTGCGGGCCGATGATGAAGCCGGCGACGATATAGCCGAGGACCACCGGTTGCTTGAACCGGTGGAAGAGAATGGTCACCACGCCCGCGACCAGCATGATCACTGCCAGGTCCTGAATAAAGCTGATGGCATGCATGGCATGGGGCTCCTTGGGGTCGTGTTCTGGCGGGCGGCGCGGGTCGTCGTGCGACCTGCCGGCCAGCGGGAAAAGCCCTTGGGGCGGGCTTTTGAAAGATAACATCGCGACTTGTGCCAGAAAGGCGGTGCAATATATGGAAACAGATGGATCGCCGCGTGACGGCGACCACAGGTACAGCGTCCCGTTATCGATGGTTTGAAACGCTGACCAAGCACCCGCAGAGGTGCGCCCCGCAACCCCTGCCTTAACCCGTGAGTGTGCTATGGAACCCGGAAACGCCCAGCTGTCGATGACGGTATTGATGACCCCTGACATGGCCAACTTCTCAGGCAATGTCCACGGCGGCACCCTGCTCAAGTACCTCGATGAAGTCGCCTACGCCTGCGCCAGCCGTTATGCCGGCCGTTATGTGGTGACCCTGTCGGTGGACCAGGTGATCTTCCGCGAGCCGATCCACGTCGGCGAACTGGTGACCTTCCTGGCCTCGGTCAACTACACCGGCAACACCTCGATGGAAGTCGGTATCAAGGTGGTCACCGAGAACATCCGCGAGCGCTCGGTGCGCCATACCAACAGTTGCTTCTTCACCATGGTGGCCGTGGACGACCAGCGCAAACCCGCCGCCGTGCCGCCCCTGCAGCCAGAAACCAGCGAAGACAAGCGCCGCTTCATGCAGGCCCAGCAACGCCGGCAGATCCGCCAGGAGCTGGAAAAGCGCTATCAGGAAATCAAGGCCGACGCCTGATCCTTCGCTTCATCGCGAGCCAGCACGTTCCTGCAGGAGCGAGCTGGCTCGCGATAAGGCCGCAGCCCATCACAACTCGATCGGCACCGCCTCGAACCGCACCCGTGGATGGGTGATCCGGTCCTGGGCCCGTACCAGCTGCAGCTCGTAACTGGCGCAGGCCTGGGTTTCCAGCAGCACTTCATGCACTGCCGCGGCGGTGAACTCGAACGCCGCCACCAGGCTGTCGCCCAGCAGCACCCGGGCCAGGAACAGGCCCGAGGTCAGGTCGCCCACGCCCACCGGCTGGCGCGGGAATGCCAGCAGCGGACGACGCAGGTGCCAGCTGCCTTCGGCGGTCACCAGCAGCATCTCGAAGCCGTCCGGCAGCTTGCCCGGGTAATCCAGGTGCTTGACCAGTACGGCTTTCGGACCACGAGCCAGCAGCGCCCGGGCCATGGCCAGGCAGTCGAACAGCGACTGCGGCTTGCGTCCGGCGAAGCTGTCCAGCTCCAGCTGGTTGGGGCAGAGGAAATCCGCCACGGCGGCTGCTTCTTCCAACAGGAAGTCGCTGACCTCCTGCGGCACGCTGCAGCCCTTTTCCGGGTGGCCCATCACCGGGTCGCACAGGTACAGGGCCTTGGGGTTGGTCGCCTTGATCCGCGCCACGCCACCGAGGATCGCCCGCCCCTGCGCCGCGCTGCCCAGGTAGCCGGACAACACCGCATCGCAATTGCCCAGCTCACCAATGGCAGCAATGCCTTCCACCAGCTCCGGAATCTGATGTGGCGACAGCACTTCGCCGGCCCACTGACCGTATTGCGTGTGGTTGGAGAACTGCACGGTATTGAGCGGCCAGACATTCACCCCGACCCGCTGCATGGGAAACACCGCGGCGCTGTTACCGGCATGGCCGAAGACCACATGGGACTGGATCGCGAGCAGATGAGGCGTACGTTTCATTCGGGTCATTCCGTAAAACGATTGAAATTCGAGCCGCGCAGTATGCGACTAAACACAACCTGTACGACAGACCGAAGACGCAGTTAAGCTGGTGCGACTTCGTTGGAGCGCACCTCATGCTGACCCTTGGAAACATTTTCGTGCTGATGCTGCTGGCGACCGGCGCCGCCTGGCTATGGCACAACCACGGCCTGCGCGAGCGGGCGCTGGAGAGGGTCAAGCAGCATTGCGCACGGCTCGATATCGAGCTGCTGGACGGCAACGTGGCGTTGAAGCGCATCGGCTTCGTCAGGGACGCCAGTGGTCGCCGGCGCCTGGCCCGGATCTACAACTTCGAATTCACCGTCACCGGCGAAACCCGCCATGCGGGGACCATCACCCAGTTCGGCGCCCACAGCGCGCAGATCGAACTGGCACCCTACCCGATTGCAACTCCCGCGCCCCCACCCGTGCCGACACGCAGCGCCGAGGTGATCGAGCTGAGCCAATGGCGCGAAGAGCGCAGCAAGTAAGGCCAACCGCCTAGGCAATCCTGTAGGAGCGAGGCTTGCCCGCGAAGAATGTCGACGATGACACGGTGTGGCAGATAGACCGCCGCTTCGCGGCTATCGCGAGCAAGCTTCGCTCCTACAGAAGCGTTGGATTAGCGGCAGCACCCGGCCAGGGACTGTTGCAGGGCGGCCACGTCTTGCGGCTCGCTGAAGATCAACTCGATCCGTGAATCGCGGCGCCATTCGCTGGCTTGCCAGTGCAACGCGGCGTTATCCAGGGCGTTGCCCGACACCCAGCCATCGGCACCCTGGATCACCAGCTTGGCCCGACGCCAGTCGAGGCTCGCCAGCCATTGCTCGACGCGCCCGACCTCGAACACCCGGCTCGGGTGCCAGCGCCAACCGATGCTCCAACCGCCCTCCTGGGCCTGGCTCAGGCAGATGGGCTGGGCCGGATCGGTCCAGATCGCCGGCAGCTGCGCCAATCCCTTGGGTACTTCGAAGGCCTCTACAGCCGCCCCCGCCTGAACGCTCGCGCCAGGCAAATGCTCCAGAGGCAAGGTCCCGCGAGTGGTCCAGAGCACCGGACAGGCCGGCAACTGCTCGAGAATGCCCTGACGCTGCACCGCGTCGAGCCCCTCCTCCTTGTTCAGCAGCAACAGACCAGCGCTGGGCAGCGCCTCCTGTTGGGCCCGCGGCAACGGCTTGCCGGCCGCCAATGCCTGGGCATCGAGTACCAGCACGCAGGGCTGCACGGCCAGGACTTTTTGCCAGGGGGCCTCGCGCAATTGCTGGAGCAGCTGCGCCGGGTGCCCCAGGCCGGAAGGTTCAATGAACAGGCGATCGGGCCGGGCCTTGCGCAACAGGCGCCCCAAGCCCACCTGGAACGGCGCGCCGTTGACGCAGCACAGGCAGCCACCGGCCACCTCGCCAAGGGCGATACCCTCCTCGTCCCGGGTCAGCAACGCCGCGTCCAGGCCGATCTGGCCGAACTCATTGATCAGCACCGCCCAGCGCTCATGGGCCGGACGCTGCGCCAACAGGTGCTGGATCAGGCTGGTCTTGCCCGCGCCGAGGGGACCGGCGATGACGTGGGTGGGGATGTTGTGCAGCATGGGTGAGGCGCTCGGAAAAGAGGTGATTGATCCTACGCGCTAACCCAGGACAACGAAACGTAGCCGCTGCCGCAGGCTGCGATCGGCAGCGAAGCTGACGTGTTTTTGAGGACGTCAAAGGCGCTGCGCGCCTTATCGCAGCCTGCGGCAGCGGCTACAGAATCAGCCAAGCCAGTCCAGGGTGAGGATCAGCCGGCGTTCGCCGGGGGCCGGTTGCGGCGAGCGGTGGATCAGGCCGAAGCCCTCGTTGCCCAGCCACTTCTCGCCCTTGAGCAGGGCCACCTCGCCGCTGGCGATCTGCTGGATCAGCGCGCCATCCTCGGGTTCGGCCTCGGCCTGGCCCAGTTGCCGGCGATCCATCGCGCCCTCGCGCAGCCATTGGCTGCCGACACCGGCATAGGTGGTGATCAGCCGTACCGGCACATGGTCGACATGAAAACGCGGGCACATGGCCTTATCCAGCACCCGCAGGCGCAAGCCGACGCGCTTGGCACCCAACAGGCAGGCGAAGGCACTGACCAGCCAGGCGACATCGGCGATAAAGCCGTCGTATCCCTGCAGATCGCCGAAGCCAGAGGCCAGGCCGCGCAGGTTCGGCTCGGCGTCCTCAGTGTCGAGTTCCAGCGACAGCGACTCGGCCAGCGGTTCGTTCAGCGACAGCAGCAAGGCGCCGAAATCGGCGATATGCGCCGGCAACTGGCGCCGCCACAGGGCCAGGTTGACCTCATCGTCCAGCACCTCGGCGAGGACTATGGGGGCCGAGCCGGAGGCCTGGCGGCGGGTCGGCTTTTGCTGGATTGGCCGCAGGACTTCTGCACGAGCGATCGAGCGTCGACCAGCGGCTCTTACAGGGCTCAGGGATATATAGGGCATCAAGCGGCGGCCTCTTCATGCCAGGAGCCGAACGGATCGTACATCAGGCGCCAGCCCTCCACGCCCAGGGCCATTTCGTCGTCAGTCAGCAGGCAGTCGTCGAGTTCGGCGGTGAGCCGGGCGAAGTCGATGTTCTGCCCAATGAACACCAGTTCCTGGCGGCAGTCACCGGTGGCGGCGGTCCAGTTGTGCATGATCGCCGCGGTGCTTTCCGCGTCCTGCGGCCAGTGCTGCTTGGGCACGAAACGCCACCAGCGTCCGGCGAAACCATGACGCATCAGACCGCCGGCCTGGGACCAGCTACCAGCCTCCTGGTGCTTGCTGGCAAGCCAGAAAAAGCCCTTGGAACGCAACAGCTTGCCGTTGATCCAGGGGCGGTTGATGAAGTCGAAAAAGCGCTGCGGATGGAAGGGCCGCCGCGCCCGGTAGGCGCTGGAGGCAATACCGTATTCTTCGGTTTCCGGCACATGCTCGCCGCGCAGTTCCTGCAACCAGCCCGGCGCCTGGGCGGCCCGCTCGAAGTCGAAACGGCCGGTGTTGAGGATCTTCGCCAGCGGCACTTCGCCCATCACCATGGGGATGATTTCCGCCTGGGAATTGAGGCGTTCGAGGATGGCGATCAGCTCCTGGCGCTCGTCGCTGCCAATCAGGTCGATCTTGCTGATCAGGATCACGTCGGCGAACTCGATCTGCTCGATCAAAAGGTCAGTGATCGAACGCTCGTCCTCCTCACCCAGGGTTTCGCCACGGGACGCCAGGCTTTCCGCCGCCTGGTAATCGAGCAGGAAGTTCATGCCATCGACCACTGTGACCATGGTGTCCAGGCGCGCGATGTCAGCCAGGCTCTGCCCCGCCTCATCACGAAAGGTGAAGGTCTCGGCCACCGGCAGCGGCTCGGAGATGCCGGTGGACTCAATCAGCAGGTAATCGAAACGCCCGTCCCTGGCCAGCTTGCCGACCTCTTCCAGCAGGTCTTCGCGCAGGGTGCAGCAGATGCAGCCGTTGCTCATTTCCACCAGTTTTTCTTCGGCGCGGTTGAGGCTGACATCGCGCTGCACTTCGCTGCCATCGATGTTGATTTCGCTCATGTCGTTGACGATCACCGCCACCCGCAGGTGGTCGCGGTTGCGCAAAACGTAGTTGAGCAGCGTGCTTTTGCCGGCGCCGAGAAAGCCGGACAGCACGGTAACGGGGAGACGGTCGGTCATCAGGTGGTCCTCATCGGGGCTGGGTCAGATCGCCCGTTGGTGGCGTTCGCGCAGCTCTTGGCGTTCTTTGGCTTCGATACACAGGGTGGCGGTGGGCCGCAGCAGCAGGCGCTTGAGGCCAATGGCCTCGCCGGTTTCGCGGCACCAGCCGTACTCGCCGCGGGCCAGGCGTTCGAGGGCTTCGTCGATCTTGTCCAGCAGCTTCTTTTCCCGCTCCAGCAGGCGCAGTTGCCACTGCCGCTGCTCTTCGGCGCTGCCGATATCGGCGGGGTCGCTATGGGGTTCCTGCTCGCGCAGCACCTCGAACTCACCGTCGATGCGTTCTTGCAGCTCGACGCGCTGGGCCAGCAGCAGTTCACGGAAATAGACCTGCTGGACATCGTTCATGTAGTCCGCCTCAGGCTGGGCGAGAAGTTGCGCTTCGGTCATGGGGCGTTCAGTCATGGCGGGTCACGGATCAGGCTTTATTTAATGTTATAGTATAACAATACAAATAAGCCAATCCTCTCTTGCCGCCCGCGACGAAGGGCGGGATGCTTGAGCGTCCCTTGCCGAGAAACCCGATGCGCAATGCCCTGAAATACACGCTGCTGAGCCTGTCCCTGCTGGTCGCGAACGCCGCCATCGCGCAGGTACCCAGCGCCTTGGCGACCTGCACCCGCAGCGCCAACCTGCTGGCCTGCGTGGATGCCGAAGGCAATGCCTACAGTGTCGCGGCCGCGGGCAGCACCACCTATCTGCGAGGCTTCGAGGTGGCCGGCAAACGATATTGGGCGCAGACCAACAGCCGCTACGGCCAGCTGACCTTCTTTACCGGCCTGGCCTCCGACGGCGAAGCCTGGGTCGGTTACAGCCAGCGCGTCGGCTGGACCACCCGCAACCGTTTTTCCAGCTCCGGCGGCAGCAGTGGCAAGTTCACTTGCAGCCGAATCACTGGCTGCTGAACCGATCCCTGCGTAGGAGCACAGCTTGCGTGCGATGAAGGCGCCGCGGTGTATCTGGCCTACCGCGTGAGCCTTGATCGCGGGCAAGCCTCGCTCCTACAGAAGTCTGGGCGACGTCAGACCTGGGCATTTTTCTGCTCCTGCAACCAGGCCATATAGCTGTTCACCGGCGGGTTCTTCTGGAAGTAGCTCTGCAAGCCCGCGAACAGCCCATCGGCAATCGCCTGCTGGTGCCGCGCGGTCACCAGGCGCTGGCTGTCGCGGCTGTTGGAGATGAAACCGGTCTCCACCAGGATCGAGGGCACGTCGGGGGACTTGAGCACCGCGAAGCCGGCCTGTTCCACGCGCTTCTGATGCAGGGTGGTGATGCCCGCCAGGCTGCCCAACACGGTGCTGCCCAACTGCAGGCTGGCGGCGATGGTGGCATTCATCGACATGTCGAGAATCACCCCGGCGAGCATCGGGTCCTTGTCTTTCAGATTGAGCAGGCTGGTGGCGCCCAGCAGATCGGCGCCGTTCTCCCGCTGTGCCATGAAGCGTGCCGTGGCCGAGGTCGCGCCGCCTTCCGACAACGCATACACAGAAGCCCCGGACGCCGTCAGGCGCGGCGCCGCATCGGCGTGCACCGAGATAAACATGTCGGCCTTATGCTTGCGGGCAATCTCCACCCGCTTGCGCAGCGGCACGAAGAAATCGTCGTTGCGCACCAGCTTCACATCGAAGCCCTTCTCACGCTTCAGCCGCTTGGCCAGCAGTTGGGCGATCGCCAGCACCACATCCGTCTCCCGCTCGCCCCGGGCGCCGACCGCCCCCGGGTCCTTGCCGCCGTGGCCCGGGTCGACCACGACGATGATGTCGCGCTTGGGATGCGCCCGGCCCGCGGGTGTTTCACGCGGCAAAGCCGGGGCGGTGACCGCCGCAATCTGCTGTGGAACACGGGTGGCGTTGCTCAGGTCGAGCACCAGGCGGTGGCCCTGACCGTCCTGGGGCGGCAGCAAAAAACTGTCGAGCCGCAGCGGCTGGGCCAGGTCGAGGACGATCCGCGTATCGCCCTGGCCAAAGTGCCCGGAGCGGATCGAGCGAATCGGCGTGTTGGCCAGGGCCAGCTGGCTGAAATCGCCACTGAGCTGCGCGCCGCTGAGATCGATGATCAGCCGCTCCGGCGCGCTGAGTGAGAAGGTTTTGTAGTGCACCGGCCCACTCAGATCGAGCACCAGGCGCAACTTGTCGGCCGAGTTCCATAACCGCAGGTTGCGAATCTGGGTGGCGGATACCCCCAAAGGCAGAACCAGGGCCGCGCTGGCCAACAGCAGGTTGAGCAACTGACGTCTGTGCATGACTTACACCGCAGATTGAGGAGCATCCGTACTCGATAAGGCTGGATGAAAAAACGTTCAGGAAAAAGGTTTCATCGACTGCATTGTTATAATATAACATGGCGAATTGTTTCCAACGATGGACCTGCTCATGAATGCGTTGACTCTGCCGGATATCGCCGCGCAGGCCGCACGCCAGGCCCTGCCCCTTGAGTGGGTGGGCATGTGCGGCATTGCCTTACCTGTGTTGTTTGATGGCCAGCGGATTGGCGCAAAAGCGGATGCCGGCGTCAGCCTCGACGATGGCGAAGCACGCGGCATTCATATGTCGCGCCTGTATCTGGCGCTGGAAATGCTCGAACAGGAAAACCTCACCCCGGCCCTGATGCGCCAGGTACTGCAACGTTTTCTCGACAGCCACGACGGTCTGTCCAGCAGTGCCTACCTGCGAATTCACGCCGATCTGCTGCTGAAACGCCCGGCCTTGATCAGCCCATTGGCCGGCTGGAAAACCTATCCGGTGAGCATCGAAGCGCACCTGAAAAACGCAATGTTCCACGTGGAACTAAAAATCGAGGTGCCTTATTCCTCTACGTGCCCCTGCTCCGCCGCGCTTTCCAGGCAGCTGATTCAGCAGCAATTCATCGATGACTTCGCCAACCGGCCGCTGCAGCATGCCGACGTCCTGACCTGGCTCGGCTCTTCGAAAGGCATAGTCGCCACGCCTCACAGCCAGCGCAGCACCGCGCAATTGCAGCTGCGCCTGGACGACTTTCTCGACGAGTTACCACTGATGGCCGCGATCAACGACGCCGAAGCCGCCCTCGGCACCGCCGTGCAAACCGCGGTGAAACGCGCCGACGAGCAAGCCTTCGCCCTGGCCAACGGCCAGAACCTGATGTTCTGCGAAGATGCCGCGCGCCGCCTGAACCTGGCCTTGCAACGCTCGCCCGGCATTCGCGCCTTCCAGCTGCGCGTGGTTCATGCCGAAAGCCTGCACGCCCATGACGCCGTAGCGGAAAGCCGCTGGAACTGGGAGGCCGCATGATCAGCCTGCAATCACTGCGTTGGGGCGCCCCCGGCCAACCGCTGACGCCAGCCCTCGACCTCGAGCTGAAGCCAGGCAGCCTGACCGCCATCATCGGCGCCAACGGCTCGGGCAAAAGCAGCCTGCTGAAGGTCATTGCCGGCCTGCAAAAACCCTTGGCCGGGAAGATCAGATTGCAGGTTCCCCGACGTGGCGGCCTGTCCTTTCTGCCGCAGCAGCAATACCTGGACCGGCAGTTCCCCATCACCCTGCAAGAGCTGGTGGCCGCCGGTTTCTGGGGCGATCGGCAAAGCTCGCAACAGCGAGCCGAACGCTTGCAGCAGGTGCTCGAAGACTGGTGCCTTAGCGGCCTGGAACAACGCCCGCTGATGGCCTTGTCCGGCGGTGAATTGCAGCGTGCCCTGCTCGCCCGCCTGAGCCTCGCCGATGCCCCGCTGTTGTTGCTGGACGAACCCCACGCCGCCCTCGACGAACTGGGCCAGGCCCTGCTGTGGCAACACATCCACAGCTGGCAGCAGCAAGGCCGCACGCAAATCCTGGTCTGCCATGACCTCGCCGCCGTGCGCCAACACATCCCCCAGACGCTGGTGATCAAAGCCAGCGGCTGCCTGTTCGGCAGCAGCGAGGAACTGATCGTCCAGCCCCTGCGGATGCAGGTGGCCTGATGCTTATCGCCGCCCAGCTCTGGCAACCCTTCCACGAGTTCGTATTCATGCGCCGGGCGTTGCTCGGCGGCCTGGCGCTGGCGTGCAGCACCGCGCCGCTGGGGGTGTTTCTGATCCTGCGGCGCATGAGCCTGATTGGCGACGCGGTGGCCCACGGCATCCTCCCCGGCGCGGCGCTGGGCTTCTGGTTCGCCGGGCTGAGCCTGCCGGCGCTGACCCTCGGCGGCCTCGGTGCCGGCCTGGGCATGGCCGGCCTGGCCGCCTGGATTACCCGGCGCACCGGCTTGCGCGAAGACGCCAGCCTGGCCGCGATCTACCCGATTTCCCTGGCCAGCGGCGTGCTGATTCTCGGCCTCGCCGGCAAGCGCCTGGACCTGTTGCACCTGCTGTTCGGCTCGGCCCTGGCAGTGGATGGACCGACCCTCGATGGCATGCTCTGGGTCTCCGGGTTCAGCCTGGTAGCCATGGCGCTGATCTACAAAGCCCTGCTGCTGGACACCCTCGACCCACTGTTCCTCAACAGCGTCAGCCGCCTCGGCCCTCTCGCCCACGGCCTGTTCCTGACCCTGGTGGTGCTGAACCTGGTGATAGGTTTCCAGGCCATCGGCGCCTTGATGGTGGTCGGCCTGATGATGCTGCCGGCCGCCGCCTCGCGTTTCTGGAGCCGCCGCCTGCCGGTGCTGATCGGCATTGCCGCGGTGCTCGGCTGCCTCTCGGTGTGGCTCGGCCTGTTGCTGTCGTTCCACTACTCGCTGCCCAGCGGCCCGGCGATCGTCCTGGTGGCGGGCGGCCTGTACCTGCTGTCCGTGGTGTTCGGTCCGGTGCACGGCCTGCTACGCCGCCCGCCTTTGCTCACATCCCCATGAGGTGTTCCCCGATGCGCGCCCTACTCGTGCTCTTCAGTCTGTTGCTGCCGCTGTCGCTGTCGCCCGCCCAGGCCGCGGACAAACTCGCTGTGGTCACCAGCTTCAGCATCCTCGCCGACATCACCCGACAGGTCGGCGGCGAGCACATCCAGATCACCGACATGGTCGGCCCGGACGCCGACGCCCACACCTACGAACCGACACCGGACGATGCCAAGGCCTTGCTCAAGGCCCGGCTGATCATCAAGAACGGCCTGGGTTTCGAGCCCTGGTTGGATCGCCTGGTGGCCAGTACCGGCACCCAGGCTCCGGTGATCAGCGCCAGCCGCGGGGTGATCCCGCGCTCGCTGGATGAGGACGGCGAGACCATTCCCGACCCGCACGCCTGGCACAACCTGGCGAACGCCGAACTCTATGTGAGCAACATCACCAAGGCGCTGGTGGCCGCCGACCCGGCGAACAAAGCTGATTACGAACGCAACAGCCAGGCCTACCTGAAACGGATCTACGCGCTGCTGGCCGAGGCCAAGGCCAAGTTCGGCGCGCTGCCGCCAGGCAACCGCAAGATCGTCACCTCCCACGACGCCTTCGGTTACCTGGGCCAGGCCTACGGCATCGATTTCATGGCCCCGCAAGGCCTGTCCACCGAGCGCGAACCCTCGGCCGCCGAAGTCGCCGCGCTGATCACCCAGATCCGCAACGCCAAGGTCAAGGCGGTGTTCATGGAGAACATCAAGGACACGCGCCTGCTCAAGCAGATCGCCGACGAAAGCGGCGCCCATATCGGCGGCACCCTGTACTCCGACGCCATCGCCGCCAAGGGCCCGGCCAGCACCTTCACCGGGCTGTTCGAATACAACCTGAACACCCTGTACGACGCCCTGAGCCAGCCATGAACAAGCGCCCATCACTGTCGATGCTCGACCTGGAAAGCGCGCCCCTGGGCAGCCGTTGGCCGCTCACCGGCGTGCTCGATGCCCTGCCGTGGAACGCCGACGGCCTGATCGCCGCCATCGCCCAGCAGCACGACACCGGCGAGGTGCTGATGCTGGCCTGGATGAACCGCAAGGCGCTGGCCGAGACCCTGGCCAGCGGGCAGGTCTGCTACTGGTCGCGCTCGCGCCGGCAACTGTGGCGCAAGGGCGAAAGCTCGGGGCATCGCCAGCGTCTGCTCGAAGCGCGCCTGGACTGCGACGGTGACGCCGTTCTGCTGCTGGTGGATCAGCAAGGCCCGGCCTGCCACACCGGGCGCCCCAACTGTTTTTACAACGCCATTCGCGACGGCGCGGTGCAGGTCATCAGCACGCCGCTACAGGAAACCCCAGCATGATTCGCAAGAACCCTTCCGGCGATCTGCCGGTCATCGCCGAGTCGGCCTACGTCGACAAGACCGCCATCATCTGCGGCAAAGTGGTGATCGGCGAGAACGTCTTCGTCGGCCCCTACGCGGTGATCCGCGCCGACGAAGTCAACGAACAGGGCGCCATGGACCCGATCATCATCGGCGCCAATTCGAACATCCAGGACGGCGTGGTGATCCACTCCAAATCCGGCGCGGCGGTGACCATCGGCGAGTTCACCTCCATCGCCCACCGCTCCATCGTCCATGGCCCGTGCACGGTCGGCGACCGGGTATTCATCGGCTTCAACAGCGTGCTGTTCAACTGCGCGGTCGGCAACGGCAGCGTGGTGCGGCACAACTCGGTGGTCGATGGCCGCGACCTGCCGCAGGGCTTCTACGTGCCCTCCACCACCCGCATCGGGCCCAACACCGACCTCTCGCAGTTCCCGCCGGTCAGCGTCAGCGCCTCGGAGTTTTCCGAAGACGTGGCGCGCACCAACGTCGATCTGGTGCGCGGTTACAAAGCCCTGCAGAACGAGTTCTGAACATGAGCAGCGTGCTGATTCGCAATGCCCGGCTGGTCAATGAAGGACGCGAGTTCGACGCCGACCTGCTGGTAGACCATGGGCGCATCGTGAAGATCGCCAGCAGCATCGAAGGCGAGAATGCCCGCACCGAGATCGACGCCCAAGGCCAGTGGCTGGTGCCCGGAATGATCGACGACCAGGTGCATTTCCGCGATCCCGGCGCGCCGGAAAAAGGCAGCTTCTACAGCGAGTCGCGGGCGGCCGTGGCGGGTGGCATCACCAGTTTCATGGATATGCCCAACACCCAGCCCGCGACCCTGACCCTGGCCGCGCTGGAGGACAAGAAGCGCCGCGCGGCCATCCATTCGGTGGCCAACTACGGCTTTCACTTCGGCGTCAGCCGCGACAACCTCGACACTGTCGCCGCCCTCGACCCCTGCCTGGTGGCCGGGGTCAAGGTGTTCATGGGCGCCTCCACCGGCAACATGCTGGTGGACGATCCGCAGGTCCTGGAGCGGTTGTTCGCCGAGGTGCCGACCATTCTCCTGGCGCACTGCGAACACACGCCGAGCATCCAGGCCAACGAGCGGCGCATGCAGGAGCGTTTCGGCGAAGCGATTCCCGCCGTGGCCCACTCCCTGATACGCGATGCCGAAGCCTGCTACCGCTCCTCATCGCTGGCCGTGGATCTGGCCAAGCGGCATGGCACTCGCCTGCATGTCTTGCACCTGACCACTGCCCGCGAGCTGGCGCTGTTCGAAGACAAGCCGCTGGCGCAAAAACGCATCACTGCCGAGGTCTGCCTGCACCATCTGCTGTTCGACGACCGTGACTACGCGCGCCTCGGGCACCTGATCAAATGCAACCCAGCGATCAAGACCCGCGCCGACCGCGACGCCCTGCGCCAGGCCTTGCTCGGCAACCGCCTGGATGTGATCGGCAGCGATCACGCGCCGCATACCTGGGCGCAGAAACAGCTGCCCTACCGCCAAGCCCCTTCCGGCCTGCCGTTGGTGCAACACGCCCTGCCCGCCCTGCTGGAACTGGTGGCCGACGGCGTGCTGCCCATCACCACCCTGGTGGCGAAAACCAGCCACCGGGTCGCCGATCTGTTCGCCATTCCCGACCGTGGCTACCTGCGCGAAGGTTACTGGGCCGACCTGGCGCTGATCAGGCCCGAGCCCGAGGGCATCGCCGTGTCCCAGCAGCCGATCCTCGCCCAATGCGGCTGGACGCCCTTCGCCGAACGGCGTTTTCGCCACAGCGTCGCTACCACCCTGGTGTCGGGGCAACTGGCCTGGCACGCCGGGCGCCTGTACGACAACTGCCAGGGTCTGCCGCTGCGTTTTACCCGCTGACCCCTTTCCCCGAATCCCCCCTGAAACACCAAGGAACACCGATGATTCACATCACCCTGCCCGACGGCTCACAACGTGAGTACGACCAGCCGCTTTCCGTGTACGAGGTGGCCGCGAGCATCGGCCTCGGCCTGGCCAGGGCGGCCGTCGCCGGCCGGGTGAACGATCAACTGGTGGATTGCTCCTTTATGCTCGAGGCCGATGCCCGGGTCAGCATCGTCACCGCCCGCGAGCCCGAGGGCCTGGAGATCCTGCGCCACTCCTGCGCGCATCTGCTGGCCATGGCGGTGAAGGAGTTGTACCCCTCGGCCCAGGTCACCATCGGCCCGGTGATCGAGGACGGCTTCTTTTACGACTTCGCCTACGAACGGCCTTTCACCCCCGACGACCTGCAGCGTATCGAAGCGCGCATGACCCGCCTGGCCGCGACCAACCATGGGGTGCGCCGGCGCGAACTGTCCCGTGACGACGCCCTGGAATACTTCGGCAACCTCGGCGAGCACTACAAGGCCGAACTGATCCGCGACATCCCGCAAGACCAGGTGCTGTCGCTGTACCGCCAGGGCGATTTCGAAGACCTGTGCCGGGGCCC
This sequence comes from Pseudomonas sp. 22526, assembly GCF_052044735.1. Taxonomy (NCBI): domain Bacteria; kingdom Pseudomonadati; phylum Pseudomonadota; class Gammaproteobacteria; order Pseudomonadales; family Pseudomonadaceae; genus Pseudomonas; species Pseudomonas sp. 22526. The sequence continues at coordinate 100,219 of NZ_JBQENK010000010.1, forward strand.
TCACGTGCCGTTCACTGGAATCCTCCAGGCGTTCAAGCTGACCAAGGTCGCCGGCGCCTACTGGCGCGGCGACGCCAACAACGCACCGCTGCAACGGATCTACGGCACCTGCTGGGCCACGCCGAAAGACCTCAGGGACTACCTGACCCGCCTGGAAGAAGCCGGCAAGCGCGACCACCGCAAGCTCGGGCAGCAACTGGACCTGTTCCACTTCGACGACTGCGCGCCGGGCTCGGTGTTCTGGCATGCCAAGGGCTGGACCCTGTTCCAGCAACTGATCGGCTACATGCGCCGGCGCCAAGACCAGGCCGGCTATCAGGAAGTGAACACCCCGGACGTGATGGACCGCGGCCTCTGGGAAACCTCCGGGCACTGGCAGAACTACCGCGACCACATGTTCAGCACCACCACCGAGGACCAGCGGGTGTTCGCCCTCAAGCCGATGAACTGCCCCGGCGCGGTGTCGATCTTCAGCCGTGGCCTGAAAAGCTACCGCGACCTGCCGCTGCGCATCGCTGAGTTCGGCAAGGTGCATCGCTACGAACCCTCAGGTGCGTTGCACGGGCTACTGCGGGTGCGTCACTTCACCCAGGACGACGCGCACATCTTCTGCACCCCGGCGCAGATGCAGGCGGAGTGCGAAAGCACCATCGCCCTGGTGTTCGACATCTATCGCGACTTCGGCTTCCACGACGTCGCGGTCAAGCTCTCCACCCGGCCGGCCCATCGCATCGGTAGCGACGCACTCTGGGACCAGCTGGAAGGCGCCTTGTCCGGCGCCCTGGAAACCATGGCGATCGACTACCGGATCAACCCCGGCGAAGGTGCGTTCTACGGCCCGAAACTGGAGTTCGTGCTGCGCGACGCCATCGGCCGCGACTGGCAATGCGGCACCTTGCAGGTCGACCTCAACCTGCCGGAACGTTTCGATATCAGCTACATCGACGAGCACGGCGAACGCCAGCGCCCGGTGATGCTGCATCGCGCGCTGTTCGGTTCCCTGGAGCGCTTTATCGGCATCCTCATCGAGCATTACAGCGGCGCCCTGCCGTACTGGCTGGCGCCGCAGCAGGCGGTGGTCATCACCATCAGCGAAGGCCAGGCGGACTACGCCCGGTCGGTGGCCGAGACTCTGCAGCGCCAGGGTCTGCGGGCCGGCGCCGACCTGCGCAACGAGAAGATCAGCTACAAGATCCGCGAGCACAGCCTGCAAAAGGTGCCGTACCTGCTGGTGGTGGGCGAGAAGGAAAAGGATGGGGGATTTGTCAGCTTGCGCAGCCGCCATGGCGAGGATTTGGGGCGGTGGGCAGTGAGCGAAGTGGCCGAGCGGATGCGCTCGGGGTTGTAGAGCCGGCGTCTGGACGGACGCTATCGCGGGCAAGCTCCGCTCCTACAGGGTTGCGAGCGTTCATGAAAGGTATGAACGATACGCGGATCTGTAGGAGCGAGCGGGCGGCGATCCGACTTGCCCGCGATGCTTTTAGGCCCTTGGTTTAACCGTCCCGCAATCCTGCCCCAGCCACACCGCGCGGGTGTCCATGCTGCCCTTCTGCTGGAAGCCGGTGGCATTGAAGGTGCCGCTGACGTTGGTGGTGAACTCACGGTCGCTGAGGAATTTCGCCACGCCCGAGCCCTGGGCTTTCGGGCAGCTGAAGCGGAATTTCCACTGGTTGGAGGTGCGGTCGGTGACCTCCTGGCGGCAGCCCGATTGCGGATCCTGCAGCGGAATGGTGTCGGACTTCACCTGCTCCGGCGTCAGGCACACGCGGATGCCCTTGCCGCCCATGGTCACGCCCTGCTTCTCCAACTGCGCCCGTTGCTCGGGCGTCAGCTGTTGTTGCAACTGGCCGAGAATCAACGACAGATCCGGCAGGCTCTGGTCATCGACTTTCATATTGCTGGTGGTCAGTTCCCACAGGCCCGGTTGCAGCATCTGGGCCTGCGCGGCCAGCGGAAGCGAGACAACGGCAGCCATGGCCAAACCCAGTAGACGAAGCTTCATCGAATGACTCCTAGACAGTAGTGGCCCGTTAGACGCTAAAAATGCTGCGGCGTTGCATGGCGAATTAATTAGCGACAATCGCCGTGGAACATGATCTGTTAGGCATTGAATCTTCAGGAGCAAGGCTGCCCCATGGATTATTTTGGCCCACATATCTTCGGCTATCTGATTGCCACGTTGCACTTTCTCGGCCTGATCGCCGCCATCCACGCGGTGTTGACCGTCAGGACCGCCCAAGGCGCCATTGCCTGGGCCCTGTCGCTGCTGTTCATGCCGTACCTGACCCTTGTTCCCTATCTGGTATTCGGCCGCAGCACCTTCGACGCCTATATCAAGGCCCGGCGCCAGGCCAACCTGGAAATGCGCAAGGCGATCAACGACCTGAACTGGCGCCCCTGGATCGAGGAAGCCCTGAGCGCCCGCGCCTCGGCCGCCTACACCTCGCTGCGGGCCATGCCCAAGCTGGGGCGCATGCCTTGCCTGGCCAGCAACCATGTACGGCTGCTGGTCAACGGCGATGCCACCTTCGCCGCAATTTTCGCCGCCATCGAACGCGCTCGCACGACGGTGCTGATCCAGTTCTTCATCATCCACGACGACGACCTTGGTCGGCGCCTGCAAAGCCTGCTGCTGAAAAAGGCCAGCGAAGGTGTGGCGATCCACCTGCTCTACGACCGCATCGGCAGCCATTCCCTGCCCCACTCCTATGTGCAGCCACTGCGCGATGCCGGCATCCAGGTGCATGCCTTCGCCACCCGCAGCGGCTGGCTCAACCGCTTCCAGATCAACTTCCGCAACCACCGCAAGATTGTGGTGGTGGATGGCCTGCTGGGGTTTGTCGGCGGGCATAACGTCGGCGACGAGTACCTGGGTAAAAAGCCGCCCCTGTCGCCTTGGCGCGACACTCATGTGTCCGTCAGTGGCCCGGTGGTGGCCTGCCTGCAAGAGTCTTTCGCCGAAGACTGGTTCTGGGCCTCACGGCAATTGCCGCCGCTGATCCTGCCCGACACCTACCCCGACGACGGCGTGCTGTGCCAGGTGCTGGCCAGCGGCCCGGCGGACCCTTATGAAACCTGCTCGCTGTTCTTCGTCGAAGCCATCCACGCGGCGACCGAACGGATATGGATCACCAGCCCCTATTTCGTCCCCGACGAAGCGGTGTTTTCCGCCATGCGCCTGGCCGTCCTGCGCGGGGTGGACGTGCGGATCCTGCTGCCGTCGCGCGCGGACCATCGGATCGTCTACGCCGCGTCCAGCCTGTACGCCTTTGAAGCAGTACGCGCCGGGGTGCGGGTGTTTCGTTACCAGCCAGGTTTCCTGCACCAGAAAGTGGTGCTGATCGACAGCGAAATCAGCGCGATCGGCAGCGCCAACCTGGACAACCGCTCGTTCCGTCTGAATTTCGAGGTGATGTTGCTGACGGTGGACAAAGCTTTCGCCAGCGAGGTGGAACAGATGCTCAACCTCGACTTCGAGCGCTCGCGCGAAATCGCCAAAGAAGAAAGCCGGGAAACCCACCGCCTGCAACAGCTTGGCATGCGGGTAGCCCGGCTTATTTCACCGATCCTTTAGAGTCGGTGTTTCACGAGTAATACAGGTCGTCACGGGTCCAAGGCAATTCATGACTGCCATCGGCGTGAGCCTTGACCGCGAGAATCTGGTGCAGGTTGATCCAGCCGCGGGCGAAGGCGTAGGCACAGCCAGCCAGGTACAGGCGCCAGATACGCAGGACCTGTTCCGGCACCAGCCGCGAGGCGGCTTCCAGATTGTCTTCCAAACGCTCGCTCCAGTGGTCCAGGGTACGGGCGTAATGCAGGCGCAGGCTTTCCACGTCGACGATCTCCAGCCCCGCTTCGCTGATCTCGGCCGAAATCATCGACAGGTGCGGCAGCTCGCCGTTGGGGAACACGTACTTCTCGATGAATTCGCCGGCGCCGCGGCCCACGGGACGTCCATCGGTGTGCTTGGCGGTGATCCCATGGTTCATCACCAGCCCGCCTTCGCGCACCGCGCCGAACAGCGTCTTGCAGTACTGCGCCAGGTTGGCGTGGCCCACGTGCTCGAACATGCCAACGCTCACCACCTTGTCGAAGCGGCCGTCCTGGGGCAGGTCGCGATAGTCCAGCAGTTGCAGTTCTACCTGGTCCTGCAGGCCTTCGGCGATCACCCGCTCCTTGGCCAGCGCCAGTTGTTCCTTGCTCAGGGTGATACCGAATACCTTGACCCCGAATTCCCGCGCCGCGTAACGCGCCAGCCCGCCCCAGCCACAACCGACGTCCAGCAGGTACTCGCCGGGCTGCAAGCGCAACTTGCGGCACAGATGACGGAATTTGGCTTGCTGGGCCTGTTCCAGGCTTTCACTGCCGGTCTCGAAATAGGCGCAGGAATAGGCCATGTCGCTGTCGAGCCACAGCTGGTAGAAGTCGTTGGAAAGGTCGTAGTGGTAGGAGATGGCGGCCGCATCGGTGGCCTTGTCGTGCTGGGAGCGTACTGGCAGCACTTGTTCATCGCCGTCCAGCAGCACCTGGGTCAGTTCGTCGCAAACCCGGATGACTTCGCTGATCGAGCCTTCCAGTTCAAGTTTGCCCTCGACGAACGCCGCCCCCAGCGCGTCGAGAGTGGGATGGGTGAGCTGGGTGACCAGTTGCGGGTCCTTGACCACAATGGTGACGCTGGGCGCCGGCCCCAGGTTGAATTCATGGCCGTCCCAGAGTCGCAGGCGTAGCGGTAGTTGCAGATTCTGTAAGGCCGGTGGAAGTTGCGCGAGCATGGATTATCCCCCCTTGTTTCAGACGTCTGAGTGAGGTTAGACCATACTGAAAAATTAGCAGGCTATCGATCTGATAGCTGAAATTCATCAGTGCCGGCATTGCAACAATCCATGCTGAACAGCCAGCCGACCGTCCCGGGAGCTGGGCCCTCTCCACAGAGGACCGCCAAGCAGGCACGCAGTTCGATCTGGTTTAATTCTAGCTCCAGACGCTCAAACCCGCGCTTCTCACCCTAGCCGCCGACACTCGCCCTTCTGTAGGAGCGAGCTTGCTCGCGATAGCCGCAAAGCGGCGCTCCATCAGCCCCGCTCTTTACAACTTGAGCAACGGTTCCTGAAAGCGCAACAAACGCCCGGCATTGCCCAGCACCAGCAAGGTGCTGAGGTTATGCAGCACCGCCGCGATCATCGCCCCCGCCGCGCCGAGCCAGCCGAACGCGGCGAAGGCGACGATGGCCAGGGTCCAGCCCAGGCCAATGATCACATTGACCTGCAGGGTCTGGCGGCACTGGCGGCTCAGGCGCACACAGGTGCCGAGACGCCGCAGGTCGCTGCCGATCAGCACGATATCGGCCGAGGCCAGGGCAATGTCCGCCCCGCCCGCGCCCATGGCCACGCCGACCACGCCAGCCTTGAGCGCCAGGGAATCGTTGATCCCGTCGCCCACCACCATAGGCCGGAAACCGCTGTCGATTTCCCCCAGCACGCGCTTGAGCTTGTCTTCCGGCAATGCCTGGGCTTCGACATCGCCGATGCCGATATCCCGCGCCAGGCTGTCGGCGACACTCTGGCGGTCGCCGGTCAGCAACAGCTGGCGGCCCAGCCCCAGTTCGCGCAGTTCGTCGAGGGCAAAACGCGCTTCCGGCTTGACGCTGTCGGCCAGCAACAGCCAGGCGAGAAATTCACCGTTCAGCGCCAGCCCGGCAATAGGTCCGTCATGTTCCGGAACCGCGGTGGTGACGATACCGAGCTGGCCGAACAACTCGGGACGCCCCAGGGCCGCTTCGCCCTGCTCGGTCTGCGCCACCACGCCGAGGCCCTGGCGCTCGCGAATATCCGACAACACCAGGAAATGCTCCTGGGTCACCAGGCCGGCCAGCGCGCGGCTGACCGGGTGACTGCTGGCTGAGCCCAGGCTGGCCGCCAGGTTCAACAAGGCCTGGCGGTCTTCCCGCGGGCTGTCGATGGATTGCAGGCGCAAGGTGCCGAACGTCAGGGTGCCGGTCTTGTCCACCACCAGCGAGGTCAGGTCCGCCAGCTCCTCGAGGAACGCCGAGCTGCGAATCAGGATGCCGTGACGCGCCGCCACGGCGATCCCGGCAATCGCCGTGGCCGGCGCGGACAGCACCAGGGCACAGGGACAGGCCGCCACCAGCACCGCGAGCATCGCCTGGGCATCGTTGGTGATGAACCAGGTCACCGCCGCCAGCAGCAACACCAGCACCATGTAGCTGCCGGCGTAACGTTCGAGCAAACGGGTGATCGGCGGCTTGGAACGCTCGGCGCTTTGCATCAGCGCGATGACCTTGCCCAGGGTCGATTCGTGGCCGGTGCGGGTCACTTCCAGGCGCAACAGGCCATCGAGGTTGATCGCCCCGCCGAATACCTGCATGCCGACATCAGCCTCCAGCGGCACCGACTCGCCAGTGATCGGCGCAGTGTCGAGACTGGCTTGCCCGGACAGCACCAAACCGTCGGCAGGCACCCGGTCGCCGGCGCGCACTTCGACGATATCGCCGGCCTTGAGCGTGGCGTTGTCCACCTCGCCAATGCTGCCGTCGGCCTGCACCAGTCGCGCATGGCTGCGGGTCAAACGACCCAGGGCATGAATGGCTTCCTGGGAACCGATGACGCTGCGCTCTTCCAACACGTGGCCGAAGATCATGATGATCGGCAACAGCGCCGCGGTCAGCAGGTCGCCGGTGGCCCAGGCGCCGAGCATGGCCAGGGCGATCAACTGGTCGGTGATGCCGTGCAGGCTCGGGTAACGCAGGCTGTACCAGGCCGAACGCATCACCGGCAGCGCCACCAGCAACGAAGCGAAACCCAGCAGCAGCTGGCTGACGCCGCTCTGCTCCGGGGCCAGCCAGCGCCAGACCAGGCCCAGGCCGAGCAGCCCCAAGGCCAGCATGGCCAGGGTCAGCTGGCGCGCGGCGCTGCGTTGTTCGGCAGAGGTGAGCATGCTCGCCGGCGCGGCGGCATGGGTGTGGGCAGTCATGGTTGGGCTCCCTGAATGATCAGGCGGGAATCGTCTTTGGGATTGACCGTGGTCACCGAGCCGGCCTGGCCGAGAATCTTCGGCAGGCGTTCGCGGTAGATGCGCAGGAGCATTTCCGGGTCGGTGCCATTGCGTTGCGCCTGGGCCAGGCTCTGGATAGTCGCGGTATCGGCCTGGGCCTTGGCCAGGCGTTCACCGGCCTGGGCGTGCGCCACCTGCAAGGTGCGGTCGGCCTGTTCGTTGGCGGTTTGCGTGAGCTTTTCGGCTTCGGTGCGGGCGTTGGCCACCGCCTTGTCGGCCTGCTGGCTGGCAGTCAGCACCGCGTTGAAGGCGCTGACCGCCGGCCCCGGCAAGCTGGACTGGACATCGACCCGGGTCACTTCGATACCTATCCCCTGCCCGGTCGCCGCCAGATCCGCCAGCCGCTGGTTGATGCCTTGCACCAGATCGCCGCGCAGCCGTTCGCGACGCTCGGCGGCCTGATTGTCGGCCCCGATCAGTTCCGGACGCGCCACCAAAATGGTGTCGAGATCGCGGGCGGCGGTCAGGGCCAGGGCGCTGCGGGTCACCAGCCGATCCAGCGCCGGCAACACATGCTCACCCTGCAACACGAAGGCATAAGGCTCGGTAACCTTGTAGAACACCCGCACATCCAGCTGCACCACCCCGGCGTCGCCGGTCAGCAGGTAACCGGAACCGGCCAGGGCATCGCTCAGGGGCACGGCGAAACTCGCCACCTTGTCACCCTTCAAGGCCGCGTCGGAACGCAGCAGGCTTTCCACCCGCCGCTCGATCACCCGGTCCGCGGCAGGCAACAGCACCACCTGTTCGAAGGGTTGCGGCCAGGCCAGTAACAGGCCGGCGTTCTGGATCCGGTCCAGGGCGCCAAAATGCAGAACCACCGCGCGATTCTGTGGATCGATCTGCCGCACATTGGAAAACGCCCAGGCCAAGGCTGCCAGCACGGTCACCGCATACAGGGCGAGAAACGCCAGGCGCCCGGCCTGAATCCATGGGCTGCCAAGTTCATGTGTTCCACGTGGAACCAAACTCATGGTTGCGACCCGGCGGCTTTATTACCGAGGGTTGGCGGCCCGTCCACCAGCACCCGGAATGGTGCGGCATCGGTACGCAGAATCAGCTTGGTGCCTGGGGTCACCACGGTGCCCAAGGTGTCCAGCGAACGCAGCAGGTTGTACAGCTGCGGCGAACCGGCGTAGGCACGGCCGTAGATCTCCGCCGCCTGCACCCGGGATTGGGCTTCGATATCCGCGGCTTTCACCGTGGCGTCGGCCTGGACGATGCGCGCATCGCGCTCGGCGGCGGAACGGATTTGCGCCGCTTCGCGCTTACCGATGGCCGTGCGTTCGGTGGCGATGGTTTCACGCTCGGCACGCATGCGGTCGACGGTGGCGGTCAGGGTTACCGAGGGCAGGGTCAGGCGTTCCACGCCGACTTGCAGCACGCGCACGCCATAGGTGCTCAGCAACTGCTGTTCGATCTGTTTACGCAACTGGGCTTCGAAGTCGGCGATGCGCACCTTGCTCGCGTCGGTGTTCACCAGATTGGCCAGGTCGAAACTGCTGGCGGTGGTTTCCAGGGCCGAGCCGACAAAGGTGCGGATCTGCCGCGCCGCTTCGTCCGGCTGGTTCTGCACCGCGCGCATAAAGCGTTTCACGTTGTCCGGATCGCCCTGCACCTGCCACGCCACATAGGCCTGGACGATGATGCGCAAACCGTCGCGGGTACCGACATCCTGCAAGCCACTGGACGTGGTGCGCAGGCGCAGGTCCACCGGGATCGCCGCCTCGAAGGGTGCCGGCCAGCGCCAACCGAGGCCCGGCTCCAGCAGCACCCGCGCCGGGTTGCCGAAACGGGTAATCACCGTGGCCTCTCCGGAGCGCACTTGCACCAGGCTCGCCGCGGCAACGGCGAACAGCACCAGCAACAGCGCCCAGGCCATGCGCCGCCAGGGAAAGGGCCCCGCCTCTTCCGGCGCGCCGTGGTGATGATGGTGCCCGTGATGGTGATGGCCGCCATGGCCGTGATCGTGGCCGGCGTGATCCTGATGATCGTGGGAATGGGACTGGCTCAATGGACGGCTCCTGGCTGAGCGGTGTTACCCGGCACCGAAGGCTCGGTCGGCAAAGTGAATGTACGCAGGTCGAGGGTCGGTGCGCTGGCGCCGCCCAGGCGATGATCGAGCACCAGCAACTTGGCGTTGCGCAGGCCCTGGCTCAGCTGGCTCAGATACTGCTCCAGCACGAACGCCTGGCCGGCGCTGGCATAGGCCTTTTGCTCGGCGCTGAAACGCAGGTCGGCCGCTTGCGCCGTGGCTTGCACTTCATGGGCCGTGGCTGTGGCCTGATCGCGGGCGATGCTGGCCTGCAACTGCGCCTGATTGGTCTGTTCGCTGGCCGCGCCGCGCTCGCGGGAAATCAGCGCCTGGGCGCCGATCTGCGCGGCCTGGACGCCGTGATAGGCATTGGCGGCGCCCGCCGGCGGGTGAATGGCCTCTACCACGGTGGCGAGAATCTCCACCCCGCTGTCGAGTTTCTCCAGGTCGGCCTGCACCGCGCGGCCGATGTCCTCGGCCAGGCTGGTACGGTCTTCGCCCAGCAGACCATCGAGGGTGCGCGAGGCAAAGTCATGGACCAGGATGCGGCTGGCGGTGCTGCGGATCAGCATTGGAATGTCGGCGCTGTTGTAGGTCGCCGCCAGCGCCGCCTGATCGCTCAGACCGATGCGATAGACGAAGCGCACGTCCATGTTGACGATCTGGAAGCTCTGCTTGTCGGCACTGCCGCTGGCGATCACCTGGGACTTGTCGTTCACATGGCTGGCGTCCCACAAGCGGTTGGCCACCAGCGGTGGCGGCCCTTCGGCAGATGCCGGCTCGATCACTGTAGGCGCCTCGCCGACACTGGTGGCCAATTCATGCACCACGCCGTTCTCGACACTCAGCACCCGGCCCAGCGGCCACGGCAGACCCGCGTGCAAACCCGGACCAAAGACCGCCACCGGCTTGCCGAAACGTTCGTAGATGCCCCGCCCTTGCAACGGCACTTCATGCAGGCCGGTGAGCAGCCAGCCCACCCCGAGCACCACCAGCAGCACCGGCAGGAACGCCCGGCGCATATAAGTGAAGGCCCAGATCTGCCGCAGGTCGATGCCGAAGCGGTTGTGCAGTTCGTGCTGCAAGGCCAGCAAAGGCTGCGGCGGCCAGCGCAACAGATCGGCGACCACGCTGTGGGCCAGCATGCGCGGCTCCAGTTGCTCGCGACGCGGGCTGAACAACGACAGCACCGCGCGCAGCAGGAACTCCAGGGCCACCAGCGCCGGCAATACGCCGATCAGCACGCCCAGGCGCACCGGCCAGATCGCCGTATCGCTGCTGAACAACAGGCACAGCGCCGCCAGCACCAGGCTGATGATCGCCACCCGCGCCAACTGCGCCAGCGCCGCGGCCTCCGGCCATTCGCCGGGGTGTTCCTGGCTCAGTTGGCGCTCGAACACCAGCAAGCCGAAGGCCAGCAACAACGCCAGCACCGTGCCGACATTGCCCGCCAGGCCCAGGGCCGCGGCGGGCAGGCTCAGGTTCCACGCCTGCTCGATCACCACCAGCACCAGCAAGGCCCAGCCGGCGAGCCACAAGGTCGGCGCGCCGATCTGCGCGAGCAACCCGGACCAACGCTGGCTGATGCCGTCCAGCAGGCGTTCATACCAGCCGTCATCGGGCAAGGGTTCATCCACAACCGGCTCCGGGCTCGGCGCCACATCTGGAGCCCGCAATACAGCCGCGCGCCAGGCGCTGACCCAGCCCGCCGCCTGCAGGCCGCCGACCAGCACCAGCAAAGCCGCGGCCAGATTGACCAGCAACACCGGCCATAGGGATTGCGGGGCAAACAGCTCGACGAAAAACGCCAACGCCAGCCCCACCCCGGCCAGCCCCGCCAGCCCGATGCCCCAACGCTTCAGACGGCGTTCGTGAAAGGCCGCCCGCTGAAACCTCGGCAAGGCTTCGACCCCCGCCCCTTCAGTCTCAAGATCGACTTGCATACCACCCCAACGCTGGTCGTTAACCCGTTCCGGCCTGTGGATAACTCTCCTGCAAGCCGCCGTACATGTCACAAATCGTTACGATATAACGATAGTAGTGAAATTTTCGTCGCTTACCTATGCCTTTATTTGCCATGGGCGCGTCACAAAGCCAGGGAAAACCGCTGCTGCGCTGATGCCAGCCCGCGAGATCTATGGCCATAATCCGTGGCCCACTTTGTGACAAGGAACCGTCCAGCCATGCTCTCCATCTACCAGCTCAAACCGCGCTTCCAGAACCTGCTGCGGCCCTGGGTCCAGCGCCTGTACGATAACGGCACCACGGCCAACCAGATCACCGTGCTGGCGGGGGTGATTTCGGTGCTGGTGGGGGCCCTGATCGGCAGTTTCGCCAGCCACCTCTGGCTGTTCATCCTGATCCCGCTGTGGATGATCCTGCGCATGGCGCTGAACGCCATCGACGGCATGCTGGCCCGGGAATTCGGCCAGCAATCGCGCCTGGGCGCCTACCTCAATGAATTGTGCGACGTGATTGCCGACAGCGCGCTGATCCTGCCTTTCGCGCTGATTGCCGGCGTCAGCCTGCCGCTGGTCCTGCTGGTGACGCTGCTGGCGCTGTTCAGCGAGTACGCCGGCGTGCTCGGGCCGATGATCGGCGCCTCGCGCCGCTACGACGGCCCCATGGGCAAAAGCGACCGGGCGTTCGTGCTCGGCGTGCTGGCCACCGGCATCGCCCTGGGCTGGCTCAGCGCCGCCTGGATCAATGGCGTGCTGGCAGTGGTCGCCGCGTTGTTGGTCTACACCTTGATCAACCGGGTTCGCCAGGGCCTGCTCGAAGTACAGAAACACGAAGTACAGAAACAGGACGCACAACAACAAGAAGTGCAGCAAAACGCCCCCTCAGAATAAGGAAGTTGTCATGCGCGAAGCTCAACACCAGACCTTCACCACCCACGACGGCGTCGAGCTGTTCTATCGCCACTGGCCAGCCACCGCCGCCCCTTCGGACGGCCCGCGCCAGGCCGTGCTGCTGTTCCACCGCGGCCACGAACACTCCGCGCGCATCGCCCACCTGGTGGACGAACTGGACCTGCCGGCATTCGATTTCTTCGCCTGGGATGCCCGTGGCCACGGCCAGTCGCCCGGCGCCCGGGGCGACAGCCCGAGCTTCGCCACCAGCGTGCGCGACGTGCAGACCTTCTGCGATCACCTGCGGGCCAGCCACGGCATCGACGAAGAACACATGGCCGTGGTGGCCCAGAGCGTTGGCGCGGTGATCGCGTCCACCTGGGTCCACGATTACGCGCCGCGCATCCGCGCCCTGGTGCTGGCGTCGCCGGCGTTCAAGGTCAAGCTCTACGTGCCTTTCGCCCGTCCGGGCCTGGCGCTGCTGCGGCGTTTTCGCGGCAACTTTTTCGTCAACAGCTACGTCAAGGCGCGCTTCCTCAGCCATGACCCGGCGCGGGTGGCCTCCTATGACAGCGACCCGCTGATCACCAAGGCGATCTCGGTGAACGTGCTGCTCGGCCTCTACGAAGCCGCCGAACGGGTGGTGGCCGACGCCCAGGCGATCCAGGTGCCGACCCAGTTGCTGATCTCCGGCGCCGACTTCGTCGTCCATCGCCGGCCCCAGGAACAGTTCTTCGAACGCTTGGGCAGCCTGCACAAGGAAAAACACATCCTGCCGGGCTTCTTCCACGACACCCTCGGCGAGAAGGCCCGGGCCCCGGCCGTCGCCAGTGCCCGGCGGTTCATCCTGCAAAACTTCGCGCGGCCGCTGAACCGCCCTTCCCTGCTCGACGCCGACCGACTGGGCCTGACCTGCGCCGAATCCGAGGCACTGGCGGCGCCCCTGCCGCGCAACTCCCTGCGCGACCTCTACTGGCGTATGACCCGTGCCAGCATGCGCCTGGGCAGCCAGCTCTCGGCCGGGGTCAAGCTGGGTTTCGACACCGGTTTCGACTCCGGCAGCACCCTGGACTACGTGTACCGCAACCAGGCGACCGGCACCTCGGCCCTGGGCCGGATGATCGACCGCAACTACCTGGACTCCATCGGCTGGCGCGGCATTCGCCAGCGCAAGCTGCATGTGGAAGAACTGCTGCGCCTGGCCATGGAGAAACTGCGCGACCAGCAGCGCGAGGTGCGCATCGTCGACATCGCCGCCGGCCACGGACGCTACATTCTCGAAGCCTTGCAGGGCGTCAGCCCGCTGCCGGAGTCGATCCTGCTGCGCGACTACAGCGACATCAACGTGCGCGACGGTAGCGCACTGATCGCCGAGAAAGGCCTGGGCCAGATCGCCCGCTTCGTCAAAGCCGACGCCTTCGACCGCGACGACCTCGCGGCCCTGGAGCCGAAACCGACGCTGGCGGTGGTGTCCGGCCTGTACGAACTGTTCGCCGACAACCAGATGGTCAGCGACTCCCTGGCGGGACTGGCCGCCGCCGTGGAGCCTGGCGGCTATCTGGTCTACACCGGGCAACCCTGGCATCCGCAGCTGGAGCTGATCGCCCGTGCCCTGACCAGCCACCGTGCGGGGCAGGCCTGGGTCATGCGTCGCCGGACCCAGGCCGAGATGGACCAACTGGTGGAGGCCGCGGGGTTCCGCCGGATCACCCTGCGCGTCGATCAGTGGGGCATTTTCAGCGTGTCGCTGGCGCAGCGGGTGCAATGATGACTGCCGCCGCGACATACACGCGCGAGCCCGGCCTGCTGAAACCCGCGGTGCTCTGGCTGTTGCTGCTGGCGCCGCTGTTTTTCGGCACCTATGGCTTCGCCACCTGGGTTACTTCGCAGCGGGCCGAGGTCGGCAGCCTGGTGTTCGACTGGGAACAGCAGATGCCGTTCTGGGCCTGGAGCATCGTGCCCTACTGGTCGATCGACCTGCTGTACGGCTTTTCCCTGCTGCTGCCTTCCAGCCGCGAAGAACTCAAGCGCCACGCCTTGCGCCTGCTGACCGCGCAAGTCATCGCCGTCAGCTGCTTCCTGCTCTGGCCGTTGCGCTTCACCTTCCAGCGCCCGGAGCTGGATGGCCTGTTCGGCTGGTTGTTCGACGTGCTGGCCGGCTTCGACAAGCCGTTCAACCAGGCGCCGTCGCTGCACATCGCGCTGCTGGTGGTGCTGTGGGTCTGCTACGCGCGGCATGTCCAGGGCATCTGGCGCTGGCTGGTGCACGGCTGGTTCGCGCTGATCGGCGTGTCGGTGCTGACCACTTATCAACACCACTTTATCGACCTGCCCACAGGCGCCCTGGCCGGCTGGCTGTGCGTCTGGCTGTGGCCGCTGGACCGCCCCGGCCTGCTGCAGAACCTGCGCCTGGCCCGCGATCGCCAGCGCTGGCGCCTGGCATCGTTCTATGCCCTGGGAGCCGTGGCGTTTGCCGTCCCGGCTTTCGCCCTGGGCGGTGCCTGGTTGTGGCTGTTGTGGCCGGCGGTGGCGCTGCTGTTGGTGGCGCTGAACTATGGGCTGTTCGACGCCAAGGGCTTCCAGAAAGGCGCAGACGGCCGCCTGGGCAACGCCACGCGCTGGCTGCTGGCGCCTTACCTGGCGGCGGCCTGGCTCAATTCCCGGCTGTGGACCCGCAAGCATCCACAGCCCGACGAGGTTGTGGATAACGTCTGGCTGGGACGCATCCCGACCCCGGGCGAGCTGCAGGACAGCCCGTTCAGCGCGGTGGTCGACCTGTGTGCCGAGCTGTCGGTGGACGGCCGCCATCTGGCCTATCGCTGCGTGCCGGTGCTCGACCTGACCGCGCCCACCCCCTTGCAATGCCGCGAGGCCGCGCAAGCCATCGAAAGCCTGCGCGAGCACGCGCCGCTGCTGGTCTGCTGCGCCCTGGGCTATTCGCGCAGCGCCACCGCCGTGGCCGCCTGGCTGTTGTACACAGGCCGTGCCGCCAGCGTCGATGCGGCCATAGTGCAGATCCGCCGCGCGCGCCCACAGATCGTCCTGCAACCCGCGCACCGCCGGGCCCTGGAGCCTTTATCCACAGCCCAGGGGAGCGTGCATGGCCACTGATATGGAACTGCATGCGGTGGCCAGCCTGTTGCGCCGCGGGCATTCGCTGGACCTGTTATCCACAGGCCTGAGCCTGCTCGGCGCCCTGCTCGGCGCCCTGCTCGGCCTCGGCCAGTGGTTGCTCGGCGTGTCCGCTCCCTGGGCCATCGCCCTGAGCGTTGCCCTGCTGGTCCTGGGATTGCTGCAAAAGTACTGGGCGCTGCGGGTGGCCTTCGATGCCGAGCTGTTCCAGCGGGTAGCGGACAGCCCGCTGCCGCTGGCCGAACGCAGCGCCGCCCTGGACCAGGCGCTGAGCGCCCTCGGCCTGCAACCGGCGAACGCCGGCGGCCGCCCGTGGCAGCAACGCAGCCGCGGCGCCCTCAACCTGTTGCGTCGCCAGGCCTGGCTGCTGGCGGCGCAAGTACTGCTGACACTGGGCTTCATCCTGGCCAGCCCCTGGCTGGCCATCGCCGGATAAGGAATTCTCATGCTCGAACCCCTGGTCGCCACCCTCATCACCTCCGCCGCCCGCACCATCACCGGGGCGCGCAGCCTGTGGCTCGGTTGCGGGCCGCAGGCGGTGCAACGCATCTACTTCGCCAACCACAGCAGCCACGGCGACTTCGTGCTGCTCTGGGCCTCGCTGCCGCCCGCGCTGCGCAAGGTGACGCGGCCGGTGGCCGGCGCCGATTACTGGCAGACCCGCCCGCTGCGCCGCTACATCATCAACCGGGTGTTCAACGGCGTGTTGATAGATCGTGAGCGCAAGGAGCCTGTGGATAACCCCTTGCAGCCGATGCTCGATGCCCTGGCCAACGGCGATTCGCTGATCATCTTCCCCGAAGGCACGCGCAACCTGGAGGAGGAAGGCCTGCAGCCATTCAAGAGCGGCATCTATCACCTGGCGAAAAGTTACCCACAGGCCCAGGTGATTCCGGTGTGGATCGCCAACCTCAACCGCGTGATGCCCAAGGGCCGTTTCCTGCCCCTGCCGCTGTTGTGCACCACCAGCTTCGGCGCGCCGCTGTCCCTCGAAGACGGCGAAAGCAAAGAGCAATTCCTCGAACGCAGCCGCGCAGCGCTGCTGGCCATGGCCCCGGAGCATTCTTGAGATGGATAGGCAAACCCTGATGTTGTTCGGCGGGATCGGCGCGGTACTGGTGCTGGCCTCGCTGATCGGTTTTCTGCTCAAGCTGCGCACCCGTGGCGCGCCGAGTTCGGTGATCGACAACCTCAACGCGCGCATCAACGCCTGGTGGGTGATGGTGCTGGTGATCGGCATCGCCTTCTGGCTCGGCACCAGCGCGGTGATCCTTCTGTTCTACGCGGTGTCCTTCTACGCCCTGCGCGAATTCCTGACCCTGATGCCGACCCGGCGCAGCGACTACCCGGCGCTGGTGGCGGCGTTCTACCTGGCCCTGCCCCTGCAATACCTGCTGATCTACTTCGACTGGTACGGGCTGTTCTCGATCTTCATCCCGGTCTATGTGTTCCTGCTGCTGCCGATCCTCGCGTCCCTGGGCGGCGACAGCACGCACTTCCTCGAGCGCGCCTCCAAGGTCCAGTGGGGGCTGATGATCGCGGTGTTCTGCGTGTCGTTCGTGCCGGCGCTGCTGACCCTGGATATCGCCGGCTACGAAGGACGCAACCTGCTGCTGATCGCCTACCTGGTGATCGTGGTGCAGATGTCGGACGTGTTGCAGTACGTCTGTGGAAAACTCTTCGGCAAACGCAAGATCGCCCCACGGCTGTCGCCGTCCAAGACCGTGGAAGGTTTTGTCGGCGGCATCCTGCTGGCCTCGCTGATCGGCGGCGCGCTGTGGTGGATCACCCCCTTCAATATCTGGCAGTCGTTCCTGATCGCCCTGCTGATCAACCTGCTGGGCTTTGCCGGCGGCATCGTCATGTCGGCGATCAAGCGCGACCGCGGGGTAAAGGACTGGGGCCACATGATCGAAGGCCACGGCGGCATGCTCGACCGCCTGGACTCGGTGTGTTTCGCCGCGCCGATCTTCTTCCACCTCGTACGCTACTGGTGGACCTGAACACCCGCCCTCTTCTTCTGTAGGAGCAGCCGGTCGACGCTCGATTGCTCGCGATGCGACCAACGCGGTTTGACGACAAGACCGCGTCGATGCCATCGCGAGCAAGCTTCGCTCCTACAGGGGATGCGAACCCCTGCTTGACCAGCCAGCCTTCGCACGCTCATATTATGGTCATAATTTTTTGCTCGACTACCTTTAACGCCCTTCCTTCCGATTGCAGGAGAACAGCCATGAGCAGCTACGACGTCGTCATCCTCGGTGGGGGCCCCGGTGGCTACAACGCCGCCATTCGTGCCGGCCAGCTGGGGCTCAAGGCCGCCTGCGTCGAAGGTCGCGCCACCCTCGGCGGCACCTGCCTGAACGTCGGCTGCATGCCGTCCAAGGCCTTGCTGCACGCCTCGGAGCTGTACGACGCGGCCATGGGCAAGGAATTCGCCGAACTGGGCATCGAGGTCAAACCCAGCCTCAACCTCGCCCAGATGATGAAGCAGAAGGACGACAGCGTGGCGGGCCTGACCAAGGGCATCGAGTTCCTGTTCCGCAAGAACAAGGTCGACTGGATCAAGGGCTGGGGCCATATCGACGGCCCGGGCCAGGTCACGGTAACCGACAGCGCCGGCGGCAAGACCCGGTTGCAGGCCAAGGACATCGTGATCGCCACCGGCTCCGAGCCGACACCATTGCCCGGGGTGGAGATCGACAACCGGCGCATCCTCGACTCCACCGGCGCGCTGTCCCTCGGCGAAGTGCCGCGGCACCTGGTGGTGATCGGCGCCGGGGTGATCGGCCTGGAGCTGGGTTCGGTCTGGCGGCGCCTGGGCGCCCAGGTGACGGTGGTCGAGTACCTGGACCGCATCTGCCCCGGCGTCGATGGCGAAGCCGGCAAGACCCTGCAACGGGCCCTGGGCAAACAGGGGATCGCCTTCAAGCTCGGCACCAAGGTCAGCAGCGCCAGCACCTCGGCCAACGGCGTGCAGTTGAGCATCGAACCGGCAGCGGGCGGCACCGTGGAGCTGCTGGAAGCCGACTATGTGCTGGTGGCCATCGGGCGCCGGCCTTATACCCAGGGCCTGGGCCTGGAAAACGTCGGCCTGGGCACCGACCCGCGCGGCATGCTCGCCAACCGCCAGCACCGCACCGAGGCCCCTGGGGTGTGGGTGATTGGCGACGTCACGTCCGGGCCGATGCTCGCCCACAAGGCCGAGGACGAGGCCATGGCCTGTATCGAGCAGATCGTCGGCAAGGCTGGTGAAGTGAACTACAACCTGATCCCCAGTGTGATCTACACCAAGCCGGAGCTGGCCAGCGTCGGCCAGACCGAAGAGCAGCTCAAGGCCGAGGGCCGGGCCTACAAGGTCGGCAAGTTCCCTTTCACGGCCAACAGCCGGGCCAAGATCAACCACGAGACCGAAGGTTTCGCCAAGGTCCTGGCGGACGCACAGACCGATGAAATCCTCGGCGTGCATCTGGTAGGACCGAACGTCAGCGAAATGATCGGCGAATACTGCGTGGCCATGGAGTTTTCCGCCTCGGCCGAAGATATCGCCCTGACCTGCCACCCACACCCGACCCGCTCCGAGGCCTTGCGCCAGGCGGCGATGGATGTCGAGGGGATGGCGACGCAGATGTAGGCCTCGGTCCCGCCCCTGTAGCCGCTGCCGCAGGCTGCGATAAGGCCGAAGGCCTTCAGCGATCTTNCAGCGGCTACAGGTAAGCCATCAGGCCGGCAAATGTCCCAGCGGCAACGCCCCCGGGGTTTTCACCGTGTGGATCGCGAAGTTGCTGCGGATATCGCTGACGCCCGGCAGTTTCAGCAGGCTGCCGGTGAGAAAGCGGTCGTAGGCCCGCAGGTCCGGCACCACCACCTGCAACAGAAAGTCCGACTCGCCGGACACCAGGAACGCCGAAAGTACCTCCGGCAGCGCCGTCACCGCCTTGTGGAAGGCTTCGGAATGCTCGTCGGTGTGCCGCTCGACCTTGACCCCGACGAACACCGTCAGCCCCAGACCGACTTCATCGCGATCGAGGTTGGCCTGGTAGCCGCGAATCACCCCGGCTTCTTCCAGCATCCGTACCCGGCGCAAACAGGGTGAAGGAGACAGGCCGATCTCCTCCGCCAGTTGCACGTTGCTCAGGCGGCCGTCGCGCTGCAGGGCGGCGAGAATCTTGCGGTCGTAGGCGTCCAGTTTCATTTTTGGCATTTTCCGATAGTCACTCCATGTCCAGGTGGAAGATTATGCCAATTTCCGCCCTCTTGCTGGCTGACTACGCAAGCACCTGCCCTGCCCTTCGGCCCTAGACTTTGCCTACCGAATCGACAACGAAAGGGGGTGGCAAGGTGGCGCAACTCTGGATGTTTTTCCTGGCGCTGGCGGTGGTCTATCTGCTGCCCGGCCCCGACATGATCCTGCTGCTGCAAACCGGCGCCCGCCAGGGCAAGGGCCTGGCGCTGGCCACCGCGGCAGGCCTGGCGATCGCCAGGGGCTGCCATGTGGCGCTGGCGGCACTGGGCCTGGCCGCCCTGTTCAAGGCCGCGCCCTGGACCTTCGAGGTGGTGCGCCTGGGCGGGACCGCGTACCTGTTGTGGCTCGGCGTGCAGTGCCTGCGGGCCAACCTGCTGCCCAGCCTGCAGGATGGCGAGGCCACGAGCGCGCTACGCTGGCGCGAAGCGATCCGCCGCGGCCTGCTGACCAACCTGCTCAACCCCAAGGCGCTGCTGTTCTGCTCGGTGTTGCTGCCACAGTTCATCGACCCGCAGGCCGGCCCCGTGGCCGCGCAGTTCGCCAGCCTCGGTCTGCTGCTGGTTTTGGTGGGTTTGCTGTTCGACAGCGCCTACGCCCTGGCCGGCGCCTGGATCGGCCGCTGGCTGGCGCACAACCGCGCCGCCCAGCGGGTCCAGCAATGGCTGTTCGGCAGCCTGCTGATCGGCTTCGCCCTGCGCCTGACCTTCGTGCAACAGGCCTGAGGCCCTACGCCTGGCGCTGATTGAGCGGCGCTGAGCCCCCCTGTAGCCGCTGCCGCAGGCTGCGATAAGGCCGCAGGCCTTCAGCGATCTTACGGCCTTGCGCGCCCTNCGCGATCGCAGCCTGCGGCAGCGGCTACAAAAGCCTGCGCCTACCGCATTCGCCGGTTCAGGCCGGCTTGCGGGCAATGATGACCTGGCTCTTGGCGACCACGGCGTCCAGCGCGTGCTTGATCTGCACCCCGCGCGGCGAGTTGAGGATGGTCTGCCAGGTGTTCGCCCACTGGTCGAGCAGCGGGTGGTCGGGGTTGCTGAATTCGACCTTGGCTTCCCAGAACAGCAGCATCCACATCGACCAGTAGAAGCCGTACTGGCTATGGCTGAGCACTTCCAGCCCGGCGTCGCTGACCATCTGCTTGAACTGCTCTTCGCTGATGATGCGGATATGGTTGGGCTTCTGGAAATACTCGGGCGCGGCGATGTCCTTTTGCAGGTCCTCGGAGCTCGGGTGCGGCACGCTCAACAGGTACAGCGCACCCGGCTGGCCGACCCGCACCAGCTCGGAGAGGAACTGCGCCGGGTCGTCCACATGCTCGATCACCTCGGTGGACACCACCCGGCTGGCGGTGCCGTCGGCGATCGGCAGCGGGTTGCAGTCGGTGACATGGCATTCCACGCCACGGGCTGGGGTATCGCTCAGGCGCTGGCGGGTCGCCTCGACCTTGGCCGCGTCGATGTCGGCAATGATGATCTTCGCCCCGCGCATCGCGCAGTAATGCACGTTGCCGCCGTCACCACAGCCGACGTCCAGCAGGGTGTCCTCGGCCCTCACCGGAAAGCCGGTGAACAGCTCGCCGTTTTCCTGGTTGAACCAGCCGCTGAGCATGGCGTCCTGCAGGCCCAGCATGTACGGATCGACCTTGGCCGGCGGCGGTGTCTCGGGCGTCACGGCCGCAGGAGCGCTCGCCGTGAGTTTTTTCAGAAGGCTCAGCATGAAGTGACTCCAGTGGAAGGAACGGGAGAACGGGATGGACCCAGGCGTCGCACCAGCTCGACGCCCCGATTGCGCAGGGGCAACTCGATGACACGGTAGTTGAGTTCGCTCAACAACAGCAGCAGGCCCAGGGCGCAGGCCATTGCCAGCAGCGGCTGCTGGTTCAGCCCGGTCGTGCCCAGGGGCGCCAGGCGGAACCAGGCTTCGCGGAGCAGCAGGAACACCGGGATATGGATCAGGTAGATCCCGTAGGAACGGCTGCCAACCCAGGCCAGCAGGCTTTTCAGCCGGCCGCGGGGCAACAGGTAGTCGCGGTCGTAGGAAGCGATCCACACCAGCAGCGCGCAGAGCACGGCCAGGGCGCCGACCCGGTAGTGGGTGACATTGAAAGCATCGGTGGCCAGCCAGCCCATGCCCAGGCCGGACAGGATCAGCAGCAACGGCCCGAGCCCCGGATGCCGTCCCAGCCACTTCGGTTCCCAGTGCCGGTAGCTGGATTGGGCTGTCCACAGCGCCAGCAACACGCCGAGGGCCATGGCATCGGTGCGGATAAACATCAACAGCACCGAACGCAAGCTCACCAGTTGCACCACCACCAACGCCAGCAACACCCAGACCAGGTACTTGCGGCACAACAGCACCAGCAGCGGCAGCAACAGGTAGAACTGTTCCTCCAGCGCCAGGCTCCAGTAGACGAAACTGGCGCCGTATTCATAGTGGAAAAAACTGTCGGCGAAACGCAGATTGGCGAACTGCAGCAGGCCGGCAACCGTGGCCCACAGGTTGGCGTGCAGGCTGCCGAAGGCCCCCGAACGATTGAGGAACAGGCTCGCCAGCAACATCAGCAGCAGCCACAACCAGGCCGAAGGCAACAGGCGAAAGGCGCGGCGAATCCAGAAATCGCGGGTCCGCTGCCAGCACTGCGCGGCGCTGGTGCAGGCGCGCAGCTGCGGGATCAGGCTGCGGGCGATGACAAAACCGGAGATGGCGAAGAACAGGTCCACGCCCCACCAGAACTGGCCGTAGGCCGCGACGCTGCCCAGCCAGGAAAGCCCGCCTGGAAACAGATTGCCTTGCAGATGATGGAACACCACGCCCAGCACCGCGATGCCCCGCAGCAGCTCGATGTCCATGATCCGCTTGTCGTTCAAGACGGCTCTGCCACTGCGCCGGACAGCGGCTTGCGGGCGATGATGACCTGGCTTTTCGGCATGAAGCCATCCAGCACCTGCTTGATCGCCAACCCGTCGGGTTGCGCCAGCAGCTCCTCCCAGGTCCGTGCCCAGCCTTCCATCAGCGCCGGGTACGGCGCCTGGATACGATCGCGCACGGCGCCCGGCGGCTCGCGCCCGGCGGCGCGTTCGCTGGCCCAGAAAAAGATCATGCCCATGACCCAGAAAAAACCCGTGGCCTGCCGGTGTTCGATAACCAGCCCGGCGTCTTCGATCATCTGGCCAAAACCCTCGCGGGAAAATACCTGCACATGGTTCGGCGCGCGGTAATAGCCGGGCGGCGCGATACCCTTCTGCAAATGCTCGCCCACCGGGTCCGGAACGCTGATCAGGTACTGCGCGCCGGGGCGGCCCATGCGCACCAGCTCGGCGAGAAACGGCTCGGGCTGTTCGATGTGCTCCAGCACCTCCATGCACACCACTTTGCTGGCGCAGCCCTGGGCCAGGGGCAACGGCAGGCTGTTGCTGACCAGCCCCAGGGCGGGCACGTCCGACTGCTCGGCGACTTGCCGGGCCAGCTCGCGCACCTTGTCGAACTCGCTGTCGGTGAAAATCACCGAGGCGCCCTGGCGCATGGCGAACAGGGTCGCCACGCCCTCGCCACAACCGACATCGAGCAGGGTGTCTTCAGCGCTGATGGCAAAACCCTTGAGCAGTTCGCCGGTTTCGGAGCGGAACCAGCCGTCGAGCATGGCGTCGCGCAAGCCGCAATCGCGGGGAGAAACCGCAGGCCTGGGCGCTTCGACCAACAGCGGCGCAGGCAACGGCGCGCCCCTGCGCAAGCGCCGCAGAAACGCCCGCATCACGCAGGCAGCTCTGGAGTGACAGGCGCCTTGCGCCGCTCCAGCACCTGCTGGAAGAACTCGCCCAGGCGCTGTTCGGCCGTGGCCTGGCTACAGAAGCGCCACAGACTTTCGATCGCATGGGTCGACATTCGCGCATAACGCTCCGGGTCCCGCAGGGCGACGTCGTAGCTGGCGCGATAGGCCGAACACAGCGAATCCCAGTTGGTGATGTAGCGCAGGGTCCGATAGGCGGCCCGGGGATCGTGGGGCCAGGCGGTCAGCTCGTCGGTGGAGTCGACGATGAAAGTGTTGTCGTGGTCGATGTAGTCGGCCATCGCGGTGTTGCACGGCGCCACCGCCGGCTTGCCGCAGGACATGAACTCCATCAGCGGCAGGCACTGCCCTTCGCCGAACGAGGAATTCACCACATAGCTGGTGGCCTCCACCAGCCGCTCGTAGTCCGGATCGGACAAAAAGCCGTGGATCAGCACGATACGGCACTGGTAGGACTGGTTCTTGTAGAGGTGGTGCAGCATGTCGGCCAGCGCGTTGCCGATATCGTGGTGGGTCAGTTTCAGCACCAGGGTGGCGTCGGCACAATCGCGGAAGGTGGTGCAGAACGCACTGATCATGTCCTGCCAGTTCTTGCGCCCGTCGTAGGGGTTGAACACCGAGGTGTAGATCACCCCGTCGAGCAGCAGCTGGCAATCGCGGGCCGGGGCATCGAGCAGTACTAGCGAGCCTTCGCGCAGCGGGCTCGGGCCATAGGCATTCAGGTCCAGGGTGCGGCTGTCGAGCAGCAGGCCATGCAGGTTGAGGGTCACCTGGGACGCCCGCGCCTGCTTGCCCAGTTGCTCGCCACGGCTGGCGAAACGATCCCAGACCGGGGCCGGGATCGCACAGATCGGATAGTCCTCGCCCATCACATCGCGCACCGCTCGCACGGTAAAACTGGAGTGGGTGATCGCCGCGCCCGCGGTGCCCAGGACCAGCCGCCAGTCATGGCGCGGTTCGCCATGCCAGCTTTCGGTGGGAATGGTGCTGAACTCCCAGGCGAACACCGGGATGGTCGGGCAGGCGTAATGGTTGGGCGTGCGATGGGGCGGCGAGAACGACAGGAAAATGCACGCCTCGCCGCGGCTCTGGCAGTCGAAGTACAGGCGGTCCACCAACTCGTCGGGGTTGCTGACTTCCAGCACCTGGCCCAGGCGTTCCAGCACCGGCCGGAACTCCTTGAGCACGAAGTAGTAGCTGTATTCGGGACGGCCGAGGTTCTGCTGGATGTTGCTCTTGTTGGTTTCCGAATGGATGAGGATCAGCATCAGGCGTTACCCGCCACAGCCAGGGAGGACGCGTCGTCGGCCCCGGTCAGCGGGGTCAGGGCGAAGAAGTCCCGCAGGCGCCCCTGGACGCTGGCGAAGCTGCTGTACTCCTGCATGCGCCGGGCCGCGGCCAGGGACATCGACTGGTAGCCCGCGGGGTTTTCCTTGGCCATGCGGTAGCTGTCCTGGTAGGCGGTTTTCAACGAGCCCCAGTCCGGGCGGTGGCGCAGGGTGCGAAACAGGATGCGCGAGTCCTGCGGCCAGATCGCCGGCTCCTGGCTGGACTTGACGACAAAGGCCAGCTCCTCGTCGATGTAATCCAGCATGGCGGTATGCAGCGGCGCGATCACCGGTTTGCCGCAGGCCATGAACTCCATCAGCGGCAGGCACAGGCCTTCGCAACGCGAGGCATTGACGTAGAAACTGGCCGCGCCGTACAGCCGGGCGAACTGCTCGTCGTCCAGGTAACCGTGCATGGCCACGACCCTGCAACGGAAGGGTGACAACTGCGACAGCAGGGTCAGCATTTCGACGTAATAGGTCGACAGGTCGTTCTGGGTCATCTTCAACACCAGGGTGGCGTCTTCGGTGTCGCGCATCGCCCAGCAGAACGCAGTGATCAACTGATGCCAGTTCTTGCGGCCGTCATCGGGGTTGAACACGCTGACATAGACCACGCCATCGACCTGGAACTCCACCTGCTGGTCGGTGGCCGGGAGGACGGCCTGGGGATGTTCCGGCGCAGGCTCGGGTTCCGGCAAAATGACGGGCAGCGGTGCCGCGTGCTCCGGACTCGATTTCGCCATCAGCGCCCGCAGGCGCTCGGGGACCCGGTCGCGCAGCCCCTCGCGGTAGCATTCGCGAATGTAGTGCTTGCTGATGAACAACGGCCGGCGCCATTCGCCGCCGACCAGCGCCCGATACCATTCGTGCAGATAGTGCTTGGCAATGAACAGCCGGCGCCTGGCGGTCAGCGGCGGGGCTTCGACGATTTCGACCTCGACGGGGGCAGGAGGCGGTGCCTCCTCCAGCACTGGCGCGATCAGGCCGTCGGCGGACAGCCCCAGCGCCCGGCTGTCGATGATGCAGCCCTTGATTTGCAAGGTGGTGCCGGCATTGACCGGCACATTGGGGTATTGCCCACGGACGCCGTCGAAACGCTCCCACAACGGGGTGGGCAGCACCAGCACCGGAAAATGTTCACCCAGCACCCGACGCACCGCCCGGGCCGTATGGCTGGACAGGGTGATCACCCGGCCATGGCGGCCAAGGGTGCGGCTCCAGTCCTGGTGCGGGTCGTTATCCCAGTATTCGTGGGGGATCGAGTCGAACTCCCAGGCCACCACGCACAGGGTCGGGCAGTCCAGGTCGAGCGGGGTTTTCTGGGGTGGGGTGAACGAAAGAAAAAGACTGTCTTCGCCCTTGAGCCGCAGCTCGTGATACAGCCGATCGACTTCGGCGGGCGCCTGCACCACGTGAACGCGCCCAAGGCTTTCCAGCACCGGGCGATAGGCCTTGAGCACGAAGTAATAACTGTATTCCGGACGCCCGAGGCTCTGGCTGATGGAGCCGTCGTTAACATCCGAATAAAGAATGAAATTCATGGCATCTCACGATGAAGCCGCCATCCTGGCAACTTCACACAATGACGGTAGAGCCATGGCACCACGCCGGTGTTGTGGGCGTGCGTCCATCGTTCTCATGCCCGTCTACGTTCTTGTTCTATTGGTCAGTTTTGCATGGCTCCGAGACAGCCATTCTGATCGCTTTGGGGTCGAGACGAGGGGCATTCTAAACACATCCGTTTAAGATTCGGGAACCTCCCGACAAGATTTTTCCTATGCTGGAAAACGAGAACTTACCGGTCACGGTAGGACTTGTTGAAATTCCAACGTAATTGGCACAGATTGACCGCCAAACAACTACAACAAACTTCGTCAATAGGAAAACTCTTAGAAGTAGAAGGGTTTTCAATTTTTTCACATGACTTATGTGTCGAAATATTGCCGAAGTCTCCGTCTGAGAGGCTGCTGCTTGAAAAAGCGTCTGTTTGTAACGGGCTTGAATGGATTCGTGGGGCGTCACCTGCGCTCCCGCTTGAGCGCCGCCGATTCAGGCTGGGAACTGTTGCCCGCGCCGCCCTTCGACCTGACCCAACCGCAAAGCCTGCAAGACCTGTGGCCCGAGTTGCCGGATGCGGTGATTCACCTGGCCGGCCAGACCTTCGTCCCCGAAGCCTTCCGCGATCCTGCCCGGACCTTGCAGATCAACCTGCTGGGCACCCTCAACCTGTTACAAGCCCTGAAAGCCCGCGGCTTCAGCGGCACCTTCCTGTACGTCAGCTCCGGTGATGTCTACGGCCAGGTCGGCGAAAACGACCTGCCCATCGACGAGCACCAGCCACCCTGCCCGCGCAATCCTTATGCGGTGAGCAAGGCCTCGACCGAACTCTTGTGCCTGCAGTGGGGCATGAGCGAAGGCTGGTCCGTGTTGGTGGCCAGGCCGTTCAATCACATCGGTACCGGGCAGCTGGACAGCTTCGCCGTCGCCAGCGCCGCGCGCCAGATCGCCCGGATCAAGCACGGCCTGCAGGCACCGCGGCTGGAAGTCGGCGATATCGACGTCACCCGCGACTTCCTCGATGTCGCTGACGTGGTGAGCGCCTACCTGGCCCTGTTGCGCAGTGGTGTGCCAGGCCAGGTCTACAACATCTGCTCCGGCCAGGAGCACAGCATCCGCAGCCTGATCCAGCAGTTGGCGGACATCGCTCAGGTGGAAATGGAGCTGGTTCAAGACCCCGCCCGTCTGCGACGGGCAGAACAGCGTCGCGTCTGCGGCAGTCACGCCAGGCTGCAACAGGCCACCGGATGGACGCCTGAAACCACAATAAAACAATCCCTGCGGGCGATCCTGTCCGACTGGGAGTCACGGGTATTACAAGAATGACAAAAAGTGCACTGATCACAGGGATCACCGGGCAGGACGGCGCCTATCTGGCCAAGTTGCTGCTGGACAAGGGCTATCAGGTTCATGGACTGGTGGCGCGACGCAGCAGCGACTCGCGCTGGCGCTTGCGTGAGATGGGCATCGAGAGCGAGATCCGCTACCTGGATGGCGACATGGCCGACGCCTGCTCCGTGCAACGGGCGGTGATCAAGGCGGCGCCCGACGAACTCTACAACCTGGCGGCGCAGAGTTTTGTCGCCGCCTCCTGGGACCAGCCGGTGACCACCGGCATCGTCGACGGGTTGGGCGTGACCCACCTGCTCGAGGCGATCCGCCAGTTCAGCCCGCACACCCGCTTCTACCAGGCCTCCACCAGCGAAATGTTCGGCCTGATCCAGGCCGAGCAGCAGGACGAAAATACCCCGTTCTACCCGCGCAGCCCCTACGGCGTGGCCAAGCTCTACGGGCACTGGATCACCGTGAACTACCGCGAGAGCTTCGGCCTGCATGCCAGCAGCGGCATCCTGTTCAACCACGAATCGCCCCTGCGCGGCATCGAGTTCGTGACCCGCAAGGTCACCGACGCCGCCGCCCGGATCAAACAGGGCAAGCAGCAGGAGCTGCGCCTGGGCAACATCGACGCCAAGCGCGACTGGGGATTCGCCGGCGACTATGTCGAAGCCATGTGGCTGATGCTGCAACAGGGCAAGGCCGATGATTACGTGGTGGCCACCGGCGTCACCACCACCGTGCGCGAGATGTGCCAGATCGCCTTCGAGCACGTCGGCCTGAACTACCGTGACTACGTGAAAATCGACCCGGCGTTCTTCCGACCCGCGGAAGTCGACGTGCTGTTGGGTAACCCGGCCAAGGCCCAACGGGTGCTCGGCTGGAAACCCAAGACCCACCTGGAAACCCTGATCCGCATGATGATGGATGCGGACATG
Source organism: Pseudomonas sp. 22526 (assembly GCF_052044735.1). Taxonomy (NCBI): domain Bacteria; kingdom Pseudomonadati; phylum Pseudomonadota; class Gammaproteobacteria; order Pseudomonadales; family Pseudomonadaceae; genus Pseudomonas; species Pseudomonas sp. 22526. The sequence goes on from NZ_JBQENK010000010.1 coordinate 128,500, forward strand.
AAACGCGTCGCCAAGGAGTAAGGCATGCTGATTCCAGTGATTCTTTCCGGCGGTGCCGGGACCCGCTTGTGGCCGGTTTCGCGTGAAGGCCATCCCAAGCCCTTCATGATCCTGCCCGACGGCCAGAGCCTGCTGGGCAAGACCTACCGCCGCGCCGCCGGGTTGCTGGCCGGTAGCGGCGACATCGTCACCGTGACCAACCGCGACCACTTCTTTCAAAGCAAGGATCACTTCCAGGCCGCCCGGCTGGATCGGCACCTCGGGCATTTCATCCTCGAACCTTCGGGCCGCAACACCGCCCCGGCCATCGCCATCGCAGCCCTGGCCGTGCAGGCCCGGCATGGTGACCAGGCGACCCTGGTGGTGATGCCCGCCGACCATCTGATCCGCAACGAAGAAGCCTTCAAAAGCGCGGTCGCCCATGCCGCGCAACTGGCCGAAACCGGGCATCTGGTTACCTTCGGCGTCACCCCGAACGCACCGGAAACCGGCTTTGGCTATATCGAGTCGGGCGACGCTCTCGACGACCAGGGCGCCTCCAGGGTGCTGCGCTTCGTGGAAAAGCCCGACCTGAAGACCGCCCTGGGCTACCTCGAAAGCGGCCGGTTCCTGTGGAATTCGGGCCTGTTCTGTTTCACCGTCGCCACGCTGCTGGAGCAGCTGCAACAGCACGCCCCCGAGCTGCTGGAACTGGGCCGCGCCTGCCTGGCCGCGAGCACGCCGGTGGAAACCGGGCGCATCCTCCAGCATGAATTGTCGGCGGAACATTTCGCCGAGATGCCGGACATTTCCATCGACTACGCGCTGATGGAGGTTTCCGACCAGGTCGCGGTGGTGCCCGCCCGGTTCGACTGGAGCGACATCGGTTCCTGGGGCGCCATCAGCGCCCTGGTCGATGCCGATGCCCAGGACAACCGCGCCAGCGGCGAGGCGCTGTTCATCGACAGCCACGGCAACTTCGTGCAGAGCGAAGGCCGGATGATCGCCACGGTGGGCGTCGACAACCTGATCGTGGTCGAGACCGCCGACGCCATCCTGGTGGCCCACGCCGACCGCGCCCAGGACGTGCGCCAGGTGGCCCGGCAGCTCAAGGATCGCAACCACGAATCCTATCGCCTGCATCGCACGGTCAGCCGGCCCTGGGGCAGCTACACCGTGCTGGAGGAAGGCCCGGGCTTCAAGATCAAGAAAATCGTGGTCAAGCCGGGCGCCGCGCTGTCGCTGCAGATGCACCACCATCGCAACGAACACTGGGTGGTGGTCAAGGGCACGGCCATGGTCACCAACAACGGCGACGGCTCGCACCTAGTCAACAGCAACGAATCCACCTTCATCGCCGCCGGGCACAAGCATCGGCTGGCGAACCCGGGGGTGATCGACCTGGTCATCATCGAAGTGCAGAGCGGCGAGTACCTGGGCGAGGACGACATCGTCCGCTTCGAAGACCAATACGGCAGGACGGCCTGATGCTGCTCAATCTGTACCGCTCGCTGCGCAGCTACCGGGGCTTCATCCTCGGCAGCGTGCAGCGGGAGTTCCAGGCGCGTTATCGCAACTCGCTGTTCGGTGCCTTGTGGACCGTGCTCAACCCGCTGTCGATGATCGTTGTCTACACGGTGATCTTTTCCCAGGTGATGCGCGCCCGCCTGCCGGGGGTGGAGGACGGCCTGGCCTACAGCGTCTACCTGTGCGCCGGGCTGCTGACCTGGGGCCTGTTTTCCGAGCTGACCCTGCGCAGCCAGAGCATGTTCCTGGAAAACGCCAACCTGCTGAAGAAGATCAGCTTCCCGCGCATCTGCCTGCCGGTGATCGTGCTGCTCAACGCCGGCATCAACTTCGCGATCATTCTCGGCCTGTTCCTCGGCTTCCTGCTGATCACCGGGCGCCTGCCGGGCCTGGCGCTGCTGGCGCTGATCCCGCTGCTGCTGTTGCAGGTGCTGTTCTGCGCCGGCCTGGGGATGATCCTCGGGGTGCTGAACGTGTTCTTCCGCGATGTAGCGCAGTTCTTCGGCATCTTCCTGCAGTTCTGGTTCTGGCTGACGCCCATCGTCTACCCCATCAGCATCCTGCCCGAGTCGATCCAGCGCCTGCTGGCGCTCAACCCGCTGACCGCGCTGATGCACAGCTACCAGAACCTGTTCCTGTACGACCAGTGGCCGCAGTGGAGTTCGCTGACCCCGATGCTGGTGATCAGCCTGTTGTTCTGCGGCATGGGGCTGCGGCTTTTCCGCCAGCGCGTCGGTGAAATGGTGGATGAGCTCTGATGGGACAGATACGCGTCACTGGCCTGGGCAAGGCCTACAAGCAGTATCCGAACCGCTGGAGCCGGCTGTTCGAATGGATGATTCCATTTTCCAGGCCGCGCCATCACCTGCACTGGGTGCTGCAGGGCGTCGACTTCGAGATTGAGCCGGGCCAGGCCGTGGGCATAGTCGGCGTCAACGGCGCCGGCAAAAGCACCTTGCTAAAAATGATCACCGGCACCACCCAGCCGACCTGCGGCGAGATCCATCTGCACGGTCGGGTGGCGGCGTTGCTGGAGCTGGGCATGGGTTTTCACCCGGACTTCACCGGGCGTCAGAACGCGATCATGGCCGGCCAGTTGCTGGGCATGCAGGTCGAGGAAATCGAGGCCCTGATGGCGGAAATCGAAGCCTTCGCCGAAATCGGCGAGGCCATCGATCACCCGGTACGCACCTATTCGAGCGGCATGCAGATGCGCCTGGCGTTCAGCGTGGCCACGGCCCGGCGCCCGGACATCCTGATCGTCGATGAGGCGCTGTCGGTGGGCGACGCCTACTTCCAGCACAAGAGTTTCGAACGCATCCGCAGCTTCCGCCGCGCCGGCACTACCCTGCTGATCGTTTCCCACGACCGTTCGGCGATCCAGTCGATCTGCGACACCGCGATCCTGCTCGAGCAGGGCCGCGTGGCCATGCACGGCAAGCCGGAAGAGGTGATGGACTACTACAACGCCATGCTCGCCGAACGCGAAGGCCAGACGGTGCGCCAGGAAATGCTCGCCAACGGCCAGGTGCGGACCATTTCCGGCACCGGCGAAGCCGGGATCCTCAGCGTGCACTTGCGCGACGAACGCGAGCGCTCGATCGAAATGGCCGAAGTCGGCCAGCCAGTGGTGCTGGAAGTGCAGGTCGAGGTACGCCAGGACATCGAACGGCTGGTGCTGGGTTTCATGATCAAGGACCGGCTCGGCCAGCCCATGTATGGCATCAACACCCATCGCCTGGACCAGGCCCTGACCGATTTGAGCGCCGGCGAAAAGGTCACCTTCCGCTTTGCCTTCACCATGGGCCTGGGCAAGGGCAACTACTCGGTGGCCCTGAGCCTGTCGCGGCTGGATTCGCACCTGGATCGCAACTTCGAATGGCGCGACTACGGCCTGGTCTTCCACGTGATCAATAACCGCCAGGAAGACTTTGTCGGCTGTTCCTGGTTGCAGGCGCGGACCAGCATTGTCCGCTCGCCTTCGAAGTCCACTCAGTCAATGCCTCAGCGAGCCGCTCCATGACCCGACTGTTGATTGAATGCACCTATGTGTTCGAACACCCCGAGACCAACTCGGGCATCCAGCGTGTGGTGCGCAACGTTATCCGCGAGTTGCCCGCAGCCGATGCTTCGGTGGAATGCATTCCGGTGGTCATGCTCAAGGACAGGCTCTACCGGGTATTGAGCCTGAAACCTTTGAAAACCAAGCGCTGGAACCTGATGGGGTTGCGGGTGCGCCTGGAGCAGATGGCCAACCTGTTCTGGCTGCGCCACCGGACCCTGGAGCGACGCAAACCCTTTGCCGATTCGTACATCGCCCGGCGCTTGCTCTACATCGCGTGCCGCCTGACGGCCTTTGCCTTTCTCAGCATTCCCCTGCGCCTGTGCAACCGCTTGGTGAACGTGGATGAAATCCCCCAGCGCTGCGTACCTCTGCAACATCAACCGGGCGATCAACTGGTGTTGCTGGACTCATCCTGGCACGCCGACTTTTTCCCCTTGGCCGAACGGCTCAAGCGCGATGGCGTGGGTATCGTCTCGGTGATCTATGACCTGATTCCCCTGACCCACCCGCAGTTCTGCGACGCCGGGCTGGTGCGGGTGTTCAACCACTGGTTCGACTGGATAGCGCGCACCGCCGACGGCTACATCGCCATTTCCGCGACCATCCGCGACCAGGTCCGCGAAGAGATGCTCCGTCGGGTCGGGCGCCAGCAGGTGGCGCAGCGCTGGTTCGACTATTTCCACCTGGGTTCGGAGCTGGACCAGTGCAGCGAAAACGCTCGGATCAACCCGGACCTGGCCCAGCTGTTCAAGGACCAGGCAGCGGTCTTCCTGATGGTCAGCACCATCGAGCCCCGCAAAAACCATGGCTTCCTGCTCGATGCCTTCGAGCGTGTCTGGGCCAGCGGTTCCCAGGCTCGCCTGTGCATCGCCGGGCGCATTGGCTGGAAGTGCGAGGCGCTGATCGAGCGGATTCGCCGGCACCCGGAGTTGAACCGGCGCCTGTTCATGTTCAACTCCCTGGACGACAACAGCCTGGAGTACGCCTATTCCAAGGCGACGGCGCTGGTGTTCCCATCCCATGTCGAGGGTTTCGGCCTGCCGCTGGTGGAAGCCATGCAGCGCGGCTTGCCCGCCATGGGCAGCGACATCCCGGTGTTTCGCGAGATCGGCGGCGAGTTCATGGCCTATTTCGACCTGCACGATCCGCAGAGCCTGGCCGACCTGGTCATCCAGCAGGAAACCAGCGGCGTGTTTCCCGCGGCCCGCCATGTCGATGAGTGGCGCTGGCTGGGTTGGCGAGAAGCCAGTACCCAACTGGTCGAACGCATTGTCTTCCACAGGAACCACGCTCCCACGGTCATGGAGACGCACGATGCGGATAGCCCTTAACGCGCGCATTCTCCAGTCGCCCCGCACCGGTATCGGCCATTACGTAGCGGAACTGGCCTCGGCCCTGGTCACCGAACAGGGGCTGGAGCTGTCGCTGTTCCATGGCTGGGGCTGGAGCCCCGAACTGCCGGCGGCGGCCATGCCGGGTTATTCCCAAGTGGCCCCCTGGCTGCGGCGGGTCCCCGGGGCCTACCAGGCCCGGCGCTGGCTGGAGCAGCGACGTTTCGACCAGGGGCCGCACGCAGCGATCGACCTCTACCACGAACCCAGCCTGTGGCCGCTGGAGTTCGAAGGCCCGACCGTGATGACCCTGCATGACCTGACTCACCTGCATTACCCCTCGACTCAGCCGCCGGCACGCTTGAAGGAAATCGAGCGGCGCCTTGGCGCAGGCGTGGAACAGGCGCGGCTGATCCTGACGGATTCGCAGTTCATCGCCGATGAAGCCCAGGATTATTTCGGCCTGCCGCGCGATCGCTTTGTCGTGGCGCCGCTGGGCGTCGCCCCGCGCTTCCATCCACGTGAGCACGCCGAGCTGGAACACAACCTCGCAGTCCATGGCTTGCAGCCTCAAGGCTACTTCCTCTGCGTCGGCACCCTGGAGCCGCGCAAGAACCTGTCCCTGGCCTTGCAGGCCCACACACAGCTGCCGGAAACCCTGCGCCAGCGTTATCCGTTGCTGATCGTCGGCATGGCGGGTTGGGAGCAAGGCCAATTCAGCGACACCCTGCAAAAGGCCCTGGCCAGCGGCCATGTGCACCTGCTGGGCTACCTGCCGGACGAACAGCTGGCACAGCTGGTGGCCGGGGCCAGGGCCCTGGTTTTTCCTTCGCGTTACGAGGGCTTTGGTCTTCCGGTCCTCGAGGCCATGGCCAGCGGTACGCCGGTGGTACTGGCGCGATGTGCGGCAATGCCCGAAGTCGCGGGTGCGGCCGGCAACTATGTCGACCCCGACGATGTGGACGGCTTGCGCCACGCCATGCTGCGCCTGATCGAAGACGACGGCCATTGGCAGGCGTGCCGCGAAGCGGGGTTGGAACAGGCAACACTTTTTTCCTGGGGGCGCTGCGCGCGGATCACCGCGCATGCCTACCGTCAGGCCATGGGAGGCTGAATGCGGGTCTTACACTTCTACAAAACATACCTGCCCGACTCGATCGGCGGCACCGAACAGGTCATCTTCCAGCTCTGCGAAAGCGGTGCCCACTACGGTATCGATGGCCAGGTTCTGACGCTGAGCGCCGATCCCTCGCCTGGCACGCTGAAAGTCGGTCAGCATGAGGTGCATCAGGCGAAGCTGGATTTCCAGTTCGCCTCCACCGGTTTCTCCTACAGCGTGTTCAAGCAGTTTCGCGAAATGGCCGCCGAAGCCGACGTGGTCAACTACCACTTCCCCTGGCCGTTCATGGACCTGGTGCATTTCATGAGTGGCATGAACAAGCCCTGCGTGGCCACCTACCACTCCGACATCATCCGCCAGCGCCACCTGCTCAAGCTGTACCGGCCGTTGATGAACCGCTTCCTGGGCAGCGTCGACCGGATCGTCGCCGCATCGCCGAACTACCTGCACACCAGCGATGTGCTGCAACAATTCCCGGACAAGACCCGGGTCATCCCCTACGGCCTGAACAAGGCCGGTTATCCACAGCCCAATAGCGAACGCATGGCCCAGTGGCGCCAGCGCCTGGGCGAACGGTTTTTCCTATTCGTCGGGGTGATGCGTTACTACAAGGGCCTGCACATCCTGCTCGATGCCCTCAAGGACGTGGACTACCCAGTGGTGATCCTCGGTGCCGGCCCGCTCGAGGCCGAGCTACATGCCCAGGCCGCAGCGCTGGGCCTGCGCAACCTGCATTTCCTCGGCCGCCTGGGGGATGAAGACAAGGTGGCCTTGCTGCAACTGAGCTACGCCATCGTCTTCCCCTCGCACCTGCGCTCCGAAGCCTTCGGTATCTCGTTGCTCGAAGGCGCGATGTACGGCAAACCGATGATCTCCAGCGAGATCGGGACCGGCACCAGCTACATCAATATTCATGGCGAAACCGGCCTGGTGGTGCCGCCCAGCGATCCCCAGGCCTTCCGCGCCGCCATGCGCCAGCTCTGGGACAACCCGGAACAGGCCGCGCAGATGGGCCTCAAGGCCGAAGCCCGTTACCGGCAGCTGTTCACCGCCGACGAGATGGGCCGCAGATGGAGCGAGCTGTACCAGGAGCTGCTGGAGGAAAAAGCCCTGTCCTACGCCTGATCCGCCAGGCGCCAATCTGTAGGAGCGAAGCTTGCTCGCGATGCAGACACTGCGGTGGGTCAGGTACGGCCCTTTCGCGGGCAAGCCTCGCTCCTACGTCTGATCCGTCCAGCGCAAAGCCAGCGCTGCAGGCCGGCGCACCAGTTGCTCGACCTCGAAGCGCCACAAGCGCTCGGCGCCCGGGAAGGTTGCGATCTGCGGGTCGTCGAGCACGACTTCAGTGCGTCCGCTGAGCTGCAGCAGGTCGCCACGGCTGAAGTCGATGAACAGCAGGCCGGCGCGGGGGTTGAGCAGCAGGTTGCCCAGGGTGTTGAAGTGCAGGTTGCCGGCAAAATCCGGAATGCTCAGGCGGTTGCCCTCGACCCGCACGAAACCGGCCGGGCCGCCGCGGTGGGAAACATCGACCCAGAGCCGTCCCTCGACCTCCACGTAACTGGCGACAAAAAACGTATCGGCGCCCCGGATCATTGCCCTCGCCGCCTCGTCCAGCGCGTTCAGGCGCTGCACCGGCCTGTGCATGGCCAGCGGCACCGACTCGAACTGACGCAGCTGGATGTAGCGCGGGCAGTTGCCGAAGGACTGCTCGACGCCCAGGGCAAAGCCGCTGTCGTCCAGCTGGACGATCCGACCGTTGAGGCGGTTGCGCCGCCGGGTGTGCAGTTCGATGCCCAACAGGCCGACGGCCGCGCCCGACGTCAGTTGGGCAGGGTCTTCGGCGGCTGGCAGGCTGTCGAGCCGCAGCAACCCAGGGGTTGGCGAGTGAGCGAAACCGACAGCCCCTTCGAGCACGCTGGCCCAGGGGTTGCCCTGGTTATCCACAGCCCCGAGCAGCATGAACGGCAGCTGTTGATAAAACTGCCGGTGCTGGTCGGGCATCTCACTGCGGATGACCTTGCGCCCGACGACGTCCATGCGCTCGGCCACGCCGGCCTGGGCTTGCAGGCGGGTTTCGCCTGCGTGCCAGGGGGATTCGGTGTTCATGATGGGTCTCCCTGCGTCGATGACGCAGCAGTCAGCGGGCCCGGGGGGTGCCGGGCCGCCAGGTTCAGGCGCTTTGCAGGCCCACCGCGGTGCGCGGCATGCCGACGAAGCCGGGCAAGGCTTCGATGCGCGCCAGCCAGGCGCGGACCTGTGGATAATCCGCCAGCGACACATTGCCCTCGGGGGCGTGGGCGATGTAGCTGTAGCCGGCGATATCGGCGATGGTCGGTTCGCTGCCCGCCAGGTAAGGGCTGGCCGTCAGTTCCTGCTCGAGCACCTTGAGCAACGCATGGGAGCGGTCGATGGCCTCCTCGGCGTTGCGCTGGGCGCCGAATACGGTGATCAGCCGCGCCACCGCCGGGCCGAACGCAATAGGTCCCGCCGCCACCGACAACCAGCGCTGGACCCGTGCCGCGCCAACCGGATCGCTGGGCAGCCAACGGCCCTGGCCGTACTTCTGCGCCAGGTACACCAGGATCGCGTTGGAGTCGGCCAGCACCACGCCCTGGTCGTCGATCACCGGTACCTGGGCAAAGGGGTTCAGCGCCAGGAAGTCCGCCTGTTTGTGCTCGCCTTTCGCCAGATCGACGAAGATCAGTTCAAAAGGCAGCCCCAGCAGCGACAACATCAGTTCGACGCGATGGGCATGACCGGAACGGGGGAAGTTGTAGAGCTTGATGGCGTGCATGGCAGACTCCGCTGGGCAGGGGTGCGGCTCACAGGAGCGGCACTGACGGACGCCATCTTCCCTCTCGGGTCAAAACAACAGAATCACCAGAAAACACAATCCATCATTTCAGCCAGCGCAATGATCAGCGCTACGGCTGCAACGCCGGATGTTCGCGCAGTGCCTGCACCGCGAAGTCGACGAAACTGCGCACCCGCGCCGGGGCCTTGCGCCCGCCTTGGTACACCACATGGATCGGCAGCGGCGCCAGTTCGAACTCCGCCAAAACAATCTCCAGCTCGCCGGCCGCCAGCTTGCCCGCGACCTGGTACGACAGCACCCGGGTCAGGCCCAGCCCCAGGCACGCGGCACTGATCGCCGCCTGGTTGGCGGTGACCACCAGCCGCGGTTCCGGACGAACGCTCAAGGGGGTTCCCCCATCGTCGAACAGCCAGCTTCTGGACTGGCCGATGGAAGATGGGGCAATCACCGGCGCCTGGCGCAATTCCTGCGGATGTCGCGGCCGCCCATGCCGGGCCAGGAAAGCCGGGGACGCACAGATGACCCGCCGCACCTCGCCGACGCGCATTGCGTGCTGGCCGCTGTCGGGCAACTCACCGATGCGCACCGCGACGTCCATGCCCTCCTCGACCATGCTCACCACCCGATCAACCAGCAGGGCATTGATGCTGACCTCGGGAAAGCGTTCCAGGTAATCCACCATCAGCGGGGTCACGAACAACTCGCCAAACAGCACCGGAGCGGTGATCGTCAGTTGTCCGCGCGGGAGGGCATGGATGCCAGCGGCCGAGGCCTCGGCGTCCTGCAACTCGGCGAGGATGCGCCGGCTGTCTTCCAGATAACGCTGGCCGGCTTCCGTCAGCAGCACATTGCGCGTGGTGCGGGTCAGCAACTGGGTGCCGATACGCTGCTCCAGCGCCGCCACCGCCCGGGTCACGCTGGGCGCGGACAACCCCAGGCGCCGGGCCGCGGCAGCGAAGCCCTGCTCCTGGGCGACGCTGATGAACACCTGCATTTCCTGGAATCGGTCCATGGCGGTCCTCGCACTACGGCGCCCTGCCCCGGCACCGTCCCGCATGGACCGCCCGGGCTCAGGCAGGGACCTGGAGTCGCTGCCACAAGGCCTCATCATTGAAGTCCCGGATGATACTCCGCGCACCCGCCTCGCGAAGCTGTGTTTCCTCGAGCCCCGACAGCATGCCGAAGGTGTGGATGCCCGCCGCTACCGCCGAACGCACCCCGGCCAGCGAGTCCTCGAAAGCCAGCGCCTGATCGGCCGCTCACCTCCAGCAGTCGGAGGGCCGTCAGGTAAGGCAGCGGGCCATATAGGCCCGTTGTCAGCATCGTCGAAGCGCTGGGAAAAATTGAAACCGGATAACCAAATCCGTCTCAGCAGAAGCCCGGGCCTCGAGCTGAGAGGCCTGGATACACTTGGCTTGCCTAGTCCCCTGACATGCCGCCGGATACGCACGGGCGATGAAATTTGATCGTTGTTGAGGATTATTGATTCGGATTATCCAGCCACTCCGGGCAGCATCCACCACGCATTGAGCGACAGGCAAGCATCCGCTTCGCGTAGCTCAGGTCGGTGCCGGGGGCCAGCTCGGAACCTGAATGACAACGTTCATCACTTGGGAACAGAACACATGTGCATGTCGAATAAATGGATCGTGGGAATTGCCTTGAGCTGCATATTCCAGGTCGGCTGTGTCTCGAAGGTGGCGCAGCAAGAGCAATATTCAGGCTTCCTGGCCAATTATCAGGGACTGGAGGAACACACCACGCCGAGTGAACAGAAGGTGCTGCGCTGGGTGGCGCCAGGGTTCGATCCTCACGCCTATTCCACTGTCGTGTTCAAGCAGGTAGAGCTGTATCCAGCGCCGAAACCGACCGAGCGCGTCAACCTGCAAACCCTGAAAGACCTGCAGGTCAGCGCCAGCAACAGTATCAGGAACGCATTCGCTCCCACCTACAGGATCGTCTCGAATGCACAGCAGGCACCGGCCCATTCGCGGACATTGATCCTGCAGGCGGCTATCACCGACGTCAGCGCCAGCAACGAGGGCATGCATTGGTATGAGGTCGTGCCCATCGCCGCAATTGTCGGGGCAACCCAGGCAGCCACCGGCCATCGCGACCAGACGGCCGAGTTGTATCTCGAAGCCGACCTGATCGACGCCAAGACCGGGTTGCCGGTCGCCAAGATGGTGCGCAAGGTGTTCGGCGAGACCTTGAAAAACGCCAGCCAGCCAATAGTCGCCAATGACTTCAAGGCCGCCTTCAAAAGCATGACCAACGACATGCAGACACTGCTTTCCAGACAGTGACGACCGCGGGATACCCAGCGCAAACCTTGCATTGCCTGGAAAGGCCTGGGGTTTCAGAACGACAGTCACGCTGCGTCTGCCAAACACAGGCCGCCAGGCCAGGCAATGACGTCCAACGAGAGTCCGACTTGATGAAAATACTGAGTTTTACCTTATCGGCCTTTGTATTGCTCGCCAGCTCCGGTGCGTTGGCGGCAACGGTGGTTCCCCTGAAAGGCCAGACTTCCCAGACGATCCAGCAAGACACCAGTGCCTGCCAGTCGCAGGCCAATGCTCAGTTCCCGATACAAAACACCGTGCCTTACGGCGGCCGGATAAAAGGCGCGACTACCGCCGCCATCGCCGGGGCTACTGCTGCGGAGGTTCGGGGCCGGCAACATGAAAACGTCTATGACCATATCGACGACGATATCAAGCAAGACTATCGCCAGAACCATGCCCGCAGCGCCGCGACGGCCGGCGCAATGATCGGCGCATCGAGACAGCGCCAGGAACGCAGACAGGACCTTAAAACTACCGAGCAAAACGTCACCGCCAACAACTCCGTGTACAGCAGTTGCCTGCAACAGCGTGGCTACAACGTTCAGCCTTGATCCAGCCGTTCCTTTACAGGGCACAGGCATTCTTGATGCAGATGGTGAAATCGATCCAACCTGCTGCCCTGGAATGCCTGCAAGTTCATCCTTGCCCCTGAAGTAATGCCACTCTTCCCCTCTCCCTCTCTGTTCAACTCTTCGCTTCAATACAGGGCGCGGATATCGCCAGGTCGCACGCTTGTGCTTGAATAACGAGCCGTCCGATACTCTGCCTTGCAGTTGGATGGCGCAGATGGCTCGTACTGAGCGTCATCATGACCTCCGATTAAACCCCGTGGATTACCCTTGCCTGATTCCAGTGAGACTTTTGATGGGTTGTTCCAGCATTGTCCAGTGACGCTCTCTGCACCTTGCGTGCTTGCCCACGCCTAGCCGTTCATCTCCCCGACAAGCCTGTATTGCCTCAGATCCAGCCCAGCAAAGCCGTCCCTATACTCAGCCAGAACCACCTGAACGGAGGATTCGCATGCGCTACGCCTTCAAGTTGAAAAATGATTCCATGGTTCTTTTCGACCCGGATACTGCCTTGCTCTCCATCACGACACCTCATGGAGATGTTCAAAACTCCACGATAGGCAGAGCTGAATCGCGTCTACTGGGTCTGCTGCTTATGGAGCCGGGCCAGACTAAAAGCCGTGAGGAGATCATCGACTACGCCTGGAATGACCGCGTCGTCGCCTCCGGCAGTTTGAACCAGGCCGTTTTTTCACTTCGAAATATTCTCAACGACAGTCGAGATCATGAGATCTTGATGACGGTTCCTCGAAGAGGATATTGCTTCAACCGTCATTATGTAGTTGATGCACCGACAGACTTGCCGACGCCTTCAAATGAAGCCGCACAACCTGCCGCACCCGTCATTGAACAACTTCCACCAAGCGCGAAAGATCATCTTCCGTTGCCTTCAGAAAACCCCATAAAACCAACTCGCATCACAAAAGCCCAGTTGATCGGTTATGTCTTGACCTTGGGAGTCTGTGCCTTCACGGGTTTCCACACCGCCTTCGACACACCGAAAATAGAAGTTTCCAGCATAAAACAGAACGAGTTGGTCATCCATGCAGTCGCCAACAGTGTCGCCGAGGCTCAATCGCTGAGAGATCTTTCGGCTAAACAGGTTCAACAGTTTTCACCGAACTTGAAAGGCCAGGTCTGGTTGAATCTCGCTAAATCACACTATTCCGTTTCGTGCGTTCGCCCGGATCTAAGCACTGCAAACCTGCAATTGAACAGCGAACAGAAAGACCTCGCACTGATGATCCGGCAATGTCTGGAAGCCGCCCTATGAAGCCAACAATATCGTCAACCGCTCATTGGATAGTGCTTGCACTCATCAACGTCGCCTGTATTTTTTTACTGACTTATTCGCCATCCCATTACATGGAAAACACCAGCTATCAAACCATCACTCGACAATGGCTCGAAGATTCGAATCAGCTCAATACGGAAGAGTACCTGACTATCGGGCACGGTCGACTGACCCAAACCATGCTGGAAAGCCTGAACGGAAAAATTCGTAACGCTACTGTGTCGGCGGAGGTTATCCGAGAAAGCAAGCATCACTTTCAGATAAAGATCAGCACTGTGAAACTTAGCCAGGATAACGAGCTGTTCGCCATCGAAAAGACACCTGATCTCTTTTTCAAACGCCAATACGTTCTGCAAGAAGGCGCTGTTCTAAACTACGAATTGCTCCCTACCACCGATAAAAACACCCTGTGCGTTTATGTGCATGAACTGAGCCGCTTGCGCTGCATGAGTCACTAGAACCTCCCAGCGCTGTCACATGAATTTGACCAGACGACAGGGCTTGATGCGCTCCTGTCCTGCCTAACGCTGATTCAAACCGAAAAATAATAATCACTGATTTGAATCAGACGTTCCTTCCCCTGCAAGATCTCTCCACTCTGGCGTTCGGAGCCGTGCCTGTTGTCACTCGGCACAAAACCGGCTCCGCGCCCCCTCATTCGAACACTCTCCTGGGTGCCAGATGAAAACATACATTTTTTGCGAGTCGTCAAATCGATGATAACCAGAATCTTGGCAGTTCTATCTTTAGCTGCAATATCCTTTCATTCGGTGGCGCACGATGAATACTCTGCCGGCAGCACGGAAATCGAACTCTACCAAATAGAATTGAGTCCGAATGAGAAACTAAAGTTGTCGCAACTGAACATCTACTTTGAGAATGAATACCATGACGATGAAGGGGCAATCGATCCTCCCCCAGCACAAAATACCATTAATGAGATTCACGACTTTTCGCTGATTACACTTTGATCATGAGGCCTTGCCTGGCTACCTGACTTTCTGAAAAACAGGGACCACTGCTTGGTCATCAAAAATATGAGTTTCTGACTTTAATACGCATCCTGGGAGCAAGACTATCAACAGGCCAAGCCTGTGACAGTGATGCGCGCTGACCCTGTGTCCTGCCTGAAAGTTCATTAACAAAGAACGCATATCGATGCTGCTGAAAAACCTCGCAATCGCATCCTTTGGTTTAGTGTTTTCTCTCAAGGCCATCGCCAAGGACAAGGAGCTTTACAGCGCCGACCTGACGCGCATTAAAAACAGTAAAAAGACGCTGGGCAATGAAAGTTCCAGTTACAGGATTTGCACAGGCTATCTAGCCAATGATTATTTTGCCTTTGATGCAGCCGCCATCGGTCCATCACGTCAGAAAACGGCAATCTTTGGTTCACAAACAGCGCCATGCAAACTTGAAAACCTGAATTTGCCATCGAGCGACAGGTACGTTTTTTCAGCAGCCTTGGAGCTTGCGCCGAAGTCATTGACATAGACTCCTGAAAAAACGCTTGGCCTGAATTGCCCATATCGACTTTTTCCAACTCGAGGGAATAAGTATGCATTTTCGATTAAACGCACTGTCACTCAAGCAGAAAATCTTCTTCTGCCTTGCCGCCTATTTATGTGGTGTAGCCCTAGCCTGGTTGATTGACGGTTAATAACGGCGCCCAGGCCAGATCCCGCCCAGCCAAATCATATTATTTCGGACTCGACAGCAACTAGCACACGGGTTTCAGAGGCTGTGTTATTGGCTGAAGAACGCCCTGCTCATGGGCTGGCGAAGTTACGTAAAAATATCAAGCAATGACTTTTATCAGTCTTCGCGATCACTCGAACTCTCAGTACCCCCTCACAATCGACAACCTGTAGAAGGACACTGCTTCACATGCTATTTCGAAACCTTGGCTTCCTTTCACTGCTTTCGTTGCTGTCTTTTCAGGCATTGGCTGACGACAAAGGCCTGTATCTTGGGGCAGGCGTAAGTAATATCGAAACCGACAAATCCCATCTGAGCGATGAAGACTATAGCTATAAGGTTTTTGCAGGCTATCGTCTCAACGGTTATCTGGCCTTCGAGGGCGCCTTCGTGGATCTCGGCCAATTCAAGGACAAGAATCTCGATTTCGATGGTAAATCCGTTCAGGCCAGTGCCCATCTCGGCTTCCCGCTGGGACAACGGGTGCGAGTTTTCGGTAGTGTCGGTGCTCATGCCTGGGATGCCGGCGGTAATGCCAGCGATGATGACACCGGGGTGAGTCCGACCTACGGTGCCGGCGTTGAATTTGATGTGTTTCGCAACATCGGTATCCGCGCCGAATATGAAGTCCTGGAGGTCGGCGACATCAACCTGAATCAAACGACGGCATCGGCGTTTATTCTCTGGTAATGCCAACATGAATCGAGCGGCCATACTGGTCGCTCAAACCATCATCCTCGTCGGGCTTGCCGCCCAGGATTGCGAAGCAACCTGAACGACGGCAAACCGGTCGAACCGGCGCTGGCAAACCAATCCAATACCCGCGTGCGAAAAGCACGAAAAAGCGATTGGGAGCCAGCGCGCGAATAGCCCAGCATGCCCCGGCGCTGGAACGACACTCAATTCAGACACCGGGGTATATCTGTACAACCGGGTTGTGGATAACTCACTCCACCGTCACGGACTTGGCCAGGTTGCGCGGCTGGTCGACGTCAGTGCCCTTGAGCACCGCCACGTAATACGACAGCAGTTGCAGCGGGATGGTGTAGAGGATCGGCGACAGGATGTCGTGGATATGCGGCATGTGGATAACATGCGTGCCCTCGCCATTGGTCATGCCGGCTTTCTCATCGGCGAAGACGATCAGCTCGCCGCCACGAGCGCGGACTTCCTGCAGGTTGGACTTGAGCTTTTCCAGCAGCTCGTTGTTCGGCGCCACGGTGACCACCGGCATATCGTTATCCACAAGGGCCAACGGACCGTGCTTGAGCTCGCCGGCCGGGTAGGCTTCGGCGTGGATGTAGGAGATTTCCTTGAGCTTGAGTGCCCCTTCCATCGCCACCGGGAATTGCGCGCCGCGACCGAGGAACAGGGTGTGGTGCTTCTCGGCGAACAGCTCGGCGGTTTTTTCCACCGTGCTGTCCATCGCCAGGGCTTCGCCCAGGCGGGTCGGCAAGCGCCGCAGTTCTTCCACCAGGGTGGCTTCGACGCCTTCGCCCAGGGTGCCGCGGACCTGGCCCAGGGACAGGGTCAGCAACAGCAGGCCAACCAACTGGGTGGTGAAGGCCTTGGTCGAGGCCACGCCAATTTCACGACCGGCCTGGGTCAGCAGGGTCAGGTCGGACTCACGCACCAGCGAGCTGATGCCGACGTTGCAGATTGCCAGGCTGGCGAGGAAGCCCAGTTCCTTGGCGTTACGCAGGGCGGCCAGGGTGTCGGCGGTTTCGCCAGACTGAGAAATCGTCACAAACAAAGTGTCCGGCTGCACCACCACCTTGCGGTAGCGGAATTCGCTGGCCACTTCGACCTGGCACGGAATCCCGGCCAGCTCTTCCAGCCAGTAACGGGCAACCATGCCGGCGTGGTAGCTGGTACCGCAAGCGACGATCTGCACATTGCGCACTTTGGCGAACAGCTCGGCGGCCTGTGGACCGAAGGCCTGTACCAGCACCTGGTTCGGGCTCAGGCGACCTTCGAGGGTACGTTGCACCACGGCTGGCTGCTCGTGGATTTCCTTGAGCATGAAGTGGCGGAACTCGCCTTTTTCGGCGGCTTCGGCACCGTCGCGGTACTGCACGGCTTCGCGCTCGACCGCTTTGCCGGCGACATCCCAGATCTGCACGCTGTCGCGGCGAATCTCGGCGATATCGCCCTCTTCCAGGTACATGAAGCGGTCGGTTACCTGACGCAGGGCCAGTTGATCGGAGGCCAGGAAGTTCTCACCCAGGCCCAGGCCGATCACCAGCGGGCTGCCACTGCGGGCGGCGACCAGGCGGTCCGGCTGGCTGGCGCTGATCACGGCCAGGCCATAGGCGCCGTGCAGCTCTTTGACGGTGGCTTTCAGGGCCAGGGTCAGGTCGCCCAGGTCCTTGAGCTTGTGGCTCAGCAGGTGAGCGATGACTTCGGTGTCGGTGTCCGAGGTGAACACGTAGCCCATGCCTTTGAGCTGCTCGCGCAGGGCTTCATGGTTCTCGATGATGCCGTTGTGCACCACTGCCAGGTCACCGGAGAAATGCGGGTGGGCGTTGCGTTCGCACGGCGCGCCGTGAGTGGCCCAGCGGGTGTGGGCGATGCCCAGGCGACCGACCAGCGGCTCGCCGGCCAGGGCCTGCTCCAGCTCGCTGACCTTGCCCGGACGACGCATGCGCTCGAGCTTGCCATCGTTGGTCAGGACCGCCACCCCGGCGCTGTCGTAGCCGCGGTATTCGAGGCGCTTGAGGCCTTCGAGCAGGATGGCCGTGATATTCCGCTCAGCAACGGCGCCAACAATTCCACACATGGTTTCTCTCCTAGATGACTGCCGCGCAAATCAGCGTGATGCCGCGGGCTTGAATCTGGTCGCGGGCCTCTGCAGGCAGGCGATCATCGGTAATAAGGGTATGGACGCTGCTCCAGGGCAGCTCCAGGTTGGGAATCTTGCGGCCGATCTTGTCGGCCTCGACCATCACCACGACTTCCCGCGCCACCTCGGCCATCACCCGGCTCAGGCCGAGCAACTCGTTGAAGGTGGTGGTCCCGCGCACCAGGTCGATGCCGTCGGCACCGATAAACAGCTGGTCGAAGTCGTAGGAACGCAATACCTGCTCGGCAACCTGTCCCTGGAAGGACTCGGAATGAGGGTCCCAGGTACCGCCGGTCATCAACAGCACCGGCTCGTGCTCCAGTTCGCTCAGGGCATTGGCCACATGCAGCGAGTTGGTCATCACCACCAGGCCCGGCTGCTGGCCGAGTTCGGGAATCATCGCCGCGGTGGTACTGCCGCTGTCGATGATGATGCGTGCGTGTTCGCGAATCCGCGCCACCGCCGCGCGGGCGATGGCTTGTTTGTAGCGGGACACCGGCTGGCCGATATCGCTGACCAGTTCCTGCGGCATGGTGATGGCGCCGCCGTAGCGCCGCAGCAACAGGCCGTTGCTCTCCAGGGCCGCCAGGTCCTTACGGATCGTAACTTCCGAAGTTTCGAAGCGTTTAGCCAGCTCGTCCACACTCACTTCACCCTGTTCATTGAGCAAGGCGAGAATATTGTGGCGTCGTTGGGGTGTGTTGCGTTTCGACATGAGCACTTAAGTTTCGATTCGAAAGATAACGGAAGCAATCAAAACCTATTGGCGAATCGCCGTCAAGCCGGCGCAAGAAAAAAATCTGTGGATAAAAAGCATCGCGGGCAAGCCTCGCTCCTACAGAGGGAACGAAGCTTGCCCGCGAAAGCAATCTCGAGAGCACCGACCACTGCGTTGTGGATAACTCAGCTCTTCTTGATTTTCACCGGGCGTTTCCAGCCGTCGATGTTCTTCTGGCGGGCACGGGCCACGGCCAGCTGGGCTTTTTCCACAGTCTGGTTGATGGTGGAACCAGCCGCCGTGGTCGCGCCATCCTGGATATCCACAGGCGCCACCAAGGAGTTGTTGGAACCGATGAATACGTCTTCGCCCAGCACTGTCCGATGCTTGTTGGCGCCATCGTAGTTACAGGTGATGGTGCCAGCGCCGATATTGCTGCGCGCACCGATCTCGGCATCGCCCAGGTAGGCCAGGTGACCGGCCTTGGCGCCCTCGCCCATGCGTGCGTTCTTCAACTCGACGAAGTTACCCACATGGGCACGGGCTTCAAGGATGGTGCCCGGACGCAGGCGAGCGAACGGACCGGCATCGCTGCCCTCGCCCAGTACCGCACCTTCGATGTGGCTGTTGGCCTTGATCACCACACCCTTGCGCAGGGTACTGTCCTTGATCACGCAGTTCGGGCCGATCACCACGTCGTCCTCGATGACCACGCGGCCTTCGAGAATCACGTTGATGTCGATCAGCACGTCGCGGCCGACGCTGACTTCACCGCGCACGTCGAAACGCGCGGGATCGCGCAGGGTCACGCCCTGAGCCATCAGGCGGCGGGCCGCCCGCAGCTGGTAATGACGCTCCAGCTCAGCCAGCTGCTTGCGATCGTTGGCGCCCTGCACTTCCATGGCGTCGTGGGGTTGCTCGGTGGCCACCGCCAGGCCATCGCTGACCGCCATGGCGATCACGTCGGTCAGGTAATACTCGCCCTGGGCGTTGTTGTTCGACAGCCGGCTCATCCAGTCGCCCAGGCGATTGGCCGGTACCGCGAGAATGCCGGTGTTGCCTTCGGTGATCGCGCGCTGGGCTTCGTTGGTGTCCTTCTGCTCGACAATGGCGGCTACCTTGCCGGCAGCGTCACGCACGATGCGGCCGTAACCGGTCGGATCGGCCAGCTCGACGGTCAGCAGGCCCAGTTGCTCAGGGCCTGCCTGCTTGAGCAGGCGTTGCAGGGTTTCCACCTCGATCAGCGGCACATCGCCGTACAGGATCAGCACGGTGTCGGCGGTGATGAAAGGCACAGCCTGGGCCACGGCATGGCCGGTGCCAAGCTGTTTGTCCTGCAGCACGAAATTCAGGTCATCCGCCGCCAGGCGCTCACGCACCGCATCAGCGCCATGACCGATGACGACATGGATGCGTTGTGGATCGAGTTGCCGGGCGCTGTGGATAACATGTCCAAGCATGGAGTTGCCCGCCACCGGGTGCAGCACCTTAGGCAACGACGAACGCATGCGGGTGCCTTGACCGGCAGCGAGAATAACGATTTCGAGAGACATGACTGGCTACCAATCCTGGGTGGTCGGCGGCTGCGACCAAGAGGTGAATTACAAAAAAGAAAAAAGGGTAGCCGAGGCTACCCTTTTTAATCAATCACGCGGAAATCCCGCGGCTTAGCCGCCGAACTTCTTGCGGATCTGCTGGACGGTGCGCAGCTGGGCTGCGGCCTCGGCCAGACGTGCAGCAGCGGCACCGTAGTCGAACTCCGAGCCTTTTTCATGCAAGGCCTTCTCGGCAGCCTTGACGGCTTCCTGAGCGGAGGCTTCGTCCAGGTCGGCAGCACGCTGCACGGTGTCGGCAAGAACCTTGACCATGTTCGGCTGAACCTCGAGGAAACCGCCGGAGATGTAGAACACCTCGGCTTCCCCGCCCTGTTTGATCAAGCGGATCGGACCTGGTTTCAGGTTAGTGATCAGCGGAGCGTGACCCAGGGCGATACCAAGATCCCCCAGCTCACCGTGTGCGATCACCATCTCGACCAGACCGGAGAAGATTTCTCCTTCCGCGCTGACGATATCGCAATGGACTGTCATAGCCATCTGCTTGCCTCAACCTAAATTAGCGCCCGTTGCCGGGCGCCGGGATTACAGTTTCTTGGCTTTCTCGATCGCTTCTTCGATGCCGCCGACCATGTAGAACGCTTGTTCTGGCAGGTGGTCGTAGTCACCGTTGAGGATGCCTTTGAAGCCAGCGATGGTGTCTTTCAGGGAAACGTATTTGCCTGGAGAACCAGTGAAGACTTCAGCCACGAAGAACGGCTGCGACAGGAAGCGCTGGATCTTACGAGCGCGGGATACCAGTTGCTTGTCGGCTTCGGACAGTTCGTCCATACCCAGGATCGCAATGATGTCCTTCAGCTCTTTGTAGCGCTGCAGCACGTACTGAACGCCGCGAGCGGTCTCGTAGTGCTCGTTGCCGATCACGTTCGGGTCCAGCTGACGGGAAGTCGAGTCCAGTGGATCTACCGCTGGGTAGATACCCAGGGAAGCGATGTCACGGGACAGTACGACGGTGGCGTCCAAGTGGGCGAAGGTGGTCGCTGGCGACGGGTCGGTCAAGTCGTCCGCAGGTACGTATACCGCTTGGATCGAGGTGATCGAGCCTTGCTTGGTCGAAGTGATACGTTCTTGCAGAACGCCCATCTCTTCAGCCAGGGTCGGCTGGTAACCTACTGCCGAAGGCATACGGCCCAGCAGTGCGGATACTTCGGTACCGGCCAGGGTGTAACGATAGATGTTGTCGACGAACAGCAGAACGTCGTTACCTTCGTCACGGAACTTCTCGGCCATGGTCAGGCCGGTCAGAGCTACGCGCAGACGGTTTCCCGGCGGCTCGTTCATCTGGCCGTATACCAGTGCCACTTTGTCCAGAACGTTGGAATCCTTCATCTCGTGGTAGAAGTCGTTACCCTCACGAGTACGCTCACCCACACCGGCGAACACGGAATAACCGCTGTGCTCGATGGCGATGTTACGGATCAGTTCCATCATGTTTACGGTTTTGCCCACACCGGCACCACCGAACAGACCGACTTTACCGCCCTTGGCGAACGGGCAGACCAGGTCGATAACCTTGATGCCGGTTTCCAGCAGGTCGTTGCCGCCAGCTTGTTCAGCGAAGGTCGGCGCAGGACGGTGAATGCCCCAACGCTCTTCTTCGCCGATCGGGCCAGCTTCGTCGATCGGGTTGCCCAGTACGTCCATGATCCGGCCCAGGGTCGCTTTACCGACCGGTACGGAGATGGCTGCGCCAGTGTTGTTGACGTCCAGACCGCGCTTCAAGCCCTCGGTGGAGCCCATCGCAATGGTACGTACCACACCGTCGCCCAGCTGCTGCTGAACTTCCAGAGTGGTTTCGGCGCCTTGAACCTTCAAGGCGTCGTAGATGCTCGGTACGCTGTCGCGTGGAAATTCCACGTCGATAACGGCGCCGATGATTTGAACGATACGTCCGCTACTCATAGCTGGATCCTCTGAATATTTGAACCGTTAAACCGCGGCAGCGCCGCCGACGATTTCCGAGATCTCTTGGGTGATCGCAGCCTGACGCGCCTTGTTGTAGATCAGCTGCAAATCGCTGATCAAATCACCGGCGTTGTCGGTAGCGTTCTTCATCGCGATCATCCGCGCAGCTTGTTCAGCCGCGTTGTTCTCGACCACCGCCTGGTAGACCTGCGACTCCACGTAGCGAACCATCAAGCCGTCAAGCAGCTCTTTGGCGTCCGGTTCGTAGAGATAGTCCCAGTGGTGCTTGAGTTCTTGATCCGGGGTTGCCACCAGCGGAATCAACTGCTCCACCGTAGGCTGTTGCGTCATGGTGTTGATGAACTTGTTGGACACCACGGACAGGCGGTCAATCCGGCCGTCCAGGTAGGCATCCAGCATCACCTTGACGCTGCCGATCAGATCATTGATCGACGGCTCTTCACCCAGGTGGCTGATTGCAGCGACGACGTTACCGCCGAAGTTACGGAAGAAAGCCGCACCTTTGCTGCCAACCACGCACAGATCGATCTCGACGCCATTTTCGCGGTTTACCGCCATGTCCTTGACCAAAGCCTTGAACAGGTTGGTATTCAAACCACCGCACAGACCACGGTCACTGCTCACCACGATATAACCGGCGCGCTTGATTGCACGGTCGATCATGAACGGGTGGCGATATTCCGGGTTGGCGTTGGCCAGATGACCAATAACCTGGCGGATGCGCTCCGCGTAAGGACGGCTAGCAGCCATGCGCATTTGTGCCTTGCGCATTTTGCTGACCGCCACTTTTTCCATGGCGCTGGTAATCTTTTGCGTGCTTTTGATGCTCGCAATCTTACTGCGAATCTCTTTTGCGCCTGCCATGTAACACCTATCAGGTTAGCAAGCGGGAGCCTCGCGGCCCCCGCTGCGGCTTACCAGGTTTGGGTGGCCTTGAACTTCTCGATACCGGCTTTCAGGCCAGCGTCGATTTCGTCATTGAAGTCACCCTTCACGTTGATCTTCGCCATCAAATCGGCGTGATCGCGGTTGAAGTAAGCAATCAGCGCTTGTTCGAAGCTGCCGATCTTGGCGATTTCGACGTCAGTCAGGAACCCACGTTCAGCGGCATACAGCGACAGCGACATGTCAGCGATGGACATAGGCGCGTATTGCTTCTGCTTCATCAGCTCGGTAACGCGCTGACCGTGTTCAAGTTGCTTACGGGTCGCTTCGTCCAGGTCAGAAGCGAACTGGGCGAATGCCGCCAGTTCACGGTACTGAGCCAGAGCGGTACGGATACCACCGGACAGCTTCTTGATGATCTTGGTCTGAGCGGCACCACCCACACGGGATACCGAAACACCGGCGTTCACTGCCGGACGGATGCCGGAGTTGAACATGGCCGATTCCAGGAAGATCTGACCGTCGGTGATGGAAATCACGTTGGTCGGAACGAACGCGGAAACGTCGCCAGCCTGGGTTTCGATGATCGGCAGTGCGGTCAGGGAACCGGTCTTGCCAGTTACCGCGCCGTTGGTGAACTTCTCTACGTACTCTTCCGAAACGCGGGATGCGCGCTCCAGCAGACGGGAGTGGAGATAGAACACGTCGCCTGGGTAAGCTTCACGGCCTGGTGGACGGCGCAGCAGCAGGGAAATCTGGCGGTAAGCCACTGCTTGCTTGGACAGATCGTCATAAACGATCAGCGCGTCTTCACCGCGGTCGCGGAAGTATTCGCCCATGGTGCAACCGGAGTACGGTGCCAGGAATTGCAGGGCAGCGGATTCGGAAGCACTGGCAGCCACGATGATGGTGTTGGCCAGAGCGCCGTTTTCTTCCAGCTTGCGAACAACGTTGGCGATGGTCGATTGCTTCTGACCAACTGCTACGTATACGCAGAAGATGCCGCTGTCTTTCTGGTTGATGATCGCGTCGATCGCCAGAGCGGTCTTACCGATCTGACGGTCACCGATGATCAGCTCACGCTGGCCACGGCCGACTGGGATCATGGCATCGACAGCCTTGTAGCCAGTCTGTACAGGCTGGTCTACCGACTTACGCCAGATCACGCCTGGAGCAACTTTCTCGACCGCGTCGGTCTCGGTGTTGTTCAGCGGACCTTTGCCGTCAACTGGGTTACCCAGTGCGTCGACTACGCGACCCAGCAGTTCCTTACCAACCGGAACTTCGAGGATGCGGCCGGTGCACTTGGCGCTCATGCCTTCAGCCAGAGTCGTGTATGCGCCCAGTACAACGGCACCTACGGAGTCTTGCTCGAGGTTGAGTGCCATACCGTAGACACCGCCCGGAAACTCGATCATCTCGCCGTACATGACGTCGGCCAGACCGTGAATCCGCACGATACCGTCAGAAACGCTGACGACAGTGCCTTCGTTACGGGCTTGAGAGGTCACATCGAGCTTTTCGATGCGGCCCTTGATAATTTCACTTATTTCGGAAGGATTGAGTTGCTGCATTGCTCTGCTGCCCCTTCAAACTCAAGATTTCAATGCTTCGGCAAGTTTCGCGATTTTGCCGCGAATCGAGCCATCGATAACCAGGTCGCCGGCGCGGATGACGACACCACCAATCAGGGCAGCGTCCTCCGCAACTTGCAGGCGCACTTCCCGGTCGAGTCGTGCACTGAGAACCTTGGCGAGTTTGTCTTGCTGTTCTTGGTTCAACGCAAAAGCACTGGTGACTTCCACGTCTACCGACTTCTCTTGCTCGGCCTTGTACAGGTCGAACAGAGCGGCGATCTCCGGCAGAAGCAGGAGACGGTCGTTTTCGGCAACGACGTGGATGAAATTCTGTGCCTTGGCATCGAACTTGTCGCCGCACACGTCGATAAACGTGGCGGCCTTGTCTGCGCTCGTCAGTCGCGGGGCCTTGAGCACGCGCCGCATGGTGTCGTCTTGCGACACCGCTGCAGCCAGGCCGAGCATGGCTGACCAAGAGGCCAGCTGCTGGTGGGCCTGAGCGTGCTCGAAGGCCGCCTTAGCGTAAGGTCGGGCCAACGTGGTCAGTTCTGCCATGATCGCCCTCGCTTAAATTTCAGCAGCCAGTTTGTTAACCAGCTCCGCGTGCGCGTTTTGATCGATTGTGGCACCCAGGATCTTCTCGGCGCCGCCAACGGCCAGCACACCCAGTTGGGCACGCAGCGCGTCTTTGACACTGTTCAGTTCCTGCTCGATCTCGGCCTGAGCCTGAACCTTCACACGGTCAGCGTCGACACGGGCTTTTTCAACAGCCTCTTCGACGATCTGGTTACCGCGTTTCTTGGCTTGCTCAATGATTTCGGCTGCCTGAGCTTTTGCTTCGCGCAGTTGCTGACCCGCTTTCTCTTGGGCCAGTTCCAGGTCGCGAGCTGCTCGGCTGGCAGCGTCCAGTCCATCCGCGATCTTCTTCTGACGTTCGTGCAAAGCCGCGATGACCGGAGGCCACACGAACTTCATGCAAAACAGTACAAAAATGAAGAACGCAACGGACTGGCCAATCAGGGTTGCATTAATGTTCACGCCAACACCTCGCTCGTTCGTTGTCCATCACACCAATCAACTCGAAAATTCGAGTGATTAGCCAGCGAGTTGACCAACGAAGGGGTTCGCGAAGGTGAAGAACAGAGCGATACCAACGCCGATCATGGTTACGGCGTCGAGCAGGCCGGCAACGATGAACATTTTAACTTGCAGCATTGGAACCATTTCTGGCTGACGCGCAGCGCCTTCCAGGAACTTGCCGCCCAACAGGCCGAAACCAATTGCGGTACCCAGTGCGCCCAGGCCGATCAACAGTGCAACAGCGATAGCGGTTAGACCAACTACAGTTTCCATCTTTCCTCCCGACTTTTACGTCGTATGGTTTAGGTTTTTTAGATTAAAGCGGTAAAACAAATCGTTTCATCGTGCCCTATACGGGCCCCCTCCCGTTTGACCGGGAGGGACATCAGACTAGTCGAGACCGGTCTTAATGGTTCTCTTCGTGCGCCATCGACAGGTAGACGATGGTCAGCATCATGAAGATAAACGCTTGCAGGGTGATGATCAGGATGTGGAACACAGCCCACGCCCATTGCAGCACCACGCCCAGGCCGCTGAGCCAGAGCAGGCCGCTGCCGAACATCACGGCGATCAGGATGAACACCAGTTCGCCAGCGTACATGTTGCCGAACAGACGCAGTGCCAGGGAGATTGGCTTGGCGATCAGCGTCACGAATTCAAGCAGGAAGTTCACCGGAATCAGCAGCGCCTGAATGAAGATGTTCTTGCTGCCGAACGGGTGCAGGGTCAGTTCGCCGATGAAGCCGCCGATGCCCTTGATCTTGATGCTGTAGAAAATGATCAGCGCAAACACCGAGAAGGCCATGGCCAGCGTGGCGTTCGGGTCGGTAGTCGATACGGCACGGAAAGGAATGTGCGCATCGCCGGAGATCAGGATGGCCAGCTGAGGAATCCAGTCGACCGGGATCAGGTCGATGGCGTTCATCAGGAACACCCAGACGAAGATGGTCAGTGCCAGCGGTGCAATCACTGGGCTACGGCCATGGAAGCTGTCTTTCACGCTGCCATCGACAAACTGGACCAATACTTCAACGAAGTTCTGCAAAGCACCTGGCTGACCGGAAGTTGCCTTCTTGGCCGCCATGCGGAAAAGAAGAACGAAGATCAGACCCAACGCCACAGACCAGCCGAGAGTATCGACGTGGAATGCCCAGAAGCCCATTTCTTTGGCTTCTGCTGCGGTGTGGGCAAAGCCCCAGCCGCCATTAGGTAGCTGACCGAAGGTCAGGTTCTGCAAGTGGTGCTGGATATAGCCCGAAGCGGTTGTTTCTGCCATGGTTGCCTCAAACGCCCTAAGGTCTCGAAAGTCTTGTTCTCATAAGCAGGGGAGCGAACCAGCTGACCAGTTGGGTCAACACGAAGACGCCGAATACAGCTAGCGGCGCCAATGGCTTCACACCTGCGAACGTCAATGCAAAGAGCACTGCCGTCAAAATCAGTTTGCCCGCCTCGCCGGCATAAAAAGACCGAACGATGGCTTGAGCTGCTCGGGCGCCGGAAAACCGAAATGCCCTGTGAGCGAAATACACATTGGGTAGCAAGGCTATCAGTCCCCCGCAAAGGCCTGAGTATCCGGCTACGACTCCATGCCATTGCCAGAGCGCCAAGGCGGCCAGCAGTAAAACGACCAATTGAGCCAATAAAACCGGGAAAACCGCCAAGCGATGGAACGGCAAGCGGTTTGGCGTGCGGGTTTCCATCACTCTTGCTCCTCATGGGTCGGCTGCCAGAATTCAATAACTTGGCATAATTTGTGCCGACAAAATGCGCGCAGAGTATAGGGGCGGTTCAGCCCCTATTCAACTGCCGGGTAGTGATTTCCGACTGCACGCTACATGAGGAAATGTTTCAGCGGATGTGTGCAAGGACACCCTGGAGCTCATCGAGGGAGTTATACCCGATGACCAACTGACCTTTCCCTTTCTTTCCGTGACGAATCTGCACCGCAGAGCCTAGGCGCTCGGCCAGGCGTTGCTCCAGGCGCGCGATATCCGGGTCGGGTTTGACAGGTTCGGCAGGCTGCTGTTTGCCACTCAACCACTGGCGAACCAGGGCTTCAGTCTGGCGTACGGTGAGGCCACGTGCGACAACGTGTCGCGCCCCTTCAACCTGTTGATTTTCCGGCAAACCCAGCAAGGCACGGGCATGACCCATTTCCAGGTCGCCGTGGGACAGCATGGTCTTGATCACTTCAGGCAAAGCGATCAGGCGCAACAGGTTGGCGACGGTGACGCGGGACTTACCCACAGCCTCGGCAACCTGCTGCTGAGTCAGCTGGAATTCCTGCTGCAGACGCTGCAGGGCAACCGCTTCCTCGATGGGATTGAGATCTTCGCGCTGGATATTCTCGATCAGCGCCATGGCGATGGCGGTTTCGTCCGGCACATCGCGGACCATAGCCGGGATGGTTTCCTGGCCCGCCTGCTGGCTGGCGCGCCAGCGACGCTCGCCGGCGATGATTTCAAAACGGCCGGAACCGATCGGACGCACCACGATCGGCTGCATCACGCCCTGAGTCTTGATCGAGCTCGCCAGTTCCTCCAGCGCCTGTGGGTCCATGTCCCGGCGCGGCTGATACTTGCCGCGCTGGATCAGGTCCAGTGGCAGATGCTGCAGCTCACGCACATCGGCTTGAACCGCTTGTTCTTCCAGTGCGCTGACAGTCGGACCACTCAACAGTGCATCCAGTCCACGTCCGAGACCTCGTTTCTTGACGGCCATGGGGATTCCTTAAGTTGGCTGGGCAGCGGCTGCGCGTGAATTTTTCCGTTGCCGACGAACCATCTCGCCAGCGAGGGCCAGATAGGCGATGGCACCGCGGGACTGCTTGTCGTAGGCCAACGCCGGCATGCCATAACTGGGGGCTTCCGCCAGACGGATGTTGCGTGGGATCACCGTGTCGTACAGCTGATCGCCGAAGTGTTCCTTGAGCTGCGCGGACACATCGTTCATCAGGCTCAGGCGCGGGTCGTACATGGTCCGCAGCAGGCCTTCGACCTTGAGGTTCGGATTGAGCAATTCGGAGATGCGCTTGATGTTATCCACAAGGTCGCTCAACCCTTCGAGTGCGAAGTACTCGCACTGCATGGGGATAATCACCCCATCGGCGGCGACCAGGGCGTTGAGCGTGAGCATCGACAGCGACGGCGGGCAGTCGATCAGAATGTAATCGTAGTTTTCCCGGATCGGCGCCAGGGCGCTGCGCAGACGGCTTTCCTTCATCTGCATTTCCAGCAGAACGACTTCCGCGGCGGTCAGGTCGCGGTTCGCCGGCAGCAGTTGATAACCGCCGTGCTCGGAGTAGTGCATGGCCTGGGCCAGATCGCATTCGCCGATCAGCAGGTCGTAGACCGAATTTTCCAGGCCGTGTTTATCCACACCGCTACCCATGGTGGCGTTGCCCTGTGGATCGAGATCGATCAACAGCACCCGGCGCTTGGTAGCAACCAGCGATGCTGCGAGGTTGATGCAGGTGGTGGTCTTGCCCACACCACCTTTCTGGTTCGCTATCGCGAATACCTTAGCCATTCTTGCTTGTGTTCCCAATCATGCCGTGCGGCGCAGTATCAGCAGATGGCGTTGGCCTTGGCAACCGGGTACGGCCAGGGCGTGTTCGCTATCGAGGTGGAAGTCTGCCGGCAATGCTACCAGCTCATCGGCGGGATGAACGCCCTTCATTGCCAGCCAACGTGTATCGCGGTCGCCGAGGTGGCGAGTCCAGTTGGTGAAGTTCTCCATGCTGCTGAACGCCCGGGAAATGATCCCGTTGAATGGCTGCTGCGGCTGGAAAGCTTCGACCCGACTGTGGATAACATTCAGGTTATCCAGCTTCAGTTCCAGTTTGACCTGGGTCAGGAAGCGGGTTTTCTTGCCATTGCTGTCCAGGCAGGTCACTTGCGAATCCGGAAACAGGATAGCCAATGGAATACCCGGCATCCCGCCGCCACTGCCAACGTCCAGCCAGCGGCCGTTTTCGATGAACGACATCACGCTCAGGCTATCGAGCAGATGACGCGAGACCATTTCATCCGGATCGCGCACGGCGGTCAGGTTGTAAGCCTTGTTCCATTTGATCAACAGGGCCAGATAACCCAGCAGCAATTCGTGCTGGGCTTCTGTCAGGTTGACACCGAGTTGGCGAGCACCTGTGGATAACTCTTCTGCATGTTGCGAGGTGACCTGCGAACTCAAGCGCTTTGCTCCAACTGACGGCCCGCGCCGCGTTTTTTCAAGTGAATCATCAACAGGGAAATCGCCGCCGGGGTAACTCCCGGGATCCGCGAAGCCTGGCCCAGGGTTTCAGGACGAGTGGCGCCGAGCTTGCTCTGGATCTCTTTCGAGAGGCCGGAGATGTTGCTGTAGTCGATATCCACAGGCAGCTTGGTGTCTTCGCTGGCCCGCAGACGAGCGATTTCGTCCTGCTGGCGATCGATGTAACCGGCGTACTTGGTCTTGATCTCGACCTGTTCGGCGACCTGTGGATCTTCTGCGCCCTGCCCAGTCACTTCGACCAGACCAGCGTAGTCGATTTCCGGACGGCTCAGCAGATTCAGCAAGTTGTATTCGTGGGTCAGCGGCGTGCCAAACTTTTCGGCGATCGCATCGCCTTGTTCGGTACCCGGACGAACCCAGGTGCTTTTCAGGCGCTGCTCTTCCAGGGCAATGCCTTCGCGCTTTTTGCAGAACGCAGCCCAACGGACATCGTCGACCAGACCCAGTTCCCGACCTTTTTCGGTCAGGCGCAGGTCGGCGTTGTCTTCGCGCAGGATCAGGCGATATTCGGCACGGGATGTGAACATCCGATACGGTTCCTGGGTGCCCAGGGTAATCAGGTCGTCCACCAGCACACCGATGTAGGCCTCGTCGCGACGCGGGCACCAGCTGTCTTTGCCCTGCGCGCGCAATGCGGCGTTGGCGCCGGCGAGCAAACCCTGGGCGCCGGCTTCTTCGTAGCCGGTGGTGCCGTTGATCTGGCCGGCAAAGAACAGGCCGCCGATCACTTTGGTTTCCAGGCTGTACTTCAGGTCGCGCGGATCGAAGTAGTCGTACTCGATGGCGTAGCCGGGACGCACGATATGGGCGTTTTCCATACCGCGGATCGATTGCACGATCTGCAACTGCACATCGAACGGCAAGGATGTGGATATCCCGTTCGGGTACAGCTCGTGAGTGGTCAAGCCTTCTGGCTCGATGAAGACCTGATGGCTTTCCTTGTCGGCAAAGCGATGGATCTTGTCTTCGATCGATGGGCAGTAGCGCGGGCCGATCCCCTCGATCACCCCGGAATACATCGGCGAACGATCAAGGTTGGAAGCAATGATCTCGTGGGTACGAGCATTGGTATGGGTGATCCAGCAGCTGACCTGGCGCGGATGCTGCTCTTTCGAGCCCAGGAACGACATCACCGGAATCGGCGTATCGCCCGGTTGTTCGGTCATCACCGAGAAATCCACGGAACGGCCATCGATGCGCGGCGGCGTGCCGGTTTTCAGGCGGCCGACACGCAGCGGCAGTTCACGCAGACGATGGGCCAGGGCAATCGAAGGTGGATCGCCGGCGCGGCCGCCGGAATAGTTCTGCATCCCGATGTGGATAAGTCCACCGAGGAAGGTGCCAGTGGTCAACACCACGGATTCGGCGAAGAAACGCAGGCCCATCTGGGTCACTACGCCGCGAACCTGGTCCTGCTCGACGATCAGGTCATCGGCCGCCTGTTGAAATATCCACAGGTTCGGCTGGTTTTCCAGGATTTCGCGGACAGCGGCCTTGTACAGGATACGGTCGGCCTGGGCGCGAGTAGCGCGCACGGCCGGGCCTTTGCGGCTGTTCAACACCCGAAACTGAATACCACCTTTATCGGTAGCCATGGCCATCGCGCCGCCGAGGGCATCGATTTCTTTGACCAGATGACTTTTACCGATCCCGCCAATCGCGGGATTGCAGCTCATCGCTCCGAGGGTTTCCACGTTGTGCGTCAGCAACAGGGTTTTTGCCCCCATGCGTGCTGATGCAAGTGCTGCCTCGGTACCGGCATGACCGCCGCCGATGACGATCACTTCAAAACGGGAAGGGAAATCCACCACGCACCTCGTGCCTGCTTATATGGGTAAAAAAGGATGGGTTCTTGGGATAACGGACAAGTATAGGGTCTTCGCCCTTCCTAAAGAACCCTTTGCACAAAATTTAACCAGCTTGTGGATGACTCGCGGACAAAAGAAATTAAAAAGAAAGAAATTTATAAAATCTTTGTTTTTATGTTTATTCTTAGGCACCGACCTATCTGTGGATAGATTCATGCAGCCCTTTATTTTCAATGTGTACAGAGATTCAAAAGTCTGTGGTTAGGTGGCCACGAGGCCCTTGGATAACCGCTGTAAGCCTGTGGATTAAAGTGGTGCTTATCCACAGAGCGGGTTTTCCTCAGTTTTGAGGCCCTGTTATCAACTGAGCCTGAGGGCAGTTATTCACAGGGCTTAATCCACAGAAAAAAGGCTCAGACGACCAAAGGGCGCCCACGAGAAATCCACCGAAGCGCTCGATGGCGCCCGGCAAACTCGGAAATGATGGGAAGTACGGGGGATTGCAGGAGCGGGTTTGCCCGTGATGCCGGCGGAACACCGCCATTGAGCATCACGAGCAAGCGAGCCGTCGAACGGCTGCTCCTTGTAGGGGGATGGGGTTATTTACCGATGCAGAAGCTGGAGAAGATCCGGCCCAGCAGGTCGTCCGAGCTGAAAGCGCCAGTAATTTCTCCCAGGGATTGCTGGGCTTGGCGCAGGTCTTCAGCCAGCAGCTCGCCGGCT
Organism: Pseudomonas sp. 22526; assembly: GCF_052044735.1. Taxonomy (NCBI): domain Bacteria; kingdom Pseudomonadati; phylum Pseudomonadota; class Gammaproteobacteria; order Pseudomonadales; family Pseudomonadaceae; genus Pseudomonas; species Pseudomonas sp. 22526. Next base: position 160,690 of record NZ_JBQENK010000010.1, read on the forward strand.
CCGGCCAGGGTCAATTGCGAACGGCCATGTTCAAGCGCGTCACTGGCGTGGTGCAGGGCTTCCAGGTGACGCCTGCGTGCGCTGAAGCTGCTTTCGGATGTCTGCTCGTAACCCATGCAGGCCTTGAGGTGTTCACGCAGCAGTTCCAGGCCCTCGCCTCCCGCCTTGGCACTGAGGCTGATCGTCACATGGCCATCGTCGCTGACCTCCAGGGCGATCGCTTCGCTGGTCAGGTCGGCCTTGTTGCGGATCAGCGTGACTTTCGCCGGATCCGGCCGCTGTTCCAGGAATTCCGGCCACAGGGCGAAGGGGTCCAGCGCTTCCGGTGCCGTGGCGTCGACCACCAGCAATACGCGGTCGGCCTCGCCAATAGCCTTGAGGGCACGTTCCACACCGATCTTTTCCACCTGGTCCTCGGTATCGCGCAGCCCCGCGGTATCCACAACGTGCAACGGCATGCCGTCGATGTGGATATGTTCGCGCAGCACATCCCGAGTAGTGCCGGCGATCTCGGTGACAATGGCCGCTTCGCGCCCGGCCAGGGCATTGAGCAGGCTGGACTTGCCGGCATTGGGTCGGCCAGCAATGACCACAGTCATACCGTCACGCAACAAGGCACCCTGCCCGGCTTCGCGGACTACAGTGGATAACTCGTCGCGCACTGCATCAAGCATCTGCAGGACGTGGCCATCGGCCAGGAAGTCGATTTCTTCCTCGGGAAAATCGATGGCCGCCTCGACGTAGATACGCAGTGCGATCAATTGTTCGGTCAGGTTATGCACACGCTTGGAGAACGCTCCCTGCAAAGAGCGCAGTGCGTTGCGCGCGGCCTGTGCGGAACTGGCTTCGATAAGGTCGGCGATGGCTTCGGCCTGGGCCAGGTCGAGCTTGTCATTGAGGAACGCGCGCTCGCTGAATTCCCCCGGCCGGGCCAGGCGACAGCCCAGCTGCAGGCAACGCTGCAGCAACATATCCAGGACGATCGGGCCGCCATGGCCCTGAAGTTCCAGCACATCTTCGCCGGTAAAGGAGTTCGGCCCCGGGAAATACAGGGCGATCCCCTCGTCCAGGACCTCGTCCCGATCGCTGAAAAACGGCCCGTAATGGGCATAACGCGGTTTCAACTCGCGGCCGCTGATGGCCTTGGCGGCAACGCTGGCCAGCGGTCCGGAAATACGCACGATGCCCACACCACCACGCCCCTGGGCAGTGGCTACGGCTGCGATGGTTTCACGAGGGACATTCATAACCCGCTCCAGACATAAAGAGGCAGACAAAAGTGACAGATAGCAAAACGCCCCACTAGGGGGCGTTTTGAGTGGTTATCCACAGAGTAGGTCAGGCAGCTGCTTTCTTGGTAGCGGCTTCGATCTTACGTGTGATGTACCACTGTTGGGCGATCGACAGGCAGTTGTTCACAACCCAGTACAGCACCAGACCCGCCGGGAACCACAGGAAGAAGAAGGTGAAGATGATTGGCATCATTTTCATCACCTTGGCCTGCATCGGATCCGGAGGAGTCGGGTTCAGCTGCTGCTGGATGAACATGGTGGCGCCCATGATGATCGGCAGGATGAAGAACGGATCCTTGATCGACAGGTCGGTAATCCACAGCATGAACGGCGCCTGGCGCATTTCCACGCTTTCCAGGAGTACCCAGTACAAGGACAGGAACACCGGCATCTGCACGAGGATTGGCAAGCAACCACCCAGCGGATTGATCTTCTCTTTCTTGTACAGCTCCATCATGGCTTGCGACATTTTCTGCCGGTCGTCGCCATATTGCTCTTTCAGAGCCGCCAGTTTCGGCGCCACTGCACGCATGCGCGCCATGGATTTGTAGCTGGCCGCCGACAGCGGGAAGAAGATCCCCTTGATCAGCATGGTCAGGAAGATGATCGACCAGCCCCAGTTACCCACAATGCTGTGGATATGTTGCAGCAGCCAGAAGATCGGCTGGGCAATGAACCACAGAATGCCGTAGTCGACGGTCAGTTCCAGGCCTGGAGACAACTCTTTCAGTACGGCCTGGCTTTTCGGACCGGCGTACAGAGTGGCGGTGGTTTCAGCCTTGGCACCTGGTGCAACGGTCAGCGCCGGGCCAGTGAAACCGATGATGTAGTTGCCTTGGTTGTCCTTGCGGGTCTGCACCACGTTGCTTTCGTTCTTCGCCGGGATCCAGGCGGTCACGAAGTAGTGTTGCAGCCAGGCAACCCAGCCACCTTGCACGGTTTCTTTCAGCGAGCCCTTGTCGATATCTTTCATCGACACTTTTTTGTACGGCTCGGAACTTGTCCACAGGGCGGCGCCCAGGTAAGTCGCGGTGCCGGTGGCGGTGCTGGAAGAAGGATCGGAGCTGGCGTCGCGTTTGAGCTGGGCAAACAGGTTGCCAGTCCAGGCCTTGTCGCTGGTGTTGTCGATCAGATAGGTGACTTTCAGATCGTACAGACCGCGGGTAAAGGTGAAACGCTTGATGTAGTTGACGCCGGCGTCGCTGAATTTCAGGTCGACATTCAGCTGGTTCTGGCCGTCAGCCAGTTGATAAGTCTTTTTCTCGGCCGAATAAACCGGGCGCCCTGCAGGGCGAGCATCCGGACCGTTGACTCCGGTCAGGCCGCTTTGCGCCAGATAAGTACGTTCGCCACCGTTATCGAACAGTTGGAACGGAATTTCCGGATGGTCCTGGCGACGTGGATACAGCGGCAGCTTCAGCTGGGCGATATCACCACCTTGAGGATCGATAGCCAGATCGAGCACATCCGTTTTTACCTGGATGAGGTCTTTGCTTGCCGCTACCGGAGTTTCGGTAGGGGTGCTGGTATCGGTATTCGCGCTGGGTACATCGGCACTGGCGGAAGCATTGTTACCAACAGGCGTATCCGGTAGAGCCGGGGTGGCGGTGTTGGCAGCAACATTCTGAGTCGGCAGGGCAGCCTGGCCATAATCCTGGTTCCACTTAAGAACCATGACGTAGGACACGATTGCCAGGGCGACGATCAGGATCGTGCGTTTAATATCCATGATTACTCGGCCATCGAAGAAGAACGGGAGGTAGGGATAGGTGGAACCGGGTCATAACCACCGGGATTCCACGGATGACAGCGACCTAAACGACGAAAGGTCAGCCAGCCACCGCGCAGAAGGCCATGATTTTCGATGGCTTCATACGCGTAGCAGGAACAGCTGGGGTAGAAACGACAGTGACTGGCCATCAGAGGACTAATGGCATAGCGGTAAAACTGGATCGGAACGAGTGCCAGTTTACGCATTCGGGCTGTCTACCCCTACAGTTTCGGTTTTGACTGCTGGTGCCGGCTTGTTACGGGCCAGACGCTTCCAGAGCTTGTCGAAATGCTGAATCAATTCGGGGTTTTCTACATCGCCCAAACCTTTGCGCGCGACGATAACGATGTCCCAGCCGACCAGAGAATCCTGGTTCAGGCGAAACGATTCGCGCATCAGACGTTTGAGGCGATTGCGCTCAACGGAGAGCTTGACGCTCTTTTTTCCGATAACCAGCCCCAGACGGGGATGATCCAGATCGTTGTTGCGCGCAAGGAGCAGGAGATTTTTCCCCGGAACCTTGCCGGTAGGGGAGTCAAAGACTGCCTTGAAATGCCGGGGGGTAAGCAGACGCTTTTCCCGACTGAAGTCCTGACTCACCTCCAGTGCCGGAGTATCAAACTGCCAGACGCGCACGACCTTTGGCGCGACGACGCGACAGGACGGCACGACCGTTCTTGGTAGCCATGCGAGCACGGAAACCGTGGGTACGAGCGCGTTTGATAGTGCTTGGTTGGAAAGTACGTTTCATTGTCGTGTTACCTGGTTCGTCCACAACGGGCCGGAATGGCCCCCGTTTTAAGAGATCGGCGATTCTAGAGAAAGCAAGCCTCTAGGTCAATTTCCAACCAGCTTTTCCTTTATCTGGGTATGTCCGCCTCCGAGGCTGAAGAACCGGTCAGCCAGATATAAAAATAAAGAAGGGAATTATTTAAAGCTTTTCTGTAAAGCTTATAAAGGCTAGGGACGCCCCTATCTGTGGATAACTACATTCAGCCCTTATAAGACGTGCTGTACAGAGAATGACAACACTGTCGAGAAACGGTGTTCTGCCTGTGCTGCGCTATCGGAAAAGCTGTGTGTGGAAAGGTGAGTTATCCACAAGCGGGTTATCCACCGATTTTCGCCCCCAGTTGTACAATGCCCTCAGGCGTGGTTATCCACAGAGCTTATGCACATACCATTGGTCGTGTTTTTTCGGGATAAAGCGTTGATTCATAGCGTCCTGTGATCAACCTACATGTGGATAAGTGTGCGTCTGGTCGTTACAATGGCGGCTTGTTTTTGCCTCACCGGCTTTCAACTTAGGGGATATCCGTGTCAGTGGAACTTTGGCAGCAGTGCGTGGAGCTTCTGCGTGATGAGCTGCCTGCCCAGCAATTCAACACTTGGATCCGTCCGCTACAGGTCGAAGCCGAAGGCGACGAGTTGCGTGTATACGCACCGAATCGTTTTGTTCTCGATTGGGTCAACGAAAAGTACCTGGGCCGTGTGCTCGAGCTGCTGGATGAGCATGGCAATGGCATGGCGCCGGCGCTTTCCTTATTAATAGGCAGCAAACGCAGTTCCGCTCCTCGTGCGGCACCTAATGCGCCATTGGCCGCCGCCGTTGCCTCGCAGGTTCAGCAGGCAGCTGCCGCCCCGGTCGCTGCGCCGGCTCCGGCCGCACCGAGCAAGCCGGCGACCCAGAAAGTCGCCGAAGTCAGCGAAGAACCCTCTCGTGACAGCTTCGACCCGATGGCGGGGGCCAGCTCGCAGCAGGCTCCAGTGCGCGCCGAACAGCGCACCGTTCAGGTAGAAGGTGCGCTCAAGCACACCAGTTACCTGAACCGCACTTTCACCTTCGAAAACTTTGTGGAAGGTAAGTCGAACCAGCTGGCCCGCGCCGCGGCCTGGCAGGTAGCCGACAACCCCAAGCATGGTTACAACCCGCTCTTCCTTTATGGCGGCGTAGGTTTGGGTAAGACCCACTTGATGCATGCTGTGGGTAACCATCTATTAAAGAAGAACCCGAATGCCAAGGTCGTGTACCTGCATTCCGAGCGCTTCGTGGCGGACATGGTCAAGGCGCTGCAACTCAACGCGATCAATGAATTCAAGCGCTTCTACCGTTCGGTGGATGCTTTGCTGATCGACGATATCCAGTTCTTCGCCCGCAAGGAGCGTTCCCAGGAAGAGTTTTTCCACACCTTCAACGCCCTGCTCGAAGGCGGCCAACAGGTGATTCTCACCAGTGACCGCTATCCGAAGGAAATCGAAGGCCTGGAAGAACGCCTGAAATCGCGCTTCGGCTGGGGCCTGACCGTGGCGGTAGAGCCACCGGAACTGGAAACCCGGGTCGCGATTCTGATGAAGAAAGCCGACCAGGCCAAAGTCGAACTGCCCCACGATGCGGCGTTCTTCATTGCCCAGCGGATTCGCTCCAACGTGCGTGAGCTGGAGGGTGCACTCAAGCGTGTCATCGCCCACTCGCACTTCATGGGGCGCGACATCACCATCGAGCTGATTCGCGAATCGCTGAAGGACCTGCTGGCCCTGCAGGACAAGCTGGTCTCTGTGGATAACATTCAGCGTACAGTCGCCGAGTACTACAAGATCAAGATCTCCGATCTGCTGTCCAAGCGTCGCTCGCGCTCTGTCGCGCGTCCGCGCCAGGTGGCCATGGCCTTGTCCAAGGAACTGACCAACCACAGCCTGCCGGAAATCGGCGACGTGTTCGGCGGCCGCGACCACACCACGGTCTTGCACGCATGCCGCAAGATCAATGAACTTAAGGAATCCGACGCGGACATCCGCGAGGACTACAAGAACCTGCTGCGTACTCTGACCACTTGATGACTCCAGCGCAGCTTATTAAGGCAAGGGACTAGACCATGCATTTCACCATTCAACGCGAAGCCCTGTTGAAACCCCTGCAACTGGTCGCCGGCGTCGTCGAACGTCGTCAGACCTTGCCGGTACTTTCCAACGTGCTGTTGGTTGTCGAAGGCCAGCAACTGTCGCTGACCGGTACCGACCTGGAAGTCGAGCTGGTCGGTCGCGTGCAGCTGGAAGAGCCGGCAGAGCCAGGCGAAATCACTGTCCCGGCGCGTAAGCTGATGGACATCTGCAAGAGCCTGCCGAACGATGCCCTGATCGACATCAAGGTCGACGAGCAGAAGCTGGTGGTCAAGGCTGGCCGTAGCCGCTTTACCCTGTCCACCTTGCCGGCCAACGACTTCCCGACTGTGGAAGAAGGCCCGGGGTCGCTGACCTGCCAGCTGGAGCAGAGCAAGCTGCGTCGCCTGATCGAACGCACCAGCTTCGCCATGGCCCAGCAGGACGTGCGCTACTACCTCAACGGCATGCTGCTGGAAGTTTCCGCCGGCATCATCCGTGCCGTGGCCACCGACGGTCACCGCCTGGCCATGTGCTCGATGCAGGCCGATATCGGTCAGCCGGATCGCCACCAGGTGATCGTGCCGCGCAAGGGCATCCTGGAACTGGCCCGCCTGCTCACCGAGCCGGACGGCAATGTCAGCATCGTGCTGGGTCAGCACCACATCCGCGCGACCACCGGCGAATTCACTTTCACTTCCAAGCTGGTCGACGGCAAGTTCCCGGACTACGAGCGCGTGCTGCCGAAGGGCGGTGACAAGCTGGTGCTGGGCGACCGTCAGGCGCTGCGCGAAGCCTTCAGCCGTACCGCGATCCTGTCCAACGAGAAGTACCGCGGTATCCGTCTGCAACTGGCCAACGGCCAGCTGAAAATCCAGGCCAACAACCCGGAGCAGGAAGAGGCGGAAGAAGAAGTCGGCGTGGAATACAACGGCGGTTCGCTGGAGATCGGCTTCAACGTGAGCTACCTGCTCGACGTGCTGGGCGTGATGACCACCGAACAGGTACGCCTGATCCTGTCCGATTCCAACAGCAGTGCGCTGGTGCAGGAATCCGACAACGACGACTCGGCCTACGTTGTCATGCCGATGCGCCTGTAATCATGCTCAGCGGAAGCTAGATGTCCCTCAGTCGCGTCTCGGTCACCGCGGTGCGCAATCTGCACCCGGTGACCTTCTCCCCCTCCCCCCGCATCAACCTCCTCTACGGCGCCAACGGCAGTGGCAAAACCAGCGTGCTGGAAGCCATCCACTTGCTGGGGCTTGCTCGCTCGTTTCGCAGTGCCCGTTTATTGCCGGTGATCCAGTATGAGCAACTCGCCTGTACGGTATTCGGTCAGGTCGAGCTGGCGGAAGGAGGACATAGCAGCCTGGGGATATCTCGAGACCGCCAGGGTGAGTTCCAGATCCGCATCGACGGGCAGAACGCCCGCAGCGCGGCGCAGCTGGCGGAGATCCTGCCCCTGCAGTTAATCAACCCGGACAGTTTCCGCTTGCTGGAAGGGGCTCCGAAAATCAGGCGCCAGTTCCTCGATTGGGGCGTGTTCCACGTGGAACCGCGCTTCATGTCAACCTGGCAGCGCTTGCAGAAGGCCCTGCGGCAGCGGAACTCATGGCTGCGGCATGGTACACTTGACGCCGCTTCGCAAGCAGCCTGGGACAGGGAACTGTGTCAGGCCAGCGCTGAAATTGATGAATACCGCCGCGCTTATATCAAAGCCTTGAAACCAGTCTTTGAGCGGACCTTGAGCGAGCTGGTAGAGCTCGAGGGCTTAACGCTTAGCTATTACCGTGGTTGGGATAAAGAGCGAGAGCTCAGTGCAGTGCTCGCGACATCCCTCCATCGTGATCAGCAAATGGGTCATACCCAGGCTGGCCCCCAACGTGCTGATTTGCGTCTCAGATTGGGCGCACACAACGCTGCGGACATCTTGTCCCGCGGTCAGCAGAAGTTGGTGGTCTGTGCCTTGCGGATCGCCCAGGGGCACCTGGTCAGCCAGGCCCGGCGCGGTCAGTGTATTTATCTGGTGGATGACTTGCCGTCCGAGCTGGACGAGCAGCATCGCCGCGCACTTTGTCGCTTGTTGGAAGACTTACGCTGCCAGGTGTTCATCACCTGTGTAGACCACGAATTATTGAGGGAAGGCTGGCAGACGGAAACGCCAGTTGCCCTGTTCCACGTGGAACAGGGCCGTATCACCCAGACCCACGACCATCGGGAGTGAAGGCATGAGCGAAGAAAACACGTACGACTCGAGCAGCATTAAAGTGCTGAAAGGTTTGGATGCCGTACGCAAACGTCCCGGTATGTACATTGGTGACACCGACGATGGCAGCGGTCTGCACCATATGGTGTTCGAGGTGGTCGATAACTCGATCGACGAAGCTCTGGCCGGCCACTGCGACGACATCAGCATCATCATCCACCCGGACGAATCCATTACCGTGCGTGACAACGGTCGCGGCATCCCGGTAGACGTGCATAAAGAAGAAGGCGTTTCCGCAGCCGAGGTCATCATGACCGTGCTGCACGCCGGCGGTAAGTTCGACGACAACTCCTACAAGGTATCCGGTGGTCTGCACGGTGTGGGTGTGTCGGTAGTGAACGCCCTGTCCGAAGAACTGGTCCTGACCGTTCGCCGCAGTGGCAAGATCTGGGAACAGACCTACGTTCACGGTGTGCCTCAGGCGCCTATGGCGATCGTCGGTGATAGCGAAACCACCGGTACCCAGATTCACTTCAAGGCTTCCAGCGAGACCTTCAAGAACATCCATTTCAGCTGGGACATCCTGGCCAAGCGGATTCGTGAACTGTCCTTCCTCAACTCCGGTGTCGGTATCGTTCTGAAGGACGAGCGCAGCGGCAAGGAAGAACTGTTCAAATACGAAGGCGGCCTGCGCGCGTTCGTTGAATACCTGAACACCAACAAGACTGCGGTCAACCAGGTGTTCCACTTCAATGTGCAGCGTGAAGACGGCATCGGCGTGGAAATCGCCCTGCAGTGGAACGACAGCTTCAACGAAAACCTGCAGTGCTTCACCAACAACATTCCTCAGCGCGACGGCGGCACCCACCTGGTGGGCTTCCGTTCGGCACTGACGCGTAACCTGAACAACTACATCGAGCAGGAAGGTCTGGCGAAGAAGCACAAGGTCGCCACCACCGGTGACGATGCCCGCGAAGGCCTGACCGCGATCATTTCGGTCAAGGTGCCGGATCCGAAGTTCAGCTCCCAGACCAAAGACAAGCTGGTGTCTTCCGAAGTGAAGACCGCGGTCGAACAGGAAATGGGCAAGTACTTCTCCGACTTCCTGCTGGAAAACCCGAACGAAGCCAAGCTGGTGGTCGGCAAGATGCTCGACGCCGCCCGCGCCCGTGAAGCGGCGCGTAAGGCCCGTGAGATGACCCGCCGTAAAGGTGCGCTGGATATCGCCGGCCTGCCGGGCAAACTGGCGGACTGCCAGGAAAAAGACCCTGCCCTTTCCGAACTCTACCTGGTGGAAGGTGACTCTGCTGGCGGCTCCGCCAAGCAGGGACGCAACCGCAAGACCCAGGCGATTCTGCCGCTCAAGGGCAAGATCCTTAACGTCGAGAAAGCGCGCTTCGACAAGATGATTTCCTCGCAAGAGGTCGGCACCTTGATCACTGCACTCGGCTGCGGCATCGGCCGCGAAGAGTACAACATCGACAAGCTGCGTTATCACAACATCATCATCATGACCGACGCCGACGTCGACGGTTCGCACATCCGTACCCTGCTGCTGACTTTCTTCTTCCGTCAGCTGCCGGAGCTGATCGAGCGTGGCTACATCTACATCGCTCAACCGCCGCTGTACAAGGTCAAGAAAGGCAAGCAAGAGCAATACATCAAAGACGACGACGCCATGGAAGAGTACATGACGCAGTCGGCCCTGGAAGATGCGAGCCTGCACCTGAACGAAGACGCACCGGGTATTTCCGGCGAGGCGCTGGAGCGCCTGGTGAACGACTTCCGCATGGTCATGAAAACCCTCAAGCGTCTGTCGCGCCTGTACCCTCAGGAGCTGACCGAGCACTTCATCTACCTGCCGGCCGTGAGCCTGGAGCAACTCTCCGATCACGCGGCCATGCAGGATTGGCTGGCCCAATATGAAGTCCGCCTGCGCACCGTCGAGAAGTCCGGCCTGGTCTACAAGGCCAGCCTGCGTGAAGACCGTGAACGTAATGTCTGGCTGCCAGAGGTCGAACTGATCTCCCACGGCCTGTCGAACTACGTCACCTTCAACCGCGACTTCTTCGGCAGCAATGACTACAAGACCGTCGTTACCCTCGGCGCTCAACTGAGCTCCCTGCTGGACGAAGGCGCTTATATTCAGCGCGGCGAACGCAAGAAGGCGGTGACCGAGTTCAAGGAAGCCCTGGACTGGCTGATGACCGAAAGCACCAAGCGCCACACCATCCAGCGATACAAAGGTCTGGGCGAGATGAACCCGGATCAGCTGTGGGAAACCACCATGGACCCAAGCGTGCGTCGCATGCTCAAGGTCACCATCGAAGACGCCATCGGCGCCGACCAGATCTTCAACACCCTGATGGGTGATGCGGTCGAGCCTCGTCGCGACTTCATCGAAAGCAACGCCCTGGCGGTATCCAACCTGGACTTCTGATCCGGGTTGCATCGCCGAAATAAAAAAGGCCAACGCTCAGCGTTGGCCTTTTTTATTGCCCGGCTAAAAGGTCGCCCTACTCCGCCGCCGAGACACTTTCCAGGCGATAGCCATAGCCATAGATGGTCAGCAGCTGCCAGCCACGATCCGCGGTCAGCCCCAGCTTGTTGCGCAAGCGGTAGATGTGAGTGTCCAGGGGACGGGAAGAGACAATTTCCTCATGGGTCCAGAAACGCTCGTAGAGGTATTCCCGGGATAGAGGGCGACCCAGATTGGCGAACAGGCAGCGGGCCAGGCGGTACTCGCGTTCGGTGAGGCTGATCGGGCTGCCGGCTCGGGTCACGGTCAGCTCGGCGTCGTCGAAGGCCAGGTCGTTGAAGGTCTGCACCTCGACGGCCGCCGAACGCTGCAAGCCATGGCGGCGCAGGACGGCGGTCACCCGTGCCTTGAGTTCGTTGGGGCGGAACGGTTTGCTCACATAGTCGTCGGCACCGGTGTTCAGGGCCTGGACGATATCGCTCTCGGCATCGCGGCTGGTGAGCATGATGGCGGCCGGTGGCGCCTCCATGTGTTCGCGGGTCCAGCGCAGCAATGAGAGTCCGCTGAGGTCCGGCAGTTGCCAGTCGAGAATCAGCAGGTCGAAGGTCTCGCGCCGCAGCTGCCGCAGCAGGTCCTCGCCACGCTCGAAGCTGTGCAGCGTCCATGGCTGTTCCCCGGGGCCGGGGATCTGTCGCAGTGTCTGTTCCACCCGCGCCAGTTCGGCGGGCTCGTCATCCAGTATTGCGACACGCATGCGGGGCAGTTCCTTTTATCGCGAGAGAGTGCTGATGGCTTTATTTGAGGCCTTTCCTGGCGCTGAGTTTAGGCTGATCAGACGAATCTGAACAATTGTGGCGAATTGCTCTGGTTCATACCTTTGCTCGGTACGCTGATGTCATATAGCCGGTAGCCGACAGGAGCACTGTCCATCCGGCCTGCATTCATTGCAGAACGATACCGGCTCGAACGTGCAAGGAAAAGGACTATGGGGAACATCCTGGGGAAGGGGCGGTTGCTCTACGCGCGCATTGCGCAGGCAGCGGACCTGGCTCGATTTACCACTCTGATGCTCGCGGCTTGCCTGAGCCTGGGGTCGACCGCGGAGCAGCCTGTGCTGCCGTCTTCGGATTACGCCTTGCCGGTGCAGCGTTATTTCAGCCCGTCTGTAACCACTATCGGGTTCAGCGACTCCCAGGGGTTCGCCCCGATCAGCGCGCCACAGACACAGATGGCGCAGCCCATGGTCTATCAGGAGCAGCAGCGTTGGGTGTTCTAGATCAGACAATTCTGAACAAATATTGCAAACCGGCCCGGCCTCCACGGCATGTCGGTAAATTTGTAGTCGCTGAGTGGCACACAGGGGCAATCGGAAGTGCTCCGACACAGGGAGTGTCAACCGCCGGATTGGCGGACGTCAGGCCGGGGCTTGTCTTCGGTTTGCAGTACAGGGGAATACAAGGAGTGCCTCCTCAGGACGTAATGCTCCGACACAGGGATGTGTCATCCCTCCTCTCCCGCGCGGCCCCACGGCGCCGCCAGCCAACAAACAACTCCTCATTTTTTATCTGTGAAGGCCTCTGATGAAGACATTCGGCGCTGAGTTTTTCGGTACGTTCTGGTTGGTCCTGGGCGGATGCGGGAGCGCCGTGCTGGCGGCCGGCGTTCCGCAGTTCGGGATCGGTTATCTGGGGGTAGCCCTGGCCTTTGGCCTGAGCGTCCTGACCATGGCTTATGCATTGGGTCCGATTTCCGGGGCTCACCTCAACCCTGCGGTCTCGGTTGGCCTGTGGTTGAGCGGGCGTTTCCCGGGTAGCCGGCTGCTGCCTTATATCGTCGCCCAGGTTCTCGGTGGACTTGCCGCGGGTGGCGTACTGTTCCTGATCGCTTCCGGCAAGGTCGGGTTCGACGCTTCGGCGGGCTTCGCGGCCAACGGTTACGGTGAACACTCGCCTGGCGGCTACTCGATGTTCGCCGCGCTGTTGACCGAAGTCGTGCTCACGGCGATGTTCCTCCTGATCATCCTGGGCGCCACCGCCAAGCGTGCACCAGCCGGTTTTGCCCCGATTGCCATTGGCCTGACGCTGACCCTGATCCACCTGATCAGCATTCCGGTCACCAATACCTCGGTCAACCCGGCCCGCAGCACCGCGGTCGCCTTCTTCGCCGGCGAGTGGGCAGTGTCCCAGCTGTGGCTGTTCTGGGTAGCACCTCTGTTGGGCGCAGGGCTGGGAGCTCTGGCCTATCGCTTGATCTCCAGCGAGCGGGACTGACCTGAACGGCTGGATGCGCCGATTCGCATCCAGCCGGCATGGAGCCAGACAACACAGCCGCTCTTTAGCGGTTGTGCTGTTTGTTCCGTAAAGGAATGACCCTGGCCGGCCTTGGTTCAAGAGGTATGGTCAGAACGCTAACAATGCAGTTCTAATGGCACGGACTTCAGAAGAGCGCGACTACGGACCTATGAACCCATGACCTCCTTGCATATCCGCCACCGGGCCATGCTCGTTTCATTTCTGCTCGGCAGCACACTGGCCTTTTCCACGGCGCAGGCTGCCATTGCAGCGCCCAAGCGCCCTCCCTATATCGATGACAACCAGCAATGCCGTGGCCAGCCGCTGCCGGCGACGGTCGAGCACCTCACGGGCGAAGCCTGGAAGCTGGATGCCAAGGGCAACCAGATGCCCCTGGAAGAAGGCATGAGCGTCGATGAGCTCGAAGGGGTGAAGACCTCGCCGTCGGCATTCGTCAGCCTGTCCCTGGGCGATGGCTCGCTGGTGGTGCTGCCCTCCAGTTCCCAGATCACCCTGCACCTGAACGAGGAACATGCGATCCCCCAGGTCGCGCTCGAGCAGGGGCAGATCGAATCCTATGTCATCAAGCGCCCGAGCGATTACGACCGCTTCCAGATCGTCACCCCGATCGGCGTGCTGGGTGTACGCGGCACACACTTCCGGGTGCGTAACGACGATCAGCAGTCGCTGGTGGAAGTGCTCAACGGCCAGGTAGCGGTCAATCGCGAAGACGGCGAAGCGCCGAAAAAGACCAAGGGCAAGAAACGCCCTGTGGATAAACCGGTGGGACCTGTGGCGGGTGAAGTCCAGGTCATGGGGCGGCAAGGTTTGCGCATCCAGAAAGAAGGCCCGCTGAAACCGGTCGATCTGTTGCCCGCGCCGCAGCTGATGGGCCAGGCGGGCCAGACAGGTGGTCTGCCGGTCTGGCAACTGATCATGAAGCCCTTGCCGGGCGCCAAGCGTTACCGGGCCCAGGTGGCGACCGACAAGACCTTCCTCAATATCAAGCAGGAACAGTTTTCCAGCACGCCGGAAGTCAACTTCAGCGGCCTGGAAGCCTTTTTTTATCATGTCCGCCTTTCTGCTTTCGATGAGCACGGACTCGAAGGAGAGACGGGGGTCTATGACATCTTCTATTACCCCAGGACCACGCGTGTTCAGTAACTGCGCGGCGGTTTGTCGGTGAGGCGCTGGCGCCGACCCGAGGGCCGGGAGCCGACGCAAGCCCAGCGACTGTTTGGCGGTCTGGTGCGGGAATGGGCATGGGTCAGCCTGATCCTGCTGCCCTTGACCGCCCTGTTGTCGCTGAGCCACGGGCTGGCGCTGAATAACCTGCTGTATGACAACCTGCGGCGGCTCAGCCCGCTGCCGGTCGATTCGCGCCTGCTGCTGATCACCATCGACGACTACAGCCTGCAGCAGCTGGGCCAGTGGCCCTGGCCGCGTACCCTGCACGCCGACCTGCTGGATCGGCTGACGGCGGCCAAGGTCCAGGGCGTGCTGTTCGACGTGATCTTCAGCGAACCTGACAGCGTCCCCGAGAACGATCAGCGCCTGGCCCAGGCGATCTGCCGCGAGGGCCAGGTATTCCTGCCCCTGCTGCGCGAGAGCGTGGCCCGCTACGGCCAGCCACTGGGTGAGATCGAGCCGGTGCAGCCGTTGAACCAGTGCGCCAAGGCGGTCGGCCATATCAATGCCGAAGCCGACACCGACGGTACGGTCCGCAGTGTCTATCTGCGCGAAGGCCCACCGCAGGCGCCCAAGGGGCAATTGGCCTGGCTGCTTTATCAACAGGCGCACTCGGCGGGCACTGCCCTGTCGATGCCTGGCTCGGACAGCGCGCAGATCACCCAGGGCTGGCTGCGCAGCAACGAAATACGCATCCCCTTCATCAGCGCCCAGGCCGGGTTCCCCAGCGTTCCCTATGTCAGCGTATTGCGCGGTGAAGTCCCGCCGGAGCTGTTGCGCGACAAACTGATCCTGATCGGCACCACCGCCCCCGGCCTGGGCGACCGTTACGTCACCCCGCAGTCGGCCAGCGTCGGCACCACCCCGGGTATCGAGATCCAGGCCAACCTGCTCAATGGTTTGTTGCAGCAGCGCACTATCGTCGCCCTGGGCCAATGGCCGGCAGCGGCGCTGTCGGTGCTGCTGGTGGCGGCCCTGCTGGGATTGCTGCTGGTACGGCCGCGGCATGCGTTGTGGCTGACCCTGGCCTGCATGGCGGCGGCCCTGCTCGGTTCGGCCGGGCTGCTGCGCCTGGGGCTGTGGTGGCCGCCGGTGGCCAGCCTGCTGGGGATGCTGCTGGCCTACCTGATCTGGAACTGGCGTCGCCTGAGCGTGATCCTGGCCTACTTCGGCTGGGAACTGGCGCGCCTGGACAGCGAACCCAAGGTATTGCCCGAACGCCGGCGCACCCAGACCCCCGTCGGGGATGTGCTGCAGGGGCAGATCGTGGCTCTGGAGCAGGCCTTGAGCCGCACCCGCGACACCCGCCGATTCATTGCCGACGGCCTGGAATACCTGCCGGTGGCCACCCTGATCAGCGATCCGGACGGCCGCGTGCTGTTGGCCAACCGCAACGCCCGCGAAGTGTTCGGCAACGCGCTGATCGGCGAGGATCTGGTCCAGCAGTTGGCGGGCCTGGGTTATCCCGGTTTGCAGGACGGAGAACGCCCTGCCCTGTCGCAACTGCAGCCTTTGGAATTTCGGGATATCGAACAGCGCAGTCTGCGTGTGGACCTGGCACCCTTGCTGCCGATCGACAGCGATACCCCGATCGGCTGGCTGCTGAGCCTCACCGACTTGAGTCTCGAACGGGATGCCGAACAGCAGCGGGCAACCCTGTTGCGCTTCCTGTCCCATGACCTGCGCGCACCCCATTCGGCGATCCTGGCCTTGCTTGATGTACAGCGGCACCAGGGCTCGGGCGACACGCGGATCTATAGCCAGATCGAACTGCAGGTGCGTCGCGCCCTGGGGCTTACCGAAGCCTTCGTGCAACTGGCGAAAGCCGAGTCCGAGGCCTATCAGTTCCAGCCGAGCATGTTCGCCATGCTGGTGCTGGATGCGTTCGACCAGGCCATGACCATCGCCCAGCTGAAAAACATCCAGCTGGTGCATGACCTCGACGACGATGCCGAAGGCATGGTGCTGGCCGATCAGTCCCTGCTGACCCGGGCCTTGTTCAATCTGCTGGAGAACGCCATCAAGTACAGCCCGTCGGGCTCGACTGTCCGCGTGCAAGTCGCTTGCACGGAAGGCTGGCTGATCTGCGATATCACCGACCAGGGCAAAGGCATTGCGGCCGATGATCTGCCGCAGTTGTTCGTGCAGTACCAGCGCTTCGCCTCGGCCCAGGGCAGCGAAGGCCTGGGGCTTGGCTTGTCGATGGTCAAGGCGGTGGTCGACCGGCATGAAGGGCGGATTGTCTGCCGTAGCGTGGTCGGCGAGGGGACGACTTTCAGCCTGCAATTACCCTTGCTCACAGACTGAATATCGACAGGCGAAAAAAAACCGGCACCAGGCCGGTTTTTTCGCATCCAAAAAACTTATGCACGTTTTTCGGAATTTTATGGGTTTATAAAATATGTATATAAATCATAAATTTACGAATTTTATATAGCGATTTCCGCTAAAACGGTGCACAGGTTATCCACAGAAACTCAGATGGCCATTTTGTCCGGCGCCGCGGCTACCGGAGGCAGCGAACCCATGTCCCGCTGCGCCTGCTCATTCCAGGCCGCGACCCGGTCGTTGAGCTCGGCGATGGCCCGTGGTCCGGAGCCTTCGGCGTACATCGGCGCACCGATCACCACGGTGATGGTGCCGGGGTGTCTGACCCAGCCGGTCTTCGGCCAGTATTTGCCGGCGTTGTGCGCTATTGGCAGCACTGGTAAGTCGGCATTGACCGCCAGGGCGCTGCCGCTGCGGGAAAACTTGCCCATCTGGCCGTAAGGCACCCGGGTGCCTTCCGGGAAGATCAGTACCCAGACATTGTCCTTGAGCAGCTCGTCGCCTTTGCTGGCGACCTGCTTGAGCGCGGCCTTGGGGTTGTCGCGGTCGATGGCGATCGGACGCAGCATGGCCATGGCCCAGCCGAAGAACGGCACATACAGCAGCTCACGCTTGAGCACCTGGCTCAGCGGTTCGAAATAGGCCGAGAGAAAGAACGTCTCCCAGGTGCTCTGGTGGTTCGAGACAATCACGCAAGGGCGCTCAGGGATGTTTTCCGCACCCTTCACTTCCACGTCGATCTTGAGAAACACCTTGGTCAGCCACAACGCGCAGCGGCACCAATAGACGTTGATAAAGCGATAGCGCGCCTTGAACGGCAGGAAGGGCGCGATAAAAAAGCTCAGGGAGCACCACAGCAACGAACTGGTGCCCAGCAGCAGGTAAAAGAAGAAGGTTCTGATTGCCTGCAGGATCGACATAGCGGCGTTTACCGTTGCGGGCATTGCCCGCCTCTAAAAAAGCGCACCCCCGAACAGTCCTTGGCCAGGATGTCAGAAGAACTCTCTAATTGTGGATAAGTTCAGCGGCAACTGCCGCCAGGTCGTCAAAAATCAAGGTGCCTACCGGTAGGGTTTTCCCCAGGGTCTTTTCGCCTTTCCCGGTCTTTACCAAAACTGGCTGAGAGTCGACGGCTTTTGCGGCCTCCAGGTCACCGAGACTGTCGCCCACAAACCATAGACCAGCCAGATCCACTTCGTAGTGCCGGGCAATGGTCTGCAACATGCCAGGCTTGGGCTTGCGGCAGGCGCAGCCTTCGTCCGGGCCATGGGGGCAGTAAACGATGAGGCCGAGTTCGCCGCCCTGCTCGGCCACCAGAGCGCGCAGGCGCTCGTGCATGGCGTCGAGGGTGGCGACATCGTAGTAACCGCGAGCGATGCCCGACTGGTTGGTAGCGACCGCTACCGTCCAGCCGGCCTTGCTCAACTGCGTGATGGCTTCGACCGAGCCGGGGAGTGGAATCCACTCCTCCACCGATTTGATGTAAGCGTCGGAGTCGTAATTGATCACTCCGTCCCGATCGAGAATCAGCAGTTTCACGTATGCCTTACCCCAGCAACGAGATGTCGGCGACACCGAGGAACAGGCCCCGCAGACGTGCCAGCAGCGCGTAGCGGTTGGCCCGCACGTTGGCGTCTTCGGCATTGACCATCACCTTCTCGAAGAAGGCGTCGACCGGCTCGCGCAGGGCGGCCAGGCGGGCCAGGGTCTCGCTGTACTGACGCGCCGCGGCCATTGGCTGCACGGCCTGGTCCGCTTGCTGGATCGCCGAGTACAGGGAGAACTCGTTGGCGTTGTCGAAGTACTTGGCTTCCACGGTGGTCGGCACGCTGCCTTCGACCTTGCTCAGCAGGTTCGAGACGCGCTTGTTCACCGCGGCCAGCGCGGCGGCTTCCGGCAGCTTGCGGAAGGCCTGCACGGCCTGCACGCGCTGGTCGAAGTCCAGGGCCGAACCCGGCTTCAGGGCACGGACCGACAGGTAGGTGGCGACATCCACGCCTTCGTCTTCGTAACGGGCACGCAGACGGTCGAAGATGAACTCCAGGACCTGATCGGCCAGGCCGGCGCTCTTGACCTTGCCGCCGAACGCGCTGACGGCGAACGCCACGGCTTCGGTCAGGTCCAGGTCGAGCTTCTTGTCGATCAGGATGCGCAGCACGCCCAGCGCGGCACGACGCAGCGCATACGGGTCCTTGCTGCCGGTTGGCAGCATGCCGATGCCGAAGATGCCGACCAGGGTGTCGAGCTTGTCGGCGATGGCCACGGCGGCACCGGTGACGGTGCTTGGCAGCTCGGCGCCGGCGCCACGCGGCATGTACTGTTCGTTCAGCGCCAGGGCGACGTCTTCCGGCTCGCCGTCATTGAGGGCGTAGTAGTAACCGGCGATGCCTTGCATCTCCGGGAACTCGCCGACCATTTCGGTGGCCAGGTCGCACTTCGACAGCAGGCCCGCGCGAGCGGCCCGCTGGGCGTCGCCGCCGATGCGCGGGGCGATGAACGCGGCCAGTTTCGAGACGCGCTCGGCCTTGTCGTAGACGCTGCCCAGCTTCTCCTGGAACACCACGTTCTGCAGGCGCTGGTTGAAGTCTTCGAGCTTCTGTTTCTTGTCCTGCTTGAAGAAGAACTCGGCGTCGGTCAGGCGTGGGCGAACGACTTTCTCGTTGCCCTCGATGATCTGGCGCGGGTCCTTGCTTTCGATGTTGGCCACGGTGATGAAACGCGGCAGCAGCTTGCCGTCGACGTCCAGCAGGCAGAAGTACTTCTGGTTGTCCTGCATGGTGGTGATCAGGGCTTCCTGCGGCACTTCGAGGAAACGCTCCTCGAACGAGCACACCAGCGGCACTGGCCATTCCACCAGAGCGGTCACTTCGTCCAGCAGATCGGCTGGAACGATGGCAGTACCTTCCTGCAGGCGCGCCAGTTCTTCGGTGCGCTTGCTGATCAGCTCGCGACGCTCGTTGGCGTCGGCCAGCACGTAGGCGGCACGCAGGTCGTCCAGGTAGTTGGCCGGCGAGGTGATGCGCACGCTTTCCGGGTGATGGAAGCGGTGACCACGGGAGTCGCGACCGGCTTTCTGAGCGAGGATGGTGCAGTCGATGACCTGATCACCGAGCAGCATCACCAGCCATTGGGTCGGACGCACGAACTCTTCCTTGCGCGCAGCCCAACGCATGCGTTTCGGAATCGGCAGGTCGTTCAGCGAGTCTTCGACGATGGTCGGCAGCAGGCTGGTGGTCGGCTTGCCCTTGATGCTCTGGCTGTAGCGCAGCTTCGGCCCGCTCTGGTCGATTTCGCTCAGGTCCACGCCACATTTCTTGGCGAAGCCCAGGGCGGCCTGGGTCGGGTTGCCTTCGGCGTCGAAGGCGGCCTGGCGCGGCGGACCGTCGAGGTTGATGCTGCGATCCGGCTGCTGGGTGGCCAGGCCACTGATCAGCACCGCCAGGCGGCGTGGCGCAGCGTAGACATGCTTGGCCTCGAAGTTCAGGCCGGCGGCCTGCAGGCCTTTTTCGATACCGCCCAGGAAGGCTTCGGCCAGGGTGTTCAGGGCTTTGGGTGGCAGTTCTTCAGTGCCCAGTTCAACCAGAAAATCTTGCGCACTCATTGTGCCGCCTCCAACTTAGCCAACACTTCATCACGCAGGTCCGGGGTTGCCATCGGGAAGCCCAGCTTGGCGCGGGCCAGCAGGTAGGCTTGCGCAACGGAACGCGCCAGGGTGCGCACACGCAGGATGTACTGCTGACGCGCCGTCACGGAGATCGCGCGACGGGCATCCAGCAGGTTGAAGGTGTGCGAGGCCTTGAGGACCATTTCATAGCTCGGCAGCGGCAGCGGCTGGTCCAGCTCGATCAGGCGCTTGGCTTCGCTTTCGTAGAAATCGAACAGTTCGAACAGCTTCTCGACGTTGGCGTGTTCGAAGTTGTAGGTCGACTGCTCCACTTCGTTCTGGTGGAACACGTCGCCGTAGGTCACCTTGCCGAACGGGCCATCGGCCCAGACCAGGTCGTAGACCGAATCCACGCCCTGCAGGTACATGGCCAGGCGTTCCAGGCCGTAGGTGATCTCGCCGGTCACCGGGTAGCACTCGATGCCACCGGCTTGCTGGAAGTAGGTGAACTGAGTCACTTCCATGCCGTTGAGCCAGACTTCCCAGCCCAGGCCCCAGGCGCCGAGGGTCGGCGATTCCCAGTTGTCTTCGACGAAACGGATGTCGTGCACCAGCGGGTCGAGGCCGACGTGCTTGAGCGAGCCCAGGTACAGCTCCTGGAAGTTTTCCGGGTTCGGCTTCAAGACCACCTGGAACTGGTAGTAGTGCTGCAGACGGTTCGGGTTTTCGCCGTAGCGGCCGTCAGTCGGGCGACGACTGGGCTGCACATAAGCGGCGTTCCAGGTTTCCGGGCCGATGGCGCGCAGGAACGTGGCGGTATGGAAAGTGCCGGCGCCTACTTCCATATCGTAGGGCTGAAGTACCACACAACCTTGCTCGGCCCAGTATTGCTGGAGGGCGAGGATCAAGTCTTGGAAGGTACGCACGGCTGGCGTAGGCTGGCTCACGAAATTCACCTGTTACTTGGGCTGCGATTTAAAGAGCGGGAGTATACCCGATTCAGTTGTGCGCACGCCCACTGGAGCCTTATGCCACGCTGCTTTTGGTGCAACGAAGATCCCCTGTACATGGCGTACCACGATCAGGAGTGGGGCGTGCCGCTACGCGATGCGCAGCGTTTGTTCGAGTTGTTATTGCTCGAAGGGTTCCAGGCCGGCCTGTCCTGGATCACCGTCCTGAAGAAACGCGAGCGTTATCGCCAGGTGCTGTTCGGCTTCGATGTGCAACGCGTGGCGCAGATGAGCGATGCACAAATCGACGAGTTGATGCTCGATCCCGGGATCATCCGCAACCGCCTGAAACTTGCTGCCGCCCGGCGCAATGCCCAGGCCTGGATGGCGCTGGAGGACCCGGTGGCATTCCTCTGGTCGTTCGTCGGCGGGGTGCCCAGGGTCAATCATTTCAAGGACCGCAGCGAGGTTCCGGCGGTGACCCCAGAGGCCGAGGCGATGAGCAAGGGTCTGAAAAAGGCCGGCTTCACCTTTGTCGGTCCGACCATCTGTTATGCGCTGATGCAGGCTTCGGGCATGGTGATGGATCACACTCGGGACTGCGATCGCTACGCCATCCTCGCTCCACAGGCTGTGTGAAAACTGCTGCGTTCGGCAATACGGCGTTAAAAACAGGCTCGGAATGCTCATTTAGGCCCCTAAACTCCGCTTCCTCGCCTGTTTTTGCCTTGTCTTGCCTTCACTCGCGACGTTTTCACATAGCCTGTGATGGCCGGTTAGAATAACCGGCTTGCGACAAGGTTCATGACCCGGATATCAGGAGTCACCTGTGGATAAGTTTAAAGGCGCCCTGCTGGTAGGCGCTCTGCGATTGTTTGCCCTGCTGCCCTGGCGCGCGGTGCAGGCCGTCGGTTCGGCCATCGGCTGGATCATGTGGAAGACCCCCAACCGTTCCCGCGATGTGGTGCGGATCAACCTGGCCAAGTGCTTTCCGCAGATGGACGCTGCCGAGCGCGAACGTTTAGTGGGACAGAGCCTGAAAGACATCGGCAAGTCCCTGACCGAAAGCGCCTGCGCCTGGATCTGGCCGGCCGAGCGCTCGATCGCCCTGGTGCGTGAAGTCGAAGGCCTCGAGGTGCTGCAAGAGGCGCTGGCGTCGGGCAAGGGCGTGGTTGGCATCACCAGCCACCTGGGCAACTGGGAAGTGCTCAACCACTTCTATTGCAGCCAGTGCAAACCGATCATTTTCTACCGCCCGCCGAAGCTCAAGGCGGTGGACGACCTGCTGCAGAAACAGCGGGTCCAGCTGGGCAACCGCGTGGCGCCGTCCACCAAGGAAGGCATCCTCAGCGTCATCAAGGAAGTGCGCAAAGGTGGTGCGGTGGGCATTCCCGCCGACCCGGAACCGGCCGAATCCGCCGGGATCTTCGTGCCCTTCTTCGCCACCAAGGCGCTGACCAGCAAGTTCGTGCCGAACATGCTCGCCGGCGGCAAGGCGGTCGGGGTGTTCCTGCATGCGCTGCGCCTGCCCGACGGTTCGGGCTACAAGGTGATCCTCGAAGCCGCGCCGGATGCGATGTACAGCACCGATACCGAAACCTCCTGCGCGGCGATGAGCCAGGTGGTCGAGCGCTATGTGCGGGCTTATCCGAGCCAGTACATGTGGAGCATGAAGCGTTTCAAGAAACGTCCGGCCGGCGAAGAACGCTGGTACTGACCGCCTGGCACGATCTGTGGATAACCTTTCGCCCAAGGTTATCCACAAAGGCTGAAGCAGAGCACAGCATATGCCCGATTCGCGCAAATCCCTGAGGATCAAGATCCAGCACGAAAGCTTCGGCGAGTGCCTGGGCCAGACGCGCAACCTGTCTGCCAGCGGGGTCTACGTCCAGCACCCGGCATTGGCGGCGCTGCCCAAGGGCGCGGTGGTTTACGGCCAGGTGCAAGGCCTGCCGATGAACGCGCCGCGGGTGAAGATGGAGGTGGTGCTGGTGGATGCCGAGGGGATCGGCCTGCGTTACCTCTGAGCCCGTGCCTGTAGCCGCTGCCGAGCCTGCGAGGCTGCGATCGACCGCGAAGCGGTCGTAAAACCAGGCGCTGCGATCTGCCAGGCAATCCTGGTGCGCAGGTTCAGCGAGGACTGCGTCCTCGTGCGCAGCCTCGCTCACTCGGCAGCGGCTACAGTCAGCCTTTGGTCTGGCGCTCGAGTTTCTTGAGAAACACCGTCATTTCCTTTTCCGCCTGCTTGTCGCCATGCCCGCGGGCCGCTTCCAGGCCCTGCTCCCAGGCCTGGCGCGCCGCCGGATAGTCTTCCAGGCCCTGGTAGGCCTTGCCCAGCAGCTTCCACGCCGCCGAATACTTGGGGTCGAAACCGACGCAGCGTTGCAGGTGCTCGGCGGCCTTGGCGTATTCGTGCAGATCCAGATAGCCCTTGCCCAGGCCGAAGCGCAGCAGCGAGTTATCCATGCCCTTGGCGAGCATTTTTTCCAGGGATTCGAGCATGGGGCACCTCGAGATAAGGGGAGTCAGCGGGATCGTTATCGCGGG
>NZ_JBQENK010000010.1:184243-290917 GCF_052044735.1 Pseudomonas sp. 22526
CCCGCGATGACGCCAGGACCAACGACGCAGATTGCGGGTCAGAAGAAAGTCAGCCCCACGTGGAACAGCTTCTCCACATCGCGGATATGTTTTTTATCCACAAGGAACAGAATCACGTGGTCGCCGGCCTCGATCACCGTATCGTCGTGGGCGATCAGCACTTCCTCGTCGCGGATGATCGCGCCGATGGTGGTGCCTGGCGGCAGCGCGATGTCCTCGATGGCGCGGCCGATCACCTTGCTCGATTTGGCATCGCCATGGGCAATCGCCTCGATGGCTTCCGCCGCGCCACGGCGCAGCGAGTGCACGCTGACGATATCGCCGCGGCGCACGTGGGCCAGCAGGGTGCCGATGGTGGCCAGCTGCGGGCTGATGGCGATGTCGATATCGCCGCCCTGGATCAGGTCGACATAGGCCGGGTTGTTGATGATGGTCATCACCTTCTTCGCCCCCAGGCGCTTGGCCAGGAGCGAGGACATGATGTTGGCCTCGTCGTCGTTGGTCAGGGCCAGGAAGATATCGGCGTCGGCGATATTCTCTTCCATCAGCAGGTCGCGGTCCGAGGCGCTGCCTTGCAGGACCACGGTGCTGTCTAGGTTGTCCGAGAGGTAGCGGCAACGCGCCGGGTTCATCTCGATGATCTTCACCTGGTAACGGCTTTCGATGGCTTCGGCCAGGCGTTCGCCGATCTGTCCGCCACCGGCGATGACGATGCGCTTGTAGGATTCGTCGAGGCGGCGCATCTCGCTCATCACCGCGCGGATGTTGGCCTTGGCGGCGATGAAGAACACTTCGTCGTCGGCCTCGATCACCGTATCGCCCTGGGGCAGGATCGGCCGGTCACGGCGGAAGATCGCCGCGACGCGGGTGTCGACGTTGGGCATGTGCTCGCGCAGCTGACGCAGTTGCTGCCCCACCAGCGGCCCGCCGTAATAGGCCCTGACCGCCACCAGCTGGGCCTTGCCTTCGGCGAAGTCGATCACCTGCAGGGCGCCGGGGTGTTCGATCAGGCGCTTGATGTAGTTGGTCACCACCTGTTCCGGGCTGATCAGCACGTCGACCGGAATCGCCTCGTTGTCGAACAGGCCGGCGCGGGTCAGGTAGGCCGCCTCGCGGACCCGGGCGATCTTGGTCGGGGTGTGGAACAGGGTGTGGGCGACCTGGCAGGCGACCATGTTGGTTTCGTCGCTGTTGGTCACCGCCACCAGCATGTCGGCATCGTCGGCGCCGGCCTGGCGCAGCACCGTCGGGAACGAACCGCGGCCCTGCACGGTGCGGATGTCCAGACGGTCGCCGAGATCGCGCAGGCGTTCGCCATCGGTGTCGACCACTGTAATGTCGTTGGCTTCGCTGGCCAGATGCTCCGCCAGCGTGCCGCCCACCTGCCCTGCTCCGAGGATGATGATCTTCATCCAGTCACTCCCTTCGAACCTTTCTTAACCGCGCGTGGCGGCAATCTTGATCAGCTTGGCGTAGTAGAACCCGTCATGGCCGCCTTCTTGCGCCAGCAACTGGCGACCGTGGGGCTGCTTCAGGCCGGCCGGAGGCTGGCCCAGTTGCCCGGCGATGTCCAGTTCGCGAGCGCCTGGGGTCCGGGCCAGGAAAGCCTCGATCACCTCGGTGTTTTCGGTTGGCAAGGTCGAGCAGGTGGCGTACAGCAGGATGCCGCCGACTTCCAGGGTCGACCACATGGTGTCCAGCAGTTCGCCTTGCAGCTGCGCCAGGGCGGCGATGTCGTCGGCCTGGCGGGTGAGCTTGATGTCCGGGTGGCGACGGATCACCCCGGTGGCCGAACACGGCGCGTCCAGCAGGATGCGCTGGAACGGCTTGCCGTCCCACCAGGCGGCAGTGTCGCGGCCGTCGGCGGCGATCAGCTCGGCGTTCAGCCCCAGGCGGTCGAGGTTTTCCTGGACGCGCACCAGGCGCTTGGCTTCCAGGTCCACCGCGACCACGCCGGCCAGCGCGGGCTCGACTTCGAGGATGTGACAGGTCTTGCCGCCGGGGGCGCAGCAGGCGTCCAGCACCCGTTGTCCCGGCGCCAGCTCCAGCAGCTCGGCGGCCAGTTGCGCGGCCTCGTCCTGCACGCTGATCCAGCCTTCGGCGAAGCCCGGCAGGCTGCGCACGTCGGTGGCTTCATCGAGGACGATGCCGTCCTGGCTGTAGACGCAAGGCTTGGCGGCGACGCCGGCCTCGCTCAGCAGCTGGAGGTAGGCCGCGCGGGAATGATGGCGACGGTTGACCCGCAGGATCATCGGCGGGTGGGCGTTGTTGGCGGCGCAGATGGTTTCCCATTGCTCGGGCCAGAACGCCTTGAGGGACTTTTGCAGCCAGCGCGGATGGGCGGTACGCACCACCGGGTCACGCTCCAGCTCGGCGAACAACGCCTCGCTCTCGCGTTGGGCGCGGCGCAGCACGGCATTGATCAGCGCCTTGGCCCAGGGCTTTTTCAGCTTGTCGGCGCAGCCCACGGTTTCGCCGATGGCGGCGTGCGCCGGGACGCGGGTGTAGAGCAATTGATAGAGGCCCACCAGCAGCAGCGCCTCGACGTCGGCATCGGCCGCCTTGAACGGCTTCTGCAACAGCTTGGCCGCAAGCGCCGTCAGCCGGGGCTGCCAGCGCGCGGTGCCGAAAGCCAGGTCCTGGGTGAAGCCGCGATCGCGTACTTCGACCTTGTCCAGCAGGGTCGGTAGCGAGCTGTTGAGCGAGGCCTTGCCATTGAGGACCGAGGTCAGGGCCTTGGCGGCGGCCAGACGCGGGTTCATTGGGCGTCCGCCGCTTGTCCGAGCACGGTGCCGGTGGCGAACTTCTCGCGACGGCTGTTGAACAGGTCGCTGAAGTTCAGCGCCTTGCCGCCGGGCAATTGCAGGCGGGTCAGGCACAGCGCCTGCTCACCGCAGGCGACCAGCAGGCCGTCCTTGCTGGCGCCGAGGATCGTCCCCGGTGCGCCCTTGCCTTCGGCGAGGCTGGCGGCCAGCACCTTCAGGGCTTCGCCGTTGAGGGTGCTGTGGCAGATCGGCCAGGGGTTGAAGGACCGTACCAGGCGCTCCAGTTCCACCGCCGGGCGGCTCCAGTCGATCCGTGCTTCGTCCTTGTTCAGCTTGTGGGCGTAGGTGGCCAGGCTGTCGTCCTGCACTTCGCCTTGCAGGGTTCCGGCAGCGAGGCCGGCGATGGCCTGCACCACGGCTGGCGGGCCCATTTCGGCGAGACGGTCATGCAGGCTGCCGCCGGTGTCTTCGGCGCTGATCGGGGTGCTGACCTTGAGCAGCATCGGCCCGGTGTCCAGGCCGGCTTCCATGCGCATCACGGTCACGCCGCTCTCGGCGTCGCCGGCTTCCACGGCGCGCTGGATCGGCGCTGCCCCGCGCCAGCGTGGCAGCAGCGAGGCGTGGCTGTTGATGCAGCCCAGGCGCGGAATATCCAGCACCACCTGCGGCAGGATCAGGCCGTAGGCGACCACCACCATCAGGTCCGGCGCGAGGGCCGCCAGTTCGGCCTGGGCCTCCGCGTTGCGCAGGGTTGGCGGCTGCAGCACGGGGATGTCGTGTTCCAGCGCCAGCTGCTTGACCGGGCTCGGCATCAGCTTTTGCCCGCGCCCGGCCGGACGGTCCGGCTGGGTGTAGACCGCAACGATCTCGTAGGGGCTGTCGAGCAGGGCCTTGAGGTGTTCGGCGGCAAATTCCGGGGTGCCGGCAAAGACGATGCGCAGTGGCTCAGTCATGGGAATTCTCGCAAATAAATACGCAGAAAAGAAAAAGGCTTGCCGCTGCAAGCCTTTGGAAGAAGGGGATCAAGCCTGCTGACGATGCTGCTTTTCCAGCTTCTTCTTGATCCGGTCGCGTTTGAGCGTGGACAGGTAATCGACGAACAATTTGCCGTTGAGGTGGTCGCATTCGTGCTGGATGCACACCGCGAGCAGGCCTTCGGCGATCAGTTCGTAAGGTTGGCCGTCACGGTCCTGGGCCTTGATTTTCACGCGTTGCGGACGATCGACGTTCTCGTAGAAGCCCGGTACCGACAGGCAGCCTTCCTGATACTGGCCCATCTCGTCGGTGAGCGCTTCGAACTCGGGGTTGATGAACACCCGTGGCTCGCTGCGGTCTTCGGACAGGTCCATGACCACGATGCGCTTGTGCACGTTGACCTGGGTAGCGGCCAGGCCGATGCCGGGCGCCTCATACATTGTTTCAAACATGTCGTCGACCAACTGACGCACTTCGTCGTCCACTACGGCCACTGGTTTGGCGATAGTGCGCAGGCGCGAGTCGGGGAATTCGAGGATGTTTAAAATGGCCATAAGCGTAATTGCTACACGTGTGAAGTAAGTTCGGAGTCGGAGGCCTTGCGGGTTCTGGAAGGGCAACCGTTGTAAAACGTGCTCGATCAGGAGCAGGGAGCGCACAGGCGCTGGCGTTTCACGCGAGTACACATAATAAAGGGATTCACCGCATGAGGAAATCACTACTCGCCTTGCTGCTCGTGGGCTGGGCCGGTTTCGGCCAGGCGCAGGTGCCGCTCCGGGAGGGTTATCCACAGCGCTACACCGTGGTGGCGGGCGATACCTTGTGGAGCATCGCCAACCGCTTTCTGCGCGATCCCTGGCAATGGCCGGCGCTCTGGCAGGCCAATTCCAGCCTCGCCGACCCCAATTTGATCTACCCCGGCGACTCCCTGGCGCTGGTACAGATCAATGGCGAACCACGCCTGACCCTGGAACGCGGCGCCTCCCGGGGCACCCTCAAGCTGTCGCCCCAGGTGCGCCGCATGCCGCTGGTCGAGGCGATCCCGACCATTCCGCTGCAGGCCATCGACAGCTTTCTGCTGAGCAACCGCATCCTCGACCGGGCCGACTCCTTCGACAGTGCGCCCTACATAGTCGCCGGCGATGCCGAACGGGTGCTCAGCGGCACCGGCGACCGGATCTTCGCGCGCGGCCGCTTCGACCCGGAACAGTCGGCCTACGGCATCTTCCGCCAGGGCAAGACCTACACCGACCCGCAGAGCGGCGAACTGCTGGGCATCAACGCCGACGAGATCGGCGGCGGCGAGGTGGTCGCGGTCGAGGGCGATATCGCCACCCTGCAACTACAGCGCACCACCCAGGAAGTGCGCCTGGGCGACCGCTTGTTCAGCGGCGAGCCGCGGGTCATCAACTCGACCTTTGTCCCCAGTCCGCCGAGCCGGGCGGTCGAGGGCCTGATCATCGACGTGCCACGGGGCGTCACCCAGATCGGCGCGCTGGACGTGGTGACGCTGAACAAGGGGCGGCGCGATGGCCTGGCTGAAGGCAATGTGCTGGCGGTGCTGAAAACCGGTGAAACCGTGCGCGATCGGGTGGCTGGCGGCCAGGTGAAGATGCCGGATGAGCGGGCCGGCCTGCTGATGGTTTTCCGCACCTACGACAAGCTCAGCTACGGCCTGGTGCTCAACGCTTCCCGCTCCCTGGCGATCATGGACAAGGTGCGTAACCCGTAAAACCCTCAACAAGTTACCAACAGAGTTATCCACAGCTTATTCCTGCTTCAGCTGGGCTTATAACGATCAAGGATGATCCTATGTCACTGCCTGCCCAGGCTCCGGTTTCCCCCGCGGAACTGGAAGCCCGTCTACGTTTGCACCGTTTGCCGGACCTTGGCCCGAAGCGTTTTCAGCTGCTGCTCGAAGCCTTCGGTTCGGCCTCCAAAGCCATCAGTGCGCCGGCCAGTGCCTGGCATGCGCTGGGCCTGCCGACGGGCGCGGCCGAGGCCCGGCGCAACGCCGAGGTGCGTGATGGCGCCAGCCGTGCATTGGCCTGGCTGGAGCGTCCGGGCCAGCATTTACTAATGTGGGACCAGCCTGACTACCCGCCACTGCTGAATGAAATTGCCGATGCGCCGCCGCTGCTGTTTGTCGCCGGCGATCCGCGGATCCTGGAAAAGCCGCAGTTGGCGGTGGTCGGCAGCCGTCGCGCTTCGAGGCCCGGCATGGACACCGCTGCGGCCTTTTCCCGCAGCCTGGCCGCGGCCGGTTTTGTCATCACCAGTGGCCTGGCGCTGGGGATCGACGGCGCGGCGCACCAGGCCGCCCTGGAGGTCGGCGGGCAGACCGTCGGCGTGCTGGGCACCGGCCTGGAAAAATTTTATCCACAGCGCAACCGGCGTCTGGCCGACGCCATGATCGCCCAGGGCAGCGCGGTGGTTTCCGAGTTCCCGCTGGAGACCGGGCCCCACGCCAGCCACTTTCCCCGACGCAACCGGATCATCAGCGGCCTGTCCCTTGGCGTGCTGGTGGTGGAGGCCAGCGTCGCCAGCGGTTCGCTGATCACCGCCCGGCTTGCCGCCGAGCAAGGCCGCGAGGTGTATGCGATACCGGGGTCGATCCATCACCCCGGAGCCCGAGGCTGTCATCAGCTGATTCGCGATGGCGCAGTGCTGGTGGAGACCATCGAACATATCCTCGAAGCCTTGCGTGGCTGGCAACGGCTGCCGTTATCCACAGCCCCGCCACAAACCGCGCCCGCTCACCCGTTGCTGGCGCTGTTGCACGCCGCGCCGCAGACCAGCGAGGGCCTGGTGCAGGCCAGTGGCTGGAGCCTGCCCAGGGTGTTGGCGGCGCTCACCGAACTGGAGCTGGAAGGCCATGCGGTATGCGAAGGAGGTTGCTGGTATGCCCGAGCAAAAGGCTAGGCTCTGTACAAAAAGTGGCTGCGCGCTGGGCGCCTTCGGCGCTACGCAGGCCATGCTGCGTTAAAAACAGGCTCGGAATGCTCATTTAGGCCCCTACAGTCGAGCGCGACCCCGGCCGTTCCTCGCCTGTTTTTGCCTTGCCTGACCTTCGCTCGCCGACTTTTCGTACAGACCCTAGGCTTTATAGGCAGGATCGGTAAACTGCGCACAGCCTTAATCCGGAGAGTCAGCAATGGTCAGCAGTTGGCGTGTGCAACAAGCCGCACGAGAAATTCGCGCAGGGGCGGTGATTGCCTATCCAACCGAAGCAGTCTGGGGGTTGGGGTGCGACCCGTGGAACGAAGAGGCGGTGGATCGGTTGCTGGCCATCAAGTCGCGCTCCGTGGACAAGGGCCTGATCCTGATCGCCGACAACATTCGCCAGTTCGATTTTCTCTTCGAGGACTTCCCCCAGGAATGGCTCGATCGCATGGCCAGCACCTGGCCTGGCCCGAACACCTGGCTGGTGCCCCATCAGAATCTGTTGCCGGAATGGGTCACCGGGGTCCATGACACCGTGGCCTTGCGGGTCAGCGATCATCCACTGGTGCGTGAGTTGTGCGCGTTGGTGGGGCCGCTGATTTCCACTTCGGCCAACCCCCAGGGGCGCCCGGCCGCGCGCACGCGGATTCGTGTCGAGCAGTATTTCCGCGGGCAACTGGACATGGTCCTGGGCGGCAACCTGGGCGGGCGCAGGAACCCGAGCCTGATCCGTGATCTGGTGAGCGGCAGGATCGTGCGTCCGGCCTGAAACCGCGTCATCGTTTATCGCGGGNGAGCGAGGCTTGCCCGCGATGCATTTCAAGGCAGCAGAATGGTCGAACCCGTGGTGCGTCGCGCCGACAGTTCGGTCTGCGCCTTCGCCGCGTCCGCCAGTGGATAACGCTGGCCGATCTCGATCTTCAGCTGGCCGCTGGCGATCATGCCGAACAGATCGTCGGCCATGGCCTGCAGGTTCTCGGCGTTGTTGGCGTAGGTGCCCAGGGTCGGACGGGTGACGTACAGCGAGCCCTTGGCCGCCAGGATGCCCAGGTTGACCCCCTCCACCGCGCCGGAGGCGTTGCCGAAGCTGACCATCAGGCCCCGTGGCTGCAGGCAGTCCAGCGAGGTCAGCCAGGTGTCCTTGCCCACGCCGTCGTAGACCACCGGGCATTTCTTGCCGTCGGTCAGCTCCAGCACGCGCTTGGCCACGTCTTCATGGCTGTAGTCGATGGTTTCCCAGGCGCCGAGGGATTTCGCCAGCGCGGCTTTTTCCGGCGAACTGACGGTGCCGATCAGCTTCACCCCCAGGGCCTTGGCCCACTGGCAGGCGAGCAGCCCGACGCCGCCGGCGGCCGCGTGGAACAGCACGGTTTCGCCGCCCTTGAGCTCATAGGTCTGGCGCAGCAGGTACTGCACGGTCAGGCCCTTGAGCATCCCCCCTGCGGCCTGTTCGAAGCTGATGCTGTCTGGCAGGTGCACCAGATTGTCCGCGGGCAGTACATGCACCTCGCTGTAGGCGCCCAGCGGGCCGCTGCCATAGGCCACGCGATCGCCGACCTTGAAGCGGGTCACGGCGCTGCCCACCGCCTCGACCACCCCGGCCCCTTCGGCGCCCAGGCCCGATGGCAAGGCCGGTGGCGCGTAGAGACCGCTGCGGTAGTAGGTGTCGATGAAGTTCAGGCCGATGGCCTTGTTGCTCACCCGGACCTGCTGCGGGCCCGGTTCGGCGGGTTGATAATCCACATACTCGAGTACTTCCGGGCCGCCATGGGCCCGGAACTGGATACGTTTGGCCATCTGCAATCTCTCCTCGGTCGTGTCGTGAAAGTGCCTTATCGGACTCCTATGCTTGACCGCCGTCAACTGCGACCGGCCCCTGCGCAGTGTTATGCTACGCGCCCATTTGCGCAGGCCCCCTGCTGTATCCCTGGCGCCGCGTAGCTTTGCCCGATTCAAGGTGATGCCATGACTACCCGCACCGAGGCTGTAAAAGCCTACCTGCTCGACCTGCAAGACCGCATTTGCGCTGCCCTGGAAGCCGAAGACGGCGGTACGCGCTTCGTCGAAGACGCCTGGACCCGACCGGCCGGCGGTGGCGGGCGCACCCGGGTGATTGCCGAGGGTACGGTGATCGAGAAAGGCGGCGTCAACTTTTCCCACGTGTTCGGCAGCGGCTTGCCGCCGTCCGCCAGCGCCCACCGGCCCGAACTGGCCGGCCGTGGCTTCGAGGCGCTGGGCGTGTCGCTGGTGATCCATCCGCACAACCCCCACGTGCCGACTTCCCATGCCAACGTAAGATTCTTCATCGCCGAAAAAGAAGGCGAAGAGCCGGTCTGGTGGTTCGGCGGCGGTTTCGACCTGACCCCCTACTACGCCAACATCGATGACTGCGTGCACTGGCACCGCGTCGCGCAAAAGGCCTGTGCGCCCTTTGGCCCGGACGTCTACCCGCGCTACAAGGCCTGGTGCGACAGCTATTTCCACATCAAGCATCGCAATGAACCGCGCGGCATCGGTGGCCTGTTCTTCGACGACCTCAACGAGTGGGACTTCGACACCAGCTTCGCCTTCATGCGCGCCATCGGCGATGCCTACCTCGAGGCTTACCTGCCGATCGTCCAGCGCCGCAAGGCCCTGGCTTATACCGAGAAGCAGCGCGAGTTCCAGGAATACCGTCGCGGCCGCTATGTCGAGTTCAACCTGGTCTACGATCGAGGCACCCTGTTCGGCCTGCAATCGGGCGGGCGTACCGAATCGATCCTCATGTCCCTGCCGCCGCAGGTCCGTTGGGGCTACGACTGGAAAGCCGAGCCGGGCAGCGAAGAAGCGCGCCTGACCGAATATTTCCTGCAGGATCGCGACTGGCTGGCGGGCTCCGCGTAAAGCGTTGCAGCCGGTTGGCCGGCGCTGGACGATAATGCGATTGAACAGAACAGCGCAGCGCCCCTGTCGCCAGCAAGCTGGCTCCTTCAGGGGCGTGCATGAGGGTTTTATTGGATGGATCAGTACGTCGTTTTTGGTAACCCGATCGGCCACAGCAAGTCGCCGCTGATTCATCGGCTGTTCGCCGAGCAGACGGCGCAGCGGCTGGTCTACACCACCCTGCTGGCGCCCCTCGACGATTTCGCCGGCTGCGCCCGCGGGTTCTTCGTCGACGGGCGTGGCGCCAACGTCACGGTGCCGTTCAAGGAAGACGCCTACCGCCTGGCCGACAGCCTGACCGCCCGCGCCCAGCGCGCCGGCGCGGTGAACACCTTGAGCAAACTCGCCGATGGCAGCCTGCTGGGCGACAACACCGACGGCGCCGGCCTGGTGCGCGACCTGAAGGTCAACGCCGGCTTCAGCCTCAAGGGCAAGCGCATTCTGCTGCTGGGTGCCGGTGGTGCGGTGCGCGGGGCGCTGGAACCCTTGCTGGCGGAGCAGCCGGCGTCGGTGATCATCGCCAACCGCACGGTGGAAAAGGCCGAGCTGCTGGCCGAGCTGTTCGGCGATCTGGGGCCGGTGTCCGCCAGCGGTTTCGACTGGCTGCGCGAGCCGGTGGACCTGATCATCAACGCCACCTCGGCCAGCCTCACCGGCGATGTGCCGCCGATCGCCGCCAGCCTGATCGAGCCGGGCAAGACGGTTTGCTACGACATGATGTATGGCAAGGAGCCGACCGCCTTCTGTCGCTGGGCCAGCCAATACGGCGCGGCGATTTCCATGGATGGCCTGGGCATGCTCGCTGAACAGGCGGCGGAAGCCTTCTTCCTGTGGCGCGGCGTGCGCCCGGACACCGCGCCGGTGCTGGCGGAGCTGCGGCGCCAGCTGGCGCTCTGACAGATCGCGTCATCGTTCATCGCGGGCAANCCCGCGATGGGATCGCCGCTATAACCGCGCTGCAACCGGCGATCAATCCTCAAAGCGGATCGGGCATCTCTCCGCGCCTTCGAGCTTGCGCAATTCTTCGATCACCGAGGCCCGCGCGCGGCGCAGGGTCAGGCTGCGGTTCTGCCGCAGCAGGCGGCGGGCTTCCTGGTGCAGCATGGCCACCCCGGAATAGTCGATGAAGTTGATCTGCCGGGCGTCGATCACCAGGCGTGGCGCATGGCAGCGCTGCATGCGCACTTGCAGGTAGTGGCTGGCGCCGAAAAAGATCGAGCCGCCGACCCGCAGGATGTCCTCGTCGCCTTCCCGGCCATGCTGCACGCGCGGTTGCGAGGTGCGCTTGAGGTAGAAGAACAGCGACGCCAGGACCCCGGCATAGATCGCCGTCTGCAACTCCAGCAGCAAGGTGGCGACACAAGTCAGGCTCATCACCACGAACTCGGCGCGGCTGACCCGGAACAGCGCGCGAATGCCGCGATGGTCCACCAATCCCCAGCAGATCAGCAGGATGCTCCCGGCCATGGCCGGGATCGGGATATGGGCGATCAGCGCCGCGCCGGCCACGGCGAACAGGGCCACCCACAGCGCCGAGAACACCCCCGCCAGCGGCGAACAGGCGCCGGCTTCGTAGCTCAGGCCAGAACGGGTAAAGGAGCCGGACGACAGATAGCCGGAGAAGAACGCGCCGGCGATATTCGACAGGCCTTGGGCGCGGACTTCCTGGTTGGCATCGAGCAACTGCTCGGAGCGTGCCGACAGCGAGCGGGCGATCGACAGGCTGGTCACCAGCCCCAGCATGCCCACCGCCACGGCGCTGGGCAGCAGGCGCAGGATCATGTCCAGGTCCAGCGGCAGCGGGCTGAACGGCGGCAAGCGCCCGGTAAAGGCGCTGACCAGCTTCACTTGGCCGAACAGCGCCGGCCACAGCCACACCACCAGAGCGCTGAGGATCAGGCTGATCAGCAGCGACGGCCAGCGCGGTACCAGCAGCTTCAGGGCCAGGCCAACGACCAGCGTGCCCAGGCCGAGGATCAGCGAGGGCTTATCCACGGCATCGAGATGGGCGAACAGCGAGGTCAGGCTGTTCAGCGCGGTAGCCTCGCTCGGCAAGTCCAGGCCCAGCAGGTTGGGCAACTGCCCCAGGGCGATCACCACTGCGGCGCCGAGGGTGAAGCCGAGCACCACCGAGTGGGACACGAAGTTCACCAGCGCGCCGAAGCGCAACAGCCCCAGCAGCCACTGGAACAGGCCGGCGAGCAGGGTCAGCAGCAGGATCAGGGTGATGTAGTCCTGGGACGCCGGCACCGCCAGGGGGCTGACGCTGGCGTAGAGGACGATGGAAATCGCCGCGGTCGGGCCACAGATCAGGTGCCAGGAAGAACCCCAGAGGCAGGCGATCAGCACCGGGACAACGGCGGCATACAGGCCGTATTCCGGGGGCAGGCCGGCGATCAGGGCATAGGCGATGGATTGCGGCAGGGCGAGGATGGCGCCGCTCAGGCCCACCAGCAGGTCGCGCCCGACGCTGGCGCGGGTCTGCCGGGGCAGCCAGCTCAGGAAGGGCAAGAGTGAATGGCGATTGGGCCAGGCCATGGGTCCTCGCGGTCAGCTTGTTCAGAGGCGTCAGGGTAAAGCATTACCAGAGGGCTGGCCCCATTCCGAAAGGTTCTCTGTAGGAGCGAAGCTTGCTCGCGATGCGGGCGACGCGTTCTCCCAGATGGAACGCGTGCGCAGGTTCTGGGGCTACTGCGTAGCCCATCGCGGGCAAGCCTCGCTCCTACCATGGGCGTTAGAGTTTGGCCTGCACCGCCGGCAGCGCATCCTTGCCGTCGAGGGTCTTCACCCCGTCCAGCCACTTGTCCAGCACCGCCGGGTTGGCCTTGATCCAGGCCCTGGCTGCATCCAGGTTGCTGAGCTTCTTGTTGGCCACCTCGGCCATGATGCTGTTCTCCATGTCCTGGGTGAAACTCAGGTTGCTCAGCAGTTTGCCGACGTTCGGGCAGGCCTGTGCATAACCCTTGCGGGTCAGGGTGTAGACGCTGCCGGTGTCGCCGAAGTACTTCTCGCCTCCCTTGAGGTAATGCATCTTCAGCTGCACGTTCATCGGGTGCGGGGTCCAGCCGAGGAAGGTGACGAACTTCTGCCTTTTCACCGCCCGCGAGACTTCGGCGAGCATCGCCTGTTCGCTGGACTCGATCAGCTTCCACTGGCCGAGCTCGAAGTCGTTCTTCTTGATGATCTCTTGCAACGACAGGTTGGCCGGGGCCCCGGAGCCGATGCCGTAGAGTTTCTTGTCAAACTTGTCGGCGTATTTGTTCAGGTCGTTGAAGTCATGCACGCCGGCGTCCCAGACGTAATCCGGCACCGCCAAGGTGAACTCGGTGCCGTCCAGGTTCTTCGCCAACTGGGTGACATCGCCATTGGCCACGAACTTGTCGTAGAAGCCCTGCTGCGCCGGCATCCAGTTGCCCAGGAACACATCCACCTGGCCGTCCTTGAGCCCGCCGAAGGTGATCGGCACCGCCAGGGTATCGACCTTGGCCTTGTAGCCCATGCCGTCCAACAGAAAGCTGGTGATGGCGTTGGTGGCAGCGATGTCGCTCCAGCCCGGGTCGGCCATCTTCACGGTCTCGCACCCCTGTTCGGCCCAGGCCAGGGCCGGGATCGAAGCACTGCCCAGCGCCAGAAGCGCGGCCGTCACTGCTGTGGATAACCTTTGCATGCTCTTCCCCTTACGTTATTGGTTTTGGCAGGGTTGTGGATAACGAGCCTTGCGCTCCAGATCGTCGAGGTCGATGTGGTTGCGCATGTATTGCTGGCTGGCGTCGACCAGTGGCTGGTGGTCCCAGCTCTTCAGCTTGCCGAGGCTCAAGGCGCCTGCGACGAAACGACGGCGGCGCTGGCTGGCGAGTACCTGTTGATGAATGTGCGGGATATCCCATTTGGCCCGCGCTTCGCGGAGAAAATCCTCGAATAGCTGGCGATGTTGCGGCGATTGGCTGAGTTCTTCCTGCTCGCGGGGGTCGTTGGCCACATCGAACAGCAGGCAGGGGTCGTCTTCGCTGTAGATGAACTTGTAGCGGCCGCGGCGAATCATCATCAGCGGACTGATGGTGCCTTCGGCCATGTATTCGCCGAAGACTTCGTCATGCCCGCCCTGCCCTTGCAGGTGCGGCACCAGGGAACGGCCATCCAGCGGCAGATCCGCTTGCAGTTGGCCACCGGCCAGTTCCACCAGGGTCGGCAGCAGGTCGGCGGTCGAGACCGCCTGGGCTACCCGGCCGGCGGCGAACTGCCCCGGCGCGCTGACCAGCAGCGGCACCCGCGCGGCCATTTCGAACCAGTGCATTTTGTACCAGAGGCCGCGCTCGCCGAGCATGTCGCCGTGATCGCCGGAGAAAACAATGATGGTGTCGTCGATCAGCCCGGTTTCCTCCAGGGTTTCCAGGAGTTTGCCGACGTTGCTGTCGATATAGCTGCATGCGCCGAAATAGGCGCGACGCGCGTCGCGAATCTTATCCACAGGCAGCGGCTTGTCCCACAGGTCGTAGACCTTGAGCAGGCGCTGGGAATGGGGGTCAAGCTCGCCTTGGGCCGGGGTCTGCGGCAGCGGAATATCCTCGTCGCGGTACAGGTCCCAGAAGGCTTTGGGAATGGTGTAGGGATCGTGGGGGTGGGTCATCGACACGGTCAGGCAGAACGGCTGGTCGCCGTCTTCGCGAACGTGATCGAACAGGTACTGGCGGGCCTTGAACACCACTTCTTCGTCGAAATCCAGCTGATTGGTGCGCACGCATGGCCCGGCCTGTAGCACCGAGGACATGTTGTGGTACCAGCTCGGGCGCACGTCCGGCGCGTCCCAGTTCACTGCCCAGCCATAGTCGGCCGGGTAGATATCGCTGGTCAGGCGTTCTTCGTAACCGTGCAACTGGTCCGGGCCGCAGAAATGCATCTTGCCCGACAGCGCGGTGCGGTAGCCCAGGCGGCGCAGGTAGTGGGCGTAGGTCGGGACGTCGGCGGGGAAGTCGGCGGCGTTGTCATAGGCGCCGATCTTGCTCGGCAACTGGCCGCTGACCAGGGTGAAGCGCGAGGGCGCGCACAGCGGGCTGTTGCAGTAGGCGGCGTCGAACACCACGCCTTGCGCGGCGAGACGGCTCAGATGCGGCAGCTTGATGGGTGATGGACCGTAGAACGGCAACATTGGCGCGGCCATCTGATCGGCCATGATGAAAAGAATGTTCTTGCGCTTCATGTATTCGCGGCATTCCATAGTGGGCAGTTATGCGAAAGTGCTGCGATTGAGCATGTAATCCGTGGCTTTCGCGGTAAAGCCCATGTGCGGCAATGACTAGGATAAGTACAGCTTATGTATGAAGCGCTTGGCGATCTGTCCCTGGACCTGTTCCGCGTATTCGAGGCGGCGGCGCGCCAGCGCAGCTTTACCGCCGCAGCGGTGGAGCTGGGCACCACCCAACCGGCCATCAGCCAGCAGATCAAGCGGTTGGAGGAGCAGCTCGGCACCCGGCTGTTCGACCGCATCTACCGTGGCATCCAACTGACCGAGGCCGGCAGCCAGTTGTTCGAACAGGTGCAGGCCGGCTTGCAGAGCATCGACAGCGGCCTGAGCGCCATCACTGCCCAGCACCAGCACGAGGTGCTGCAGGTGGCCACCGACTTCGCCTTTGCCGCCTATTGGCTGATGCCTCGGCTGCACCGCTTCCACACCGCCAATCCACAGGTGGACGTGAGCCTGGTCACCAGCGAGCGTAGCCACAACATGCTGCGCAGCGATATCGACGTGGCGGTGCTGTTTGGCGATGGCCGTTTCAAGCAGGGGGAAAGCCATTGGCTGTTCAACGAGGAAGTGTTTCCGGTGTGCAGCCCGCTCTTGCTCAAGGAACGGCCACTGCCCCTCGGCGCCCAGTCGCTGCTGGAGTTTCCGCTGTTGCACCTGAAGGGGGAAAACAGCAGCCACTGGTTCGACTGGAGCGGCGTGTTTCGCGAGTTGGGGATCGCCACCCCGCCGGCGCCGGGGCAGTTGCGTTTCGACAACTACACCCTGCTGATCCAGGCGGCGATCGGCGGCCAGGGCGTGGCCATCGGCTGGCGCCACCTTGTGGATAACTTGCTGGCGCAAGGTCTGTTGTGCCGGCCGATCAGCGAAACGGTGATTTCCCGCTACGGCTATTACGTGGTCCTGCCCCAGCGCAAACGTCGAGGGGCGCTGATCCAGCGGTTTTTCGACTGGCTGATGGCCGAGCAGGCCGACAGTGCGCAATCCCTGACCGGGCTGGCTTTGCCTTCGATTGCTATCTGAGGTTTAGGGTTGGCGCGCAAGCCATCGCGAGCAAGCTCGCTCCTACATGGGATCGCATAACCTTCAGTAGGAGCCAGCTTGCTCGCGATAAGGATTCAACACACGAAGTTCACATGCTCGCCCACATGCAGGTTCAGCTGCTGTTCATCGGCAATGCCGGCGGCCACTCGCGCCAGTCGCTGCACTGGCTCGTCCAGTTTCGGCGGGAGGCTGCCGGCGGGCTGGCTGAAATGTTCCAGGGTCAGCCCGGGGACGCTCTGCGGCGCATTCACCAGGGTCCAGCGCAAGCTGCTACCTTGCAGCGCATCGAGGATGGCTTCGGCCGCCTGGCGGTCTGGGTAAGCTTCCATCTCCGGCTGGTCCAGCACCTCGAAATTCCCCACCAGAAACAGGCGTCGGACGCCTGCAGTCTGCATGCCGGCGATCAGCGCTTCGACCGCGCGGACTTGCTCCCGGGGTTCGAGCAGCAGGTTTTCCTGCTGTTCGAGGCCCATGGGCAGCCCCGGGGCGTCCAGCAGGCAGGCCACCACATCGCCCCCGGCCACGCTTTGCCTGACCCGCGGGGCGTCGAACAGGTCACCGCATTTGGTACGCAAACCGGGAAGGGGCTCGAGGGCCGTCAGGTCGTCGAGGATGGCGATGACCTCATGCTGGCGCCGCATGAATTCCGCCATCAGCGCGCTGCCCAGGCTGCTCATGGCACCATAGAGCACCAGCTTGACCACCGGGGTTTCGGCATTTTTCATGGCGCGGCTCGTTTCTTTACACTGGTGATATTTTGACCCGTAGGCAGTCGCCAGGGTTCGACTTCAGTCACGAGGTTTCCATGCAACGCATCAAGGGCTATCACGCCCACGTGTATTTCGACGCCAGCACCATCGACCAGGCGCGGGCCCTGTGTGAACAGGCGGCGCAATTGTTTCCGTTGAAGATGGGGCGGGTGCATGAACGGCCGGTCGGCCCGCACCCGGACTGGAGCTGCCAGCTGGCGTTCGAGCCGCAGTACCTGGGTGTGGTGCTGCCGTGGCTGGCGCTCAATCGCAACGGGCTGGTGGTGTTTCTGCACCCGGATACCGGGGACGACCTGAAGGATCACACGGAGCATGCGATCTGGATGGGGGCGATCAGGCCGCTGGATCTGTCGATTTTTTGAGCTTTTCGTAGGAGTGAGCGGGCGGCGATCCGACTTGCCCGCGATGAACGATAGCGCGTTGTGACAGATGCACCGCATCGCTTTCATCGCACGCAAGCTGTGCTCCTACAGGAGCGAGCGGTCAATACAGCACGCCGTCGAGGATCTCGTAGACGATCCCGCTGCCCACCGCGATCAGCACGATATCGGCGCCCATGCGCCGCCATTCGTAACCCTGGTAGTACGGCAGGTGTGCCAGGGCGCGGTTGTCCAGGCGTTCGCCGTAGTAGCCGCGAGGCAGCGGCTGGCCGCGCACCAGATGGATGCCGTGGGGCGGCGGCGCGCCGCGTACGAAGTAGGCGTGATTGTCGCGAATGGTCTCGCGCACCGGGCCGAAATCCCGGGGCGGGCCGCCACGCCGATCGGCCTGGGGACCGCGATACTCATCGCCCCGATTGTCCGCGCGATTGTCTCCTCGATTGTCGTAGCGACCCTGTTGCGGGCCGCCGCGATCCTGGTCGTCGCGTGGGTCGGCGACCGCGTGCAACAGCGGGCTGGCGCTGAGCATCAGCACGCCGAGACCGGCAATCAGGCGTTTGGGCATTTTCATCGGGTCTTCCTCAGAACACGAACAACAAAAAGGGGTTCAGAACCTGGTCCTGAACCCCTTGGTCTTGCTGGCTTAGTCTGTGGATCCCGAGGCTAATTCCTCTGTATCAGGAACTTTACCCTCAGCTGACACGGGCTTGACGCACCCCTTCGGCGAGGGAAGCGCACAGGCTCAGCACGCCGTCCACAGCCTGCTCGGAGCTGGTGGCATTGGCGATCTGGTCGATCAGCGCCGAACCCACCACCACGCCGTCGGCCAGGCGGGCGATAGCCGCGGCCTGCTCCGGGGTGCGGATGCCGAAACCGATGCTGATCGGCAGGTCGGTGTGGCGACGCAGGCGGGTCACCGCCTCTTCCACGTGCTCCAGGGTGGCGGAACCGGCACCGGTGACACCGGCCACGGAGACGTAGTAGACGAAGCCCGAGCTGCCGTTCAATACCTTCGGCAGGCGCACGTCGTCGGTGGTCGGCGTGGTCAGGCGGATGAAGTCGATGCCGGCGGCCTGGGACGGGTCGCACAGCTCGGCGTTGTGCTCGGGCGGCATGTCGACCACGATCAGGCCGTCGACGCCGGCTTCCTTGGCTTCGGCAATGAAGCGCGGCACGCCGTAGTGGTGGATCGGGTTGAAGTAACCCATCAGCACCAGCGGCGTGTCGTTGTTGCTAGCGCGGAACTCGCGAACCATCTGTAGGGTTTTCGCCAGGTTCTGCTTGGCCTCCAGGGCGCGGATGTTGGCCAGCTGGATCGCCGGGCCGTCGGCCATCGGGTCGGTGAAGGGCATGCCCAGCTCGATCACGTCGGCGCCGGCTGCCGGCAAGCCTTTGAGGATCGCCAGGGAAGCGTCGTAGCCCGGGTCGCCGGCGGTGACGAAGGTCACCAGGGCGGCGCGGTTCTGTTGCTTAAGCTCGGCAAAGCGAGTTTGCAGGCGGCTCATCAGTGTTTCTCCTGCTTGGACTGTTGCATGTGGTGCATCACGGTTTGCATGTCTTTGTCGCCGCGGCCCGAGAGGTTGACCACCATCAGGTGATCCTTGGGCAGGTTCGGCGCGCGCTTGAACACTTCGGCCAGGGCGTGGGCGCTTTCCAGGGCCGGGATGATGCCTTCCAGGCGGCAGCACTGGTGGAACGCGGCCAGGGCTTCGTCGTCGGTCACCGAGGTGTATTCGACGCGGCCGATATCGTGCAACCAGGCGTGCTCAGGGCCGATGCCCGGGTAGTCGAGGCCGGCGGAAATCGAGTGGGCGTCGATGATCTGGCCATCCTCGTCCTGCAGCAGGAAGGTGCGGTTGCCGTGCAGCACGCCTGGCAAGCCGCCGTTCAGGCTGGCCGCGTGCTTGCCGGTCTCGATGCCGTAGCCGGCGGCTTCGACGCCGATGATCTGCACGCTCTTGTCGTCGAGGAACGGATGGAACAGGCCCATGGCGTTGGAACCACCGCCGATGCACGCCACCAGGCTGTCCGGCAGGCGGCCTTCCTGGGCTTGCAGCTGCTCGCGGGTTTCCTTGCCGATCACCGCCTGGAAGTCGCGGACCATGGCGGGATAAGGGTGCGGACCGGCCACGGTGCCGATCAGGTAGAAGGTGCTGTCGACGTTGGTCACCCAGTCACGCAGGGCTTCGTTCATCGCGTCCTTCAGGGTGCCGGTGCCGGCGACCACCGGGATCACTTCGGCGCCCAGCAGCTTCATGCGGAACACGTTGGCCTGCTGGCGCTCGATGTCGGTGGTGCCCATGTAGATCACGCAGTCCAGGCCGAAACGCGCTGCCACGGTGGCGGTGGCCACGCCGTGCATGCCGGCGCCGGTCTCGGCGATGATGCGTTTCTTGCCCATGCGCCGCGCCAGGAGGATCTGGCCGATGCAGTTGTTGATCTTGTGCGCGCCGGTGTGGTTCAGCTCTTCGCGCTTGAGGTAGATCTTG
Organism: Pseudomonas sp. 22526; assembly: GCF_052044735.1. Taxonomy (NCBI): domain Bacteria; kingdom Pseudomonadati; phylum Pseudomonadota; class Gammaproteobacteria; order Pseudomonadales; family Pseudomonadaceae; genus Pseudomonas; species Pseudomonas sp. 22526. The sequence continues at coordinate 203,771 of NZ_JBQENK010000010.1, forward strand.
GCGCCGCCGCAGTGTTCGGTCAGGCGCTCGGCGAAATACAGCGGGCTTGGACGGCCGACGTAGTCGCGCTGGAAGTAGGCCAGTTCCTTGAGGAACTCCGGATCTTCCTTGGCCGCTTCGTATTCGCGGGCCAGGTCGAGGATCAGCGGCATCAGGGTTTCGGCGACGTAACGGCCGCCGAACGCGCCGAACAGGCCGTTGGCATCAGGACCGTTGCGCAGGTTGGTCTGGGTCATGGGGCGCTCCCGGTGATTCGTCAAAAGGGTGAATGCGTGGACAGGCAATGGCGTTCACTCTACCCCTGACGCCCCAGGCTGAAAACCGATAAGATCGCCACAACCTGTCAGGAAAACTCACATATCCCATGAGCCACGACCTGCCCCCGCTGAACGCCCTCCGGGCCTTCGAAGCCACCGCCCGCCTGAACAGCGTCAGTCAGGCGGCCGAACAGCTGCACGTCACCCATGGCGCGGTCAGCCGCCAGTTGAAGGTGCTCGAGGAGCATCTTGGGGTGAGCCTGTTCGTCAAGGAAGGGCGCGGCCTGAAACTCACAGATGCCGGGGTGCGTCTGCGCGATGCCAGCAGCGATGCCTTCGAGCGCCTGCGCACGGTCTGCGCCGAGCTGAGCCAGAGCACCGCCGATGCGCCCTTCGTGCTCGGTTGTTCCGGCAGCCTGCTGGCGCGCTGGTTCATTCCGCGCCTGGGGCGGTTGAATGCCGACCTGCCGGACCTGCGCCTGCACCTGTCGGCCGGCGAAGGCGACCTCGATCCGCGCCGGCCGGGGCTGGATGCCTTGCTGGTATTCGCCGAGCCGCCGTGGCCGGCGGACATGCAGGTCTATGAACTGGCCAGCGAACGCATCGGCCCGGTGCTCAGCCCGCGTTACAGCCGCTACGAGCAACTGCGCGAGGCGCCGGCCAGTGCGCTGCTCGGCGAGGCACTGCTACAGACCACCTCGCGCCCGCAGGCCTGGCCCAGCTGGGCCCGCCAGAACGGCATCGACGCCGGGGCGCTGAAGTTCGGCCAGGGTTTCGAGCATTTGTATTATTTGCTGGAGGCCGCGGTGGCCGGGCTGGGCGTGGCGATCGCGCCGCAGCCGCTGGTGGCCGAGGACCTGCGTGCCGGGCGCCTGGTTGCCCCCTGGGGTTTCTGTGAAACCCCGGGGCAACTGGCGTTGTGGCTACCCAAGCGCGCCGCGGATGGGCGCGCCCGGCAACTGGCGCAGTGGCTTAGCAACGAGCTGCGCCAGACGCCTTAATTGCCGCGCTTGCACAGCAGGTAAGCGGCCAGCAGGCCCAGCGCGCCCACGGCGACGCCGGCGGTGGTCCAGGGGTGTTGCTGGGCATAGTCGCGGGTGGCGATCCCGGTTTCGCGGGTTTTCACTTTGACGTCTTCATAGGCATCGCTGAGCAGGCTGCGCGAATGTCTCAGCGCATTCTCGGCGTTGCTTTTCAGCGTCTTGAGGGTTTTGCGCGACTCGTCCGAAGCGTCGTCCTTGAGGCTTTCCAGGGACTTGAGCAGACTTTCGATCTCGGCTTCCATGCTTTCCAATGAGGCTTTGCGTAATGAAGTGTTGGCCATGGCGGCTCTCCTGCATTGTTGATTGAGGGGTCTGTAAGGGTCCGACTGCGTGGCCTGGCGAAAGTGCATTAAATCTGAGCGCCGATCGGCCGGGGCTTGCCCAAGTATTGCCGGTAATCGCTGCTAGGCTTTGATCTACCTCATCAAGGAGAGAACGCCATGTCTGATCATCACACCTACAAGAAAGTCGAACTGGTCGGCTCGTCCCCTACCAGCATCGAAGACGCCATCAACAATGCGCTGGCCGAAGCCAACAAAAGCATCAAGCACCTGGAATGGTTCGAGGTCACGGAAACCCGCGGGCACATCCGCGATGGCAAGGCCGCGCATTTCCAGGTGACGCTCAAGGTCGGCTTCCGGATTGCCAACAGCTGAACCTGGGCTAGGCTGTTGAACTTGGGCGCTGGCCGATTGCCATAGGGAATGGCGAAGCGCTATATCTGCCTCGAAGCCGAGCAGGCCGAGGCTTGACGCTTATTTTTGACTCGACCAGAGAATGTGACCGATGAAAAAACTGGTAATGGCTTTAGCGTTGTTGAGTGTCGCGGGAACAGCCCTTGCTGCCGGCAAGCCATGCGAAGAGCTGAAAGGCGAAATCGCCGCGAAGCTCGATGCCAAAGGCGTGTCGGGTTATTCGCTGGAAATTGTCGACAAAGGCAGCGCGGCTGGCGGCAAAGTGGTCGGTACCTGCGAAGGCGGTACCAAGGAAATCGTCTACAAGCGCGGCTGAGCCCTTGTAGCAATGAACAAGCCGACGCGATGCGTCGGCTTTTTTGTGCCCTCAGGCCAGGCGTGCCCCCTGTAGCCGCTGCCGCAGGCTGCGATCGCGCCCGAAGGGCGCGCCACGCCTCTGGATCACACAGCCCTTCAGCCCGATTGCAGACTCAACCCTTCATCACTTGCGCCAGCAACTCGTAGGAATGCAGGCGGTCGGCGTGTTCGTACAGGTCGCAGGTGAAGATCAGCTCATCGGCGCCGGTCTGTTCGATCAGCACTTCGAGCTTGGCGCGGATCTTCGCCGGGCTGCCGATCATGGCCAGGCCGAGGAAGCTGCCCACGGCGTCTTTTTCATGGGGCAGCCACAGGCCGTCCATGCTCTTCACCGGTTTGCGCTGCACCAGGCTCTGGCCGCGCATCAGCGCGAGGATCCGCTGGTACACCGAGGTCGCCAGGTAATCGGCCTGTTCGTCGGTATCGGCCGCCACCAGCGGCACGCCGAGCATCACATAAGGCTTGTCGAGCACGGCCGAGGGCTTGAAGTGATTGCGGTACACGCGAATCGCCTCGTGCATGTAGCGCGGTGCGAAATGCGAGGCGAAGGCGTAAGGCAAGCCGCGCTCACCGGCCAGTTGCGCACTGAACAGGCTGGAACCCAGCAGCCACACCGGCACCTGGGTGCCGGTCCCTGGTACCGCGATCACCCGTTGCTCCGGGGTGCGTGGGCCGAGGTAGGCCATCAGTTCGGCCACGTCTTCAGGGAAGTCGTCGGCGCTGCCGGAACGTTCTCGGCGCAGGGCGCGGGCGGTCATCTGGTCGGAACCCGGCGCGCGGCCCAGGCCCAGGTCGATGCGCCCCGGATACAGGCTTTCCAGGGTGCCGAACTGCTCGGCGATCACCAGCGGCGCATGATTGGGCAGCATCACGCCACCGGAGCCGACGCGAATGCTTGAGGTGCCGCCGGCCAGATAGCCCAGCAGTACCGAGGTCGCGGAGCTGGCGATACCGTCCATGTTGTGGTGCTCGGCGACCCAGAAGCGGGTGTAGCCGAACTTCTCTACATGGCGGGCCAGGTCCAGGGAATTGCGCAGCGATTGCGCCGGGCTGCCGTCCTCGCGCACGGGGACCAGGTCGAGGGTGGAAAACTTAACGTCGGACAGTGGTTTCATAAGCCTGCTTCTCCAGTGGTGTGCAGGCCTTTGTCATGAGCCAAAACCTGCCGAATGCTGTAAGCCTGTTTCATGCAATGTGGGCATATACCCGAGTTTCAATAGCCAAGCTGAATTTGCTGTCCGGATAAACGGTGGATTCAGGCAGGATGAACTTCGCCGGGCCTTCTATCCTCTAGAACCCTGAGTAGCAGAAAACCACAAGGGCGCGGCCTTTCGCGCCCGTTCTCGAGGAGACAGACATGAGCATCACCAAGAAAGCATCGGCTCACTGGGAAGGGGATCTGAAAACCGGCATCGGCTCGATTTCCACTGAAACCGGGGTGCTGCGCGATGCGCCCTACGGCTTCAAGGCACGTTTCGAAGGCGGCAAGGGCACCAACCCGGAAGAACTGATCGGCGCCGCGCACGCGGGATGTTTTTCCATGGCCTTCTCGATGATTCTCGGCGAGGCCGGGCTCAAGGCCGACAGTATCGATACCAACGCCGAAGTGACGCTGGACCAGGTCGATGGCGGTTTTGCGATCACTGCGGTGCACCTGATCCTCAAGGCGAAGATTCCTGGCGCCAGCCAGCAGCAGTTCGATGAACTGAGCAAGAAGGCCAAGGAAGGTTGCCCGGTATCCAAGGTGCTGAACGCGAAGATCAGCCTGGATGCGACGCTGGTCAGTTGATGGTGCCTTAACCTGTTGCATCGCTTCGCGAGCAAGCTCGTTCCTACAGGGCCTGTGTCGTTCGGTAGGAATGGGCTTGCCCGCGATGGCGTTTGCGCTGACATCCCCGTGCCAGATATGCGTGGTATCAGAACTCGCTTCATGAAAATGTGGTCGAATGCATGACTGCAGGCTCAGCCCATGACCTTGGGCGCTGCATCAAGGGAGCTCCACACATGAAACGTTTTGCCCTGGCAGTTGTTTGTTGCGCGCTGGCCACCTCGGCCCTGGCGGACCCGAAGGACTGCGAAGAACTCAAGAAAGAGATTGAAATCAAGATCCAGGCCAACGCCGTGCCCTCCTACACCCTGGAGATTGTCAGCAAGGAGGAAGCCGAGAAACATGACGTGGCCATGGTGGTCGGTACCTGCGAAAACGGCACCAAGGCGATCATCTATCAGCGAAACGACAGCTGATCGATCAGATCACGCAGTTGACCATATGGTCTTCGGCCAGCAGCTCACGCTTGGCGTTGTACAGCCGGGCACTGGGAGAGAAACCCAGCGAGCGGGCTTCCAGCAGGTAACGCTGGCCGGCTTCGAAATGGTCGTAGCGTATGCTCAGGTAGCACAGACGCTCGGCCGGATCGTTCATCATGCCGATGCGCCCGCTGAACACCTCGAAATCGAAACGCACCATCAACTCATGACTGCCCGGGGTGACCTGGAAGTAGCGGCCGTCGGTCAGGCGCTGGTTGTCCAGGCGCTCGGCCATCAGCAGCTTGCCGCCCGGCGTCGGGGTGGCGAAATCGACCCAGGCCTGTTGCGGGTCCACCGCCGGCAGGGGGCTGGAGCAGGCAACGAGGCCGGTCAGGGCAAGCAGCAGCAAGGGTTGGCGCATGAGGTCGGGCCGTCCGGGGAAAGGCCTCAAGCATAGCGCCGATCAGGTGCGCTGGCAGCCCGCCGGTTGGCCGGTACCCACCAGATTGCGCTGCTGGTCATAGAGCTTGGCCCAGGGGCGGAAGCCGATATTGCCGGTCTGCAACTGGTAGCGCTGGCCGGCGTTGAAGTCCTTGTACTTCACGCTCAACTGGCAGTCGCGCCACAGGGGTTCGCTGTCCGGGCCGATATTGGTGGGCTCCACGGCGAACTGGTAGCGCACCTTCAGCTCATGGTTGCCGGGCTGAACCTCGAAATATCGGCGGTCCACCCAGGCCTTTTCGTCGACCTCCAGCGCCTGCAGCGCGGTGTCCTGGTGGCTGTCGAGGTCGATCCAGGCTTGCGTCGGATCGGGGGCGGGCAATCCGGCACAACCGCTCAGGGTCAAGAGTCCGGTGGTCAGCAGCAACACGCGCATAGCGAAACTCCAGGCAGGCGAGATAGTCTTGGGGACAGACTCTCGAAGGATGATTCGATTTGATTAGGCCGCGTTCAAGCCATGGGTTACTTGATCATCTTTTACACTTTTTGTTTCCGGGCCTGGCGCTTTTGCTGCTCAACGGTTGTTCCAGCCTGGGTTACTACGGCCAGCTGGCCAGCGGCCAGTGGCAGCTGTTGCAGGCCCGCACGCCCGTCGAGCAGGTGATCGCCGACCCGACCCGCGACCCGCTGTTGCGCGCCCATCTGGCCCAGTCGCAGAAGGCCCGGCGCTTCGCCAGCCAGCACCTGCACCTGCCGGACAACCAGAGCTACCGCCTCTACGCCGACATCGGCCGGCCCTACGTGGTGTGGAATGTATTCAGCACCCCCGAGTTTTCCCTGAGCCCCAAGACCCACTGCTTCCCGATTGCCGGCTGCGTGGCCTATCGCGGTTACTACAGCCAGGGCGCGGCCCGCGGCGAGGCGGCCTTGCAGAAGCAGCAGGGCATGGATGTGGCCATCGGCGGGGTGGAGGCCTATTCGACCCTGGGCTGGTTCAACGACCCGATCCTCAGTTCGATGCTGCATTGGGGCGACGAACGCCTGGCGACCCTGATCTTCCACGAGCTGGCCCATCAGCGCTTTTATGTGAAGGACGACACCGAGTTCAACGAGTCCTTCGCCACCTTCGTCGAGCAGGAAGGCACCCGGCAATGGCGCGCGGCCCGGGGCCTGGCGCCGGCCAGCGATGCCCTGGTCAAGCAGAAGGACCAGTTCATCCAGTTGATCCTCGATACCCGCCAGCGCCTGGAACGCCTGTATGCCCTGCCGCTGCCCGCCGAGCAGATGCGCCAGCGCAAGGCCGCCGAGTTCGAACGGCTGCGCCGGGATTACCGACAGCTGAAGGACAGCCAATGGCACGGCGACTCGCGCTACGACTTCTGGATCAACACCCCGCTGAACAATGCCAGGCTGCTGCCTTTCGGTCTGTACGACCAGTGGGTGCCGGCGTTTGCCGCCTTGTTCAAGCAGGTGAAGGGGGATTGGCCGGCGTTTTACCAGGCTGTGGAGAAACTCGGTGTGTTACCGGTTGAAGAGCGCAAGGCGGCGTTGCAAGCATTGATGGATGGCGCCTGAAAGGACGCCATCGCGGGCAAGCCTCGCTCCTACAAGGGGCCTGCGTGCTTCTGTAGGAGAGGCCGGTCGACGCTCGATTGCCCGCGATGAGGCCGGATCGTCAAACCCATATCGCATCCCAAAGCGAATAATCCCCCACCCGCTTCACCAACCCCGCGCGTAACGGGTTGGCCACGATATACCTTGCGACAGCCTGTAAATCCTCTTCCTTGCGAATGCCCCGATCATGGTAACCACGTTGCCAGACTGCCCCTTTGCGCCCCCGCTGGCGATTCACCGATACGCAAATGCGCGAGCGAGTCCTGCCCATCAGCACTGGCAAGGTGGCGCCATGCAGTTCGACCAACCAGTGAAAATGATCGGGCATGACGACAAAGGCCAGTGAGTGGGCGAGTTGCTCCTGCTCGGCCTGTTTGAACGCAGCCACTACCAGGCGGCCCGAGTGGAAGTCGTTGAATAGCGGTTCCCGGTTCTGGGTGACGGAGGTGAGGACGTAGATTTGACCGGGCTGCGAGTAACGCCCGGTACGCAGGCGATGGGAATGGGGTTTGCTGGGCATGGGAGATCCTCCTTGATCGTGTTTTTCAGGCTAGATCGAAGAAGGACGGGACGGGGTTTGTCTGTTGTGCGGGATGTGTCTGGGGGGACGCCATCGCGGGCAATCGAGCGTCGACCGGCCTCTCCTACAGAAGCACGCAGCCCTTGTAGGAGCGAGGCTTGCCCGCGATAGCGATCGGCTCAGCGCTGCAGGAACGCCTGATGCAGCTCATCCAGGGTCTGGAAGTGATAGGCCGGTGCCTCGGCGCTCAGTTCTTCGTGGCTGCCGAAGCCATACCCCACCGCCGCCGCATCCAGCCCGTTGTTTCGGGCGCCGATCAGGTCGTGTTTGCGGTCGCCGATCATCAGGGTGTCGCCTGGGTCCAGGCCTTCTTCGCTGATCAGGTGGCGGATCAGCTCGACCTTGTCGGTGCGGGTGCCGTCCAGTTCGCTGCCGTAGATCACCTTGAAATGCCGGGCGAAATCGAAATGCCGGGCGATTTCGCGGGCGTACACCCAGGGTTTGGACGTCGCGATGTACAGCTGGCGGCCCTGCCCGCTTAGGGTTTCCAGCAGCGGCGTGACGCCATCGAACACGCGGTTTTCATACAGGCCGGTGACCTTGAAACGCTCGCGGTAGAAATTCACCGCCTCCCAGGCCTTGGCTTCGTCGAACCCGTAGAACTGCATGAACGCCTGCAACAGCGGCGGGCCGATGAAGTGTTCCAGCTTGCTCAGATCGGGTTCGTCGATGCCCAGCTTGCCGAGGGCGAACTGGATCGAGCGGGTAATGCCTTCGCGCGGGTCGGTCAGGGTGCCATCGAGGTCGAACAGAAGGGTTTGGTAATGCATGGGGATTCCTGGGCAGTGGGTCGGGGGCTCAAGCCTGGTCGTAGCCTTCGGCCAGGTGCAGGTCCTTGAGCTTCACGTAGTTGGCGGCGCTGTAGGTGAAGAACGCACGCTCCTTGTCGGTCAGCGGGCGGGCCTGTTTCACCGGGCTACCCACGTAGAGAAAGCCGCTTTCCAGGCGTTTGCCAGGCGGTACCAGGCTGCCGGCGCCGACGATCACCTCGTCTTCCACCACCGCGCCGTCCATGACGATGCTGCCCATGCCGATCAGCACCCGGCTGCCGACGCTGCAACCGTGCAGCATCACTTTGTGGGCGATGGTCACGTCGTCGCCGATCAGCAGCGGGAAGCCGTCCGGGTTGAAGGGGCCTGCGTGGGTGATGTGCAGCACGCTGCCGTCCTGCACGCTGGTGCGGGCGCCGATGCGGATGCGGTGCATGTCGCCGCGGATCACCGTCAGTGGCCAGACTGAGCTGTCGGCGCCGATTTCGACGTCACCGATCACCACCGCCGAACTATCGACGAAGGCCCGCGGGCCAAGGATGGGCGTGTGGTTCTGATAGCTGCGAATGGCCAAGTTGGATACCTGCTCTGACATTTATTAATGGGGGCGATAGCTGCGGTGTGCGTCGATTGTAATTAAGATGGGGCCACGTTTCTTCCAGCCAAGGTGCCAACCGTGAGTGTGAACAACCCTCTTCTGCAGCCCTACGACCTGCCGCCGTTTTCGGCGATCCGCGCCGAGCACGTACAGCCGGCCATCGAACAGATCCTGGCTGACAACCGCGCCGCCATCGCTGAAATCCTCAAGAACCAGGGCACGCAACCGACCTGGGCCGGCCTGGTATTGGCCATGGACGAACTCAACGACCGCCTGGGCGCGGCCTGGAGTCCGGTCAGCCACCTCAATGCCGTGTGCAACAGCGCCGAACTGCGCGAGGCCTATGAGTCCTGCCTGCCGGCCCTGAGCGCCTACGCCACTGAGCTGGGGCAGAACCCTGAGCTGTTCCAGGCCTTCGAAGCCCTGGCCAGCAGCCCGGAAGCCGCCGGTTTCGAGGTGGCGCAGAAAACTATCCTGGAACACTCCCTGCGTGACTTCCGCCTGTCGGGTATCGACCTGCCGCCCGAGCAGCAGCAGCGTTACGCCGAAGTGCAGAGCAAGCTCTCCGAGCTGGGCAGCCGCTTCTCCAACCAGTTGCTCGACGCCACCCAGGCCTGGACCAAGCACGTCACCGACGAAGCGGCCCTGAACGGCCTGACCGCTTCGGCCAAGGCGCAGATGGCTGCCGCGGCCCAGGCCAAGGATCTGCAAGGCTGGCTGATCACCCTGGAATTCCCCAGCTACTACGCGGTGATGACCTACGCCCAAGACCGCGCGCTGCGCGAAGAAGTCTACGCCGCCTACTGCACCCGCGCCTCGGACCAGGGCCCGAATGCCGGCCAGAACGACAACGGCCCGGTCATGGAAGAAATCCTCGACCTGCGCCAGGAGCTGGCCCAGCTGCTGGGCTACGCCAACTTCGCCGAGCTGAGCCTGGCCACCAAGATGGCCGAGTCCAGCGATCAGGTGCTGAGTTTCCTGCGGGACCTGGCCAAGCGCAGCAAGCCGTTCGCCACCCAGGACCTGCAACAGCTCAAGGCCTACGCCGCCGAACAGGGCTGCCCGGACCTGCAAAGCTGGGACAGCGGTTTCTACGGCGAGAAGCTACGCGAGCAGCGCTACAGCGTGTCCCAGGAAACCCTGCGCGCCTACTTCCCGATCGACAAGGTGCTCGGCGGCCTGTTCGCCATCGTCCAGCGCCTGTACGGCATCGAGATCGCCGAACTGAAAGGCTTCGACACCTGGCACCCGGACGTGCGCCTGTTCGAGATCAAGGAAAACGGCCAGCACGTGGGCCGCTTCTTCTTCGACCTGTATGCCCGCGCCAACAAGCGTGGCGGTGCCTGGATGGACGGCGCCCGCGACCGTCGCCGCACTTTCGAAGGCGTGCTGCAAAGCCCGGTGGCCAACCTGGTGTGCAATTTCACCCCGGCTGACAGTGGCAAGCCTGCCCTGCTGACCCACGATGAAGTCACCACCCTGTTCCACGAATTCGGCCATGGCCTGCACCACCTGCTGACCCGTGTCGAGTACTCCGGCGTTTCCGGTATCAACGGCGTGGCCTGGGATGCGGTGGAGCTGCCGAGCCAGTTCATGGAGAACTGGTGCTGGGAGCCGGAAGGCCTGGCGCTGATCTCCGGTCACTATGAAACCGGCGAGCCGCTGCCCCAGGATCTGCTGGAAAAAATGCTCGCGGCGAAGAACTTCCAGTCCGGCCTGATGATGGTGCGCCAGCTGGAGTTCTCGCTGTTCGACTTCGAACTGCATGCCACCCACGGCGACGGCCGTGCCGTGCTGCAAGTGCTCGAAGGCGTGCGCGACGAGGTCTCGGTGATGCGTCCGCCGGCCTACAACCGCTTCCCCAACAGCTTCGCGCATATCTTCGCCGGCGGTTACGCGGCGGGTTACTACAGCTACAAGTGGGCCGAAGTGCTGTCGGCCGATGCCTTCTCGAAGTTCGAGGAAGAAGGCGTGCTGAATGCCGAGACCGGTCGCGCGTTCCGCGAAGCGATCCTGGCTCGCGGCGGTTCCCAGGAGCCGATGGTGCTGTTCGTCGACTTCCGCGGACGCGCACCGTCGATTGACGCACTCTTGCGTCACAGCGGCCTGAGCGAGGACGCAGCGGCATGAGCGAGGGGCCAGTGAAGACGAAAAAACGCTTTATCGCCGGGGCGGTCTGCCCGGCGTGCAGCGAGCAGGACAAGTTGATGATGTGGAGCGAAGACGAGGTTCCCCATCGCGAGTGCGTGGCCTGCGGTTATTCCGACACCCTGAATGAACAGGGCCTGTCGGTGCCCAAGGAGCTGGGCACGCGGGTCAACACCACGGCCCTCAAGGTGCCGGATGCCAAGGTCCAGTCGGTGCAGTTTTTCCCCAACCCCAAGTTGAAGAAAAAGACCGACGAGCCCAAGTAGTTCCACGTTCCTGTAGGAGCCAAGCTTGCTGGCGATCAAGGCGCCGCGGTAGGTCTGGCACACCGCTATCGCGAGCAAGCTTCGCTCCTACAGAGGGCATCAAGCCAATTTCCCCACCTCGCGATCAATTCGCCGGCTTGCTGGCGCTCACCGTCTCGAACCAGCTCTTCACCGAACAGGTGGCGAACACGCTGGTGCTGCAATCACCATTGGCCAGGGCGGTGCGCAACTTGTCGACATCGGCCTGCATCATGTAGCGAATGCCGTCCTTGAAGTGGGAACTGTCGCCAAACCCGCCTTCGGTCATTTCATTCAGCGCCTCCTCCTTGCTCCAGCCCTGAACCACCACCCGGTACATCGCCGACATCAGGCCGGTGCGGTCCGAGCCGTGCTTGCAGTGCATCAGCACCGGCCCGTCGCTTTCGGCGCTCTGGATCGCGCGCAAGGCCGCCAGCACGTCGGCGTCATCCACGTGATTGGTCCGGTAAGGCAGTTGCACCTGCTTGATTCCCGGGGCCCGCAGCCAGCTGGAATCGGACTCCGGCAGGAAGTTGATCACCGTGCCCACCTTGAGCTTTTCCAGCAACGGCACGGCGCGGCTGTCCGGCAAGGCGCTGCGGTACAGCGTCGGCGACATCTGATACAGGTTGTAGTGGGTTTCCACGGGCTGGGCCCACTGGGCCGGGCGGGTCGCGCCGGTTTCGGTGGCTTGCGCCTGGGGCCAGGCGAGCAGCGTCAGCAGGGACAGGCAGAGGGCGGGAAGGATACGAAAGTTGTGCATGCAAAAGGCCGTGACCGGAAAGGGGGATGGAGGGAGCCTAGCTTCCATCCGGGCCGGTCAACGCCCTGTGAGGGGCTCGTCAAAGAAACGTGAAGCAGACGCGATGCAGTTTTTTTCCCGCTAATCGGTACTTTTTTCCTACTGAAGCGATTCATTTGAATGCTTAGCCTGCTACCATTTGTAACCAAAGTTTGCTGAACTGTGCTTTTCCCGGCGTCGGGATCGACCCGTTGCGCCGCCAGAACGACAAGCCACGCCATGACGCGGCTGCCCAACCCGTGAATGCCTAGTGTGAGGTGTCCCCCCATGTCTGATCACGATCAAGACAACCCGCGGCGTGAGTTTTTGCGCAAATCCCTGACCTTGATCCCGGTGGTCACGGTCGCCAGTACCGGCCTGGGCAGCTCGATGCTGATGGCCGCCCCCGAAGCGCCCAAGCCGGTGGAGCCTGCCCGAACCCCGGCCAGCACCGAGGCTTACCAGCCGACCTACTTCACCGCCGAAGAATGGGCCTTTGTCCAGGCCGCGGTAGAGCGCCTGATCCCGGCCGACGAACAAGGCCCGGGCGCCCTGGAAGCCGGCGTGCCGGAATACATCGACCGGCAGATGAACACCCCTTACGCCGCAGGTGCCCTGTGGTACATGCAAGGCCCGTTCAACGCCGACGCCGCGCCGGAGATGGGCTGGCAGAGCAAGCTGGTACCCAAGGAGATCTATCGCCTGGGCATTGCCGCGACGGATGCTTGGTCGAAAGCCTTCAACGGTAAAACATTTGCCGCGCAAGACAGCGCTACCCGAGACGATTTGCTCAAGCAGCTCGAAGCGGGAAAACCCCAGTTCGACAGCGTTCCGCCGAAGATTTTCTTCAATCTTTTGCTGCAAAACACCAAGGAAGGGTTCTTCTGCGACCCGATCCACGGCGGCAATAAAGGCATGGTCGGCTGGACGTTGATCGGCTTCCCCGGCGCGCGCGCCGATTTCATGGACTGGGTGGAACGCAACGAGCAATACCCTTTCCCGGCAGTGTCGATTCGCGGCGAGAGGGCTTGAGCATGGCAACGGTAATGAAGAAGGTCGACGCGGTGATCGTCGGGTTTGGCTGGACCGGCGCGATCATGGCCAAGGAGCTGACCGAGGCCGGGCTCAACGTGCTGGCGCTGGAGCGCGGGCCGATGCAGGACACCTACCCGGACGGCAATTATCCGCAGGTGATCGACGAGCTCACCTACAGCGTGCGCAAGAAACTCTTCCAGGACATCTCCCGGGAGACGGTGACCATTCGCCACAGCGTCAACGACGTGGCCCTGCCGAACCGCCAACTGGGCGCGTTCCTGCCGGGCAATGGCGTCGGCGGCGCCGGCCTGCACTGGTCCGGCGTGCATTTTCGCGCCGACCCGATCGAGCTGCGCATGCGCAGCCACTATGAAGAGCGCTACGGCAAGAACTTCATCCCCAAGGACATGACCATCCAGGACTTCGGCGTCACCTACGAAGAGCTGGAGCCGTTCTTCGACTACGCGGAAAAAGTCTTCGGCACCTCGGGCCAGGCCTGGACCGTGAAAGGCCAACTGGTCGGCGAAGGCAAGGGCGGCAACCCTTACGCGCCGGACCGCTCGGACCATTTCCCGCTGGAGTCGCAGAAGAACACCTACTCCGCCCAGCTGTTCCAGAAAGCCGCCGGCGAAGTCGGCTACAAGCCGTACAATCTGCCGTCGGCCAACACCTCGGGGCCCTACACCAACCCCTATGGCGCGCAAATGGGGCCGTGCAATTTCTGCGGGTTCTGCAGCGGCTACGTCTGCTACATGTACTCCAAGGCTTCGCCGAACGTGAACATTCTGCCGGCCCTCAAGCCGCTGCCGAATTTCGAGCTGCGCCCCAACTCCCACGTGCTCAAGGTCAACCTCGACAGCACCAAGACCAAGGCCACTGGCGTCACCTATGTCGACGGCCAGGGCCGCGAGATCGAGCAGCCGGCGGACCTGGTGATCCTCGGCGCTTTCCAGTTCCATAACGTGCGCCTGATGCTGCTGTCCGGCATCGGCAAGCCATACGACCCGATCACCGGCGAAGGCGTGGTGGGCAAGAACTTCGCCTACCAGAACATGGCCACCATCAAGGCCTACTTCGATAAGGACGTGCACACCAACAACTTCATCGGCGCCGGCGGCAATGGCGTGGCGGTGGACGACTTCAACGCCGACAACTTCGACCACGGCCCCCACGGCTTCGTCGGTGGTTCGCCGTTCTGGGTTAACCAGGCCGGCAGCCGGCCGATCGCCGGCACCTCCAACCCGCCGGGCACCCCGGCCTGGGGCAGCGCCTGGAAGAAGGCCACCGCCGACTACTACACCCACCAGGTGTCGATGGACGCCCACGGCGCCCACCAGTCCTACCGCGGCAACTACCTCGACCTCGATCCGGTGTACCGCGACGCCTATGGCTTGCCGCTGCTGCGCATGACCTTCGACTGGCAGGAAAACGACATCAAGATGAACCGCTTCATGGTCGAGAAGATGGGCAAGATCGCCGAGGCGATGAACCCCAAGGCCATCGCGGTGCTGGGCAAGAAGGTCGGTGAGCACTTCAACACGGCGTCCTACCAGACCACCCACCTCAACGGTGGCGCGATCATGGGCACCGACCCGAAAACCAGTGCCTTGAACCGTTACCTGCAGAGCTGGGACGTGCACAACGTGTTCGTCCCGGGCGCTTCGGCCTTCCCCCAGGGCCTGGGCTACAACCCGACCGGCCTGGTGGCCGCGTTGACCTACTGGTCGGCCCGCGCGATCCGCGAGCAGTACCTGAAGAACCCCGGCCCGCTGGTCCAGGCATAAGGAGCGATGACCATGAAAACCCTCGTTATCGCGACCCTGGCCCTGCTCGGCAGCGCTTCCCTCAGCGCCGCCGAAACCGATCAGCAAGCCTTGATCAAACAGGGCGAATACCTGGCCCGCGCCGGTGACTGCGTGGCCTGCCACACCGCCAAGGACGGCAAGCCGTTCGCCGGCGGCCTGCCGATGGAAACCCCAATCGGCACCATCTATTCCACCAACATCACCCCGGACAAGACCGGCATCGGCGAGTACAGCTTCGACGACTTCGACAAGGCCGTGCGCCATGGCGTGGCCAAGAGCGGCAGCAGCCTGTACCCGGCCATGCCCTATCCGTCCTATGCGCGGGTCAGCGACGCCGACATGCAGGCGCTGTATGCCTACTTCATGCAAGGCGTGGCGCCGGTGGTCCAGGAGAACCGCGACAGCGACATCCCCTGGCCGCTGAGCATGCGCTGGCCGTTGGCGGGCTGGCGCTGGATGTTCGCGCCGAGCGTGGCGGGCCTGCAAGGCAACGGCCAGGCCAAGGTCGGCGAAGACCCGGTGGTCAGCCGCGGTGCCTACCTGGTGGAAGGCCTCGGCCACTGTGGCGCCTGCCACACGCCGCGCGCCCTGACCATGCAGGAGAAAGCCCTGAGCGCCAGCGAAGGCAGCCATTTCCTGGCCGGCAGCGCGCCGCTGGAAGGCTGGATTGCCAAGAGCCTGCGCGGCGACCACAAGGACGGCCTCGGCAGCTGGAGCGAAGAGCAGCTGGTGCAGTTCCTCAAGACCGGTCGCAGCGACCGTGGCGCGGTGTTCGGCGGCATGAGCGACGTGGTGGTGCACAGCATGCAGTACATGTCCGCGGAGGACCTGACGGCCATCGCCCGTTACCTCAAGTCGTTGCCGGCGGTGGATGCCAACGACCAACCGCACCAGTACGACAAGGCGGTGGCCGAGGCGTTGTGGAAAGGTGACGACAGCAAGCCGGGGGCGTCGGTGTACATCGACAACTGCGCGGCGTGCCACCGTACCGACGGCCATGGCTATACCCGGGTGTTCCCGGCGCTGGCGGGCAACCCGGTGCTGCAAAGCGCCGATGCCACGTCGCTGATCCATATCGTGCTCAAGGGCGGCACCTTGCCGGCCACCCACACCGCGCCATCGACCTTCACCATGCCAGCCTTCGCCTGGCGCCTGTCGGACCAGGAGGTGGCCGATGTGGTCAACTTCATTCGCACCAGCTGGGGCAACCAGGGCTCCGAGGTGAAAGCCGCGGATGTGGCGGGGCTGCGCAAGGGCGACCTGCAAAGCACCTCGAATGACGATCTGGGGCAGATGACCAAGCACAGCGGTGGCTGACCGGCCTTTTTCGCGAGCAAGCTCGCTCCTACAGGGATGCATGTGTTCTCTGTAGGAGCGAGCTTGCTCGCGATCAGCGCCGAAGGCGCGCTCCGCCCGACGGCGCTTTGCAGAAATTCGAAGCTCCGATACTGTATATGAATACAGTATCGGAGCGCCTCCCATGTTCAGCCCCCTGCCCCCACGCGGCCGTGGCACCGCGACCAACCCGCACAACCGTTTTGCGCCCCAGCGCTCGGTGGCCTTCGACGACGGCTGGTACCAGGAAGCCCCGCTGACCCAGGGCACCGAGGTGCGCCTTGAGACGGCGAAATCCATCATCACCCGCAACAGCTCGCCGGACCTGCCCTTCGATCGCTCCATCAACCCCTATCGCGGCTGCGAGCATGGCTGCATCTATTGTTATGCGCGGCCCAGTCACGCCTATTGGGATATGTCGCCGGGGTTGGATTTCGAGACCAAGCTGATCGCCAAGACCAATGCCGCGGCGATGCTGGAACAGCAGCTGTCCAAGCCCGGTTACAAGTGCGCGCCGATCAACCTGGGTTCCAACACCGACCCCTACCAACCTATCGAACGCGAGCACCAGCTGACCCGCCGGACCCTGGAGGTGCTGCTGCGCTACCGGCACCCGGTGACCATCGTCACCAAGGGCTCGCTGATCCTGCGCGATCTCGATCTGTTGGTCGAACTGGCCGAGCAGCGGCTGGTGGCGGTGATGATCAGCCTGACCACCCTGGACGACGAGCTCAAGCGCATCCTCGAACCCCGGGCGGCGGCGCCCAAGGCGCGGTTGCGGGCGATCCGGGTGATGCGCGAGGCGAGGATTCCCGTGGGGGTGCTGTGTTCGCCGATGATCCCGATGATCAACGACAGCGAGCTGGAAAGCCTGCTCGCCGAGGCCCATGCCGCGGGTGCGCAAAGCGCGGCCTACATGATGCTGCGCCTGCCCCTGGAAGTGGCGCCGCTGTTCGAGGAATGGCTCAATGCCCATTACCCGCAGCGGGCGACCCATGTCCTGAGCCTGATCCGCCAGTGTCGCGGCGGCGAGCTGTACGACAGCCGTTTTGGTGCACGGATGCGCGGCGAAGGCCCCTTCGCGGCCCTGCTGGCGCAGCGTTTCGCCAAGGCCAGCAAACGCCTGGGGCTCGATCGGCGCGAAGGCTACAACCTCGACTGCACGGCCTTCTGTCCGCCGGGTGGGCAGATGTCGTTGCTGTAGGGGTTATTGGCCTATGGTGGAGTAGTGTCGGTGCACCCGCTTCTATAGGCTGGTCACCTTTTTGCATCGCCAATAGTGGCGTTTTAGAGCGCTCCGTTCAGTTTGAGTTAAGTTTGGAAGGCTACTTTGTTCATCGAGTGACCTTTGGGTCGCTGTCAGCGGGCTGGTTGTTTTTTAATCAATCGCTGGCGTCGTGCCGGATAAAACTGGAAAATTCACCTAAGGGTCTGAGCGAAAAGTCGGCGAGCGAAGGTCAGGCAAGGCAAAAAAAGGCGAGGAACGGCCGGGGTCGCGTTCGACTTTAGGGGCCTACATGAGCATTCCGAGCCTGTTTTTAACGCAGCATGACCGAGTGCAGCCACTTTTCGACAGAGCCTAATCCGTCGAAGAGGATGAATCATGAGTGACAAGGATAAACAGCCGTTGGCTGCGTCGGCTTCAGCGCCCACAGAGGTCGCCGAAAGCGCCGACGCAGCGCTGCAGATAATAGTTGACGGCTTTTTGCATTTTCATCACGAGGTCTTCCCGCAGCAGGAAGAACTGTTCAAGAAACTCGCCACGGCCCAGCGGCCGCGGGCGATGTTCATTGCCTGCGCGGATTCGCGCATCGTTCCCGAACTGATTACCCAGAGCGCCCCGGGCGACCTGTTCGTGACCCGCAACGTCGGTAACGTGGTTCCACCTTACGGGCAGATGAACGGCGGCGTGTCCACGGCCATCGAATACGCGGTCATGGCCCTGGGCGTGCACCACATCATCGTTTGCGGCCATTCCGACTGCGGCGCCATGCGTGCGGTGCTCAACCCGCAGAGCCTGGAAAAGATGCCGACGGTCAAAGCCTGGCTGCGCCACGCCGAAGTGGCCAAGACCATGGTCCAGGAGAACTGCGACTGCGCCGACGAGAACGCCAGCATGCATGTGCTGACCGAAGAGAACGTCATCGCCCAGTTGCAGCATTTGCGCACCCACCCTTCGGTGGCTTCGCGCATGGCCAACGGCCAGTTGTTCATCCATGGCTGGGTGTACAACATCGAAACCAGCGAAATCAAAGCCTACGACGCGGATCAAGGGTGTTTCCTGCCGTTGGACGGACGCCATCCGATCCCGGTTGCGACGCCTAAAGCGCGCTTCTAAATCCTCCTAAATCCCAGTGGGGTTCAGCCATGACTGCCGTCAGCGCGGTCAGGCTTTGCCACGCCTGAAGAAAGCTTCGGGAGAATCATCATGCGTGCAGCACAACTGAAAGCTGTTTTGCCACGGGAGCTGCTCGCTTCCGTGGTGGTGTTTCTGGTGGCCCTGCCCTTGTGCATGGGTATCGCCATCGCTTCCGGCATGCCGCCGGCCAAGGGTTTGATCACCGGGATCATCGGTGGCCTGGTGGTGGGCTGGCTGGCCGGCTCGCCCTTGCAGGTCAGCGGTCCGGCCGCGGGGCTGGCGGTGCTGGTGTTCGAACTGGTGCGCCAGCACGGTATCGCCATGCTCGGGCCGATCCTGTTGCTGGCGGGTTTCCTGCAACTGGTGGCCGGGCGCCTGCGCCTGGGCTGCTGGTTTCGGGTCACGGCGCCGGCGGTGGTCTACGGCATGCTTGCCGGGATCGGGGTGTTGATCGTGCTCTCCCAGGTGCATGTGATGCTCGACGCCCAGCCCCAGGCGTCCGGCCTGGATAACCTCGCGGGCTTCCCCGAGGCGCTGGCCCAGGCCCTGCCGAGCCTGGGCGGCGGCTTTGGCTGGCAGGCCGGGTTGCTCGGCCTGTCGACCATGGCGGTGATGTTCCTGTGGGAAAAACTGCGCCCGCATTCGCTGCGCTTTATCCCTGGCGCCCTGCTGGGTGTCGGCCTGGCGACCTTTGCCAGCCTGGTCCTGGCGCTGCAGGTCAAGCGGGTCGAGGTGCCGGAAAACCTCGCCGAGGCGATTGACTGGCTGCGTCCGGCCGACCTGCTCAACCTGGCGGACCCGACGCTGCTGATCGCGGCCTTTGCCGTGGCCTTTATCGCCAGCGCCGAAACCCTGCTGTCCGCCGCCGCGGTGGATCGCATGCACAGCGGAACACGTTCGGATTTCGACCGTGAACTGTCGGCGCAAGGGATCGGCAACATGCTCTGCGGGTTGCTCGGCGCCTTGCCGATGACCGGGGTGATAGTGCGCAGCTCGGCCAACGTCCAGGCGGGCGCGACCACGCGGCTGTCGGCGATCTTCCATGGCCTGTGGCTGTTGGCGTTCGTGCTGTTGCTGTCCAGCGTGCTGCAAAGCATTCCGGTGGCCAGCCTGGCGGGCGTGCTGGTGTACACCGGCTTCAAGCTGGTGGACCTCAAGTCGTTCCGCAAGCTGGGCCGTTATGGGCCGATGCCGATGCTGATCTACGGCGTGACCGCGCTGGCGATTGTCTTCACCGACCTGCTGACCGGTGTGCTGATCGGTTTTGGCCTGACCCTGGTGAAGCTGGCCTGGGGCGCTTCGCGGCTGAAGATCAGCCTGGTGGACCTGCCGGCCGCAGGCGAAATGGAGCTGCGCCTGGTGGGCGCCGCGACCTTCCTCAAGGTGCCGGCCCTGACCCAGGCCCTGGGCAACATCCCGCCGGGCACTACGGTGCATGTGCCGCTCAATAACCTGGGCTACATCGACCATGCCTGCCTGGAGTTGCTCGAGGAGTGGGGACGGGCCAATGCGGCCAAGGGCTCGAAGCTGGTGATCGAGTCGCGCGGGTTGAAGCGCCGGCTGGAGGGGCGCTTGCACACCAACGTGGGCGTGAGTCCGGCATCGAAACTGGAGGCCAAAGGCCTGAGCCGGGCGTAAGTTTTGTAGCCGCTGCCGAAGGCTGCGATAAGGTCCGAAGGGCCTTCAGCGTCGGTGATATCGCTGCGACCGTGCCGGTCGATCGCAGCCTGCGGCAGCGGCTACAGGGCCGCCACCTGCAATCCTCAGGCCGCCGGCTGGTCGAGTTCCAGCTCCACGCCCAACTGGCGCGACAGGCACGGCCAGCGTTTCCAGGCGGCGTCGGTGTCGGGGCTGTTGAGCTTCTCACGGTAGGCCTCGACCGACTCCAGGGCGAAGCTTTCTTCATTGAGCATCGCGTCGACCGCATGGTGCACCGCTTCGTCCAGCTGGTTGGCGAAGGTTTCGCCGATCAACTGGTGGGCGATCAGGTTGGCCACCGTGGTGTCCAGCGGGATCAGCGGCTGGCCGAAATGGGTGATGTACAGGTCGTTGACCTCTTCCACCAGGCGATGGGCCAGATAGGCTTCGTCCAGCAGGCCGTCCAGGCCTTCGTGGCCGGCCATGATGGCGGGCGGCTGGAGGAAGAACTGCTCGGCGATCTTCAGCACCGGCTTGATCTGCGACTCGATGCCGGCTTCGCGCGCGACTTCGTTGGCGGCGTCCAGCAGGTCGGGAACCTGATCTATATACGCGGCGACAAAACGGGTCATCACCCCCTGGGCGTCCACTTCGGGGAGCAGGATGGCGGGGTGCAGGTGCGGCAATTGGGTTTCCAGCTGGCGGCGCAAATGCCCGGTGCTGGACTCATGTTGATGGGCTCGTTGGATCTGCTCGCGCAATGCGGCGGTGTTCATGAATACTCCAGGAAACAAGGGCAATTAATTAGGGAAGACATAAGTTAGCCTGCTCACGAAATCGATTAAGACGTATTTCTCATAATTATTTCATGGTTAGTCGTCTGAGTTATATCGCTTCGCCATCATTCATCCCCTATCCCTTTCCAACCGTGGCCTATAAGGACGCGGCAAACTGTTTCAGTGGATTTACGGCACCGCGTTGCGAGGTCGAAGTCGCTGTCTATACTCGGGTCTGTATGAAGTTAGCTGATGACGCCCGACTGCATGTGCAGCGAAGGCTCGGCGGTTTAAGTTCGTAGTCTGGGCAGCCGATCCCTTGGCCGCAGGTGAAAGCCGGCGGGATAACAAGAACGATAAGGGGAACCCGCAATGATGCGACATCCACAAGTCTGGATGGGCCTCCTGTTGTGGTCGGTATTCAGCCAGGCGCATGGCGCCTGGACCGTGAATATGGCGCCTGGAGCGACTGATATAAGTCACGCGGTATTCGACCTGCACATGACCATCTTCTGGATCTGTGTGGTGATCGGCGTCATTGTCTTCGGCGCCATGTTCTGGTCGATGATCGTGCACCGCCGCTCCACCGGCCAGGTGGCCGCCAAGTTCCATGAAAGCACGACGGTGGAGATCCTCTGGACGGTGGTGCCGCTGCTGATCCTGGTGGCCATGGCCGTTCCCGCTACCGCGACCCTGATCAAGATGTACGACGCCAGTGAGCCGGATGTGGACATCCAGATCACCGGCTATCAGTGGAAGTGGCACTACAAATACCTGGGTCAGGATGTCGAGTTCTTCAGCAACCTGACCACCCCCGCCGAACAGATTCATAACCAGAGCGCCAAGGGCGAACATTACTTGCTGGAAGTCGATCAGCCGCTGGTGCTGCCGATCGGCGCCAAGGTGCGCTTTCTGGTGACCTCCGCCGACGTCATCCATTCCTGGTGGGTCCCGGCCTTCGCGGTCAAGCGCGATGCGATCCCCGGTTTCGTCAACGAAGCCTGGACCCGGGTCGACAAGCCCGGCCTGTATCGCGGCCAGTGCGCCGAACTGTGCGGCAAGGACCACGGCTTCATGCCGATCGTGGTCGATGTGAAGACCCAGGCCGACTACGACACCTGGCTGGGCGAACGCAAGGCCGAAGCCCTCAAGCTCAAGGAACTGACCAGCAAGGAATGGACCCTCGAAGAGCTGGTGGCCCGCGGCGACAAGGTCTACCACACCACCTGCGTGGCCTGTCACCAGGCCGAGGGCCAGGGCCTGCCGCCGATGTTCCCGGCGCTCAAGGGCTCGAAGATCGCCACCGGGCCGGTGGCGGATCACCTGAACATCGTCTTCCACGGCAAGCCTGGCACCGCCATGGCGGCCTTCGGCAAGCAGCTGTCGGAAGTCGACCTGGCAGCGGTGGTCACCTACGAACGTAACGCCTGGGGCAACAACAAGGGCGACATGGTGGCGCCCAAGGATGTCCTGGCTCTGAAACAGGCGGAAAGCAAATGACCCGGTCCATTGCGTGTTCCCGCAGCCGCTCGGGGCGTGCCGCCCTCGATCGTCCAGCCCAACCGTTTACAGGAGACAGGCCATGAACGCTGTGAGCGATGAGCACGGTCATGCAATCGTGGGCGATCACGACCACACCCACGGCCCCGCCAAGGGCCTGATGCGCTGGGTGCTGACCACCAACCACAAGGACATCGGCACCCTGTACCTGTGGTTCGCCTTCTCCATGTTCCTGCTCGGCGGCTCGTTCGCCATGGTGATCCGCGCGGAGCTGTTCCAGCCCGGCCTGCAGATCGTGCAGCCGGAATTCTTCAACCAGATGACCACCATGCACGGCCTGGTGATGGTCTTCGGCGCGGTGATGCCGGCCTTTGTCGGCCTGGCTAACTGGATGATCCCGCTGATGGTCGGCGCGCCGGACATGGCCCTGCCACGGATGAACAACTTCAGTTTCTGGTTGCTGCCGGCGGCGTTCCTGCTGCTGGT
This sequence comes from Pseudomonas sp. 22526, assembly GCF_052044735.1. Classification (NCBI taxonomy): domain Bacteria; kingdom Pseudomonadati; phylum Pseudomonadota; class Gammaproteobacteria; order Pseudomonadales; family Pseudomonadaceae; genus Pseudomonas; species Pseudomonas sp. 22526. The sequence goes on from NZ_JBQENK010000010.1 coordinate 226,520, forward strand.
CTCGACCCTGTTCATGCCCGGTGGCGGACCCAACTTCGGCTGGACTTTCTACGCCCCGCTGTCCACCACCTACGCGCCGGAAAGCGTGACCTTCTTTATCTTCGCCATCCACCTGATGGGCATCAGCTCGATCATGGGCGCGATCAACGTGATTGCCACCATCCTCAACCTGCGCGCCCCCGGCATGACCCTGATGAAGATGCCGCTGTTCGTCTGGACCTGGCTGATCACCGCCTTCCTGCTGATCGCGGTGATGCCGGTGCTGGCTGGCTGCGTGACCATGATGCTGATGGACATCCACTTCGGCACCAGCTTCTTCAGCGCGGCCGGCGGCGGTGATCCGGTGCTGTTCCAGCATGTGTTCTGGTTCTTCGGCCACCCCGAGGTGTACATCATGATCCTGCCGGCCTTCGGCGCCGTCAGCGCAATCATCCCGGCCTTCTCGCGCAAGCCGCTGTTCGGCTACACCTCGATGGTCTACGCCACGGCATCGATCGCTTTCTTGTCGTTCATCGTCTGGGCGCACCACATGTTCGTGGTCGGCATTCCGCTGGTGGGCGAGCTGTTCTTCATGTACGCCACGATGCTTATCGCGGTGCCGACCGGGGTCAAGGTCTTCAACTGGGTCAGCACCATGTGGCAGGGCTCGCTGACCTTCGAGACGCCGATGCTGTTCGCCGTGGCCTTCGTGATCCTGTTCACCATCGGCGGTTTCTCCGGGCTGATGCTGGCCATCGCCCCGGCGGACTTCCAGTACCAGGACACCTATTTCGTGGTCGCGCACTTCCACTATGTGCTGGTGCCGGGTGCGATCTTCGGCATCTTCGCCTCGGCCTATTACTGGCTGCCGAAGTGGACCGGGCACATGTACGACGAAACCCTGGGCAAGTTGCACTTCTGGCTGTCTTTCATCGGCATGAACATGGCGTTCTTCCCGATGCACTTCGTCGGCCTGGCGGGGATGCCACGGCGGATCCCGGACTACAACCTGCAGTTCGCCGATTTCAACATGGTGTCGTCCATCGGCGCGTTCACCTTCGGCGCGACGCAGATCTTCTTCCTGTTCATCGTCATCAAGTGCATCCGTGGCGGCCAACCCGCACCGGCCAAGCCCTGGGATGGTGCCGAAGGGCTGGAGTGGAGCGTGCCGTCGCCGGCGCCGTACCACACCTTCACCACGCCGCCGGAAGTGAAATGAACAGCCTGCCGCGATACCCGCTGACCTCCTCCTGTAGGAGCGAGCTTGCTCGCGATAGCCACGAAGTGGCGCTCCGTCAGCCACATCGCGTCATCGTTGGTGAATTTTTCGCGAGCAAGCTCGCTCCTACAGGGGGGCGCGCTCATGGCTGAGATCTCGATGAAGAAGCTGGTCACCCGCCTGTTGCTGGTGGTGGCGGCGATGTTCGTCTTCGGTTTTGCCCTGGTGCCGATCTACGACGTGATGTGCAAGGCGCTGGGCATCAACGGCAAGACCGGCGGGCAGTATTCCGGCGAGCAGCAGGTGGATGTCTCGCGCCAGGTGCGGGTGCAGTTCCTGTCGACCAACGCGATCGACATGGTCTGGGATTTCTATCCCAAGGCCGACGACATCGTGGTTCATCCAGGCGCGGTGAACGAGATGATCTTCATCGCGCGCAATCCCAGCGATCGCCCGATGAGCGCCCAGGCGATCCCGAGCATCTCGCCGAGCAGCGCCGCGATGTATTTCCACAAGACCGAATGTTTCTGTTTCACCCAGCAAGTGCTGCAGCCCGGTCAGCAGATCGAGATGCCGGTACGTTTCATCGTTGACCGCGACATGCCCAAGGATGTGAAGCACCTGACGCTGGCTTACACGCTGTTCGATATCACCGCGCGTCATCCACCGGTGGCCGTGAGCACCAACACCGGCGGTTAAGACGTTCAAGCGTGCCCGATAAGGAGAACAATAAATGGCAACTCATGAGCATTATTACGTTCCCGCCCAGAGCAAGTGGCCGATCATCGCCACGGTGGGCATGTTCGTTACCGTGTTCGGCCTGGCCACCTGGTTCAACGACCTCAAGGCCGCGCGCCCGGAATCCCATGGCCCGCTGATTTTCTTCGTCGGTAGCCTGCTGCTGGCCTACATGCTGTTCGGCTGGTTCGGCGCGGTGATCAAGGAAAGTCGCGCCGGCCTGTACAGCGCCCAGCTGGATCGCTCGTTCCGCTGGGGCATGAGCTGGTTCATCTTTTCCGAAGTGATGTTCTTCATCGCCTTCTTCGGCGCGCTGTTCTACGTGCGCCATATCGCCGGCCCGGCCCTGGGCGGCGAAGGCAGCAAGGGCATCGCGCACATGCTCTGGCCGAACTTCGAGTTCGTCTGGCCATTGCTCGAAAACCCCGACTCGAAGCTGTTCCCGCCGCCCAAGGAAGTCATCAGCCCCTGGGGCCTGCCGTTGCTCAACACCGTGCTGCTGGTGAGTTCCAGCGTCACCGTGACCATTGCCCACCACGCCCTGAAGAACGGCCATCGCGGCGCGCTGAAAATCTGGCTGGTGATCACCGTGTTGCTGGGCTGTGCCTTTCTCGGCTTCCAGGCCGAGGAATACCTGCACGCCTACCACGAGCTGGGGCTGACCCTGGGCTCGGGCATCTACGGCGCCACCTTCTTCATGCTCACCGGCTTCCACGGCGCCCACGTGACCATCGGCACGCTGATCCTGTTCGTGATGCTGATGCGCATCATGAGGGGGCACTTCGACGCCGAGCATCAGTTCGGTTTCGAGGCGGCCAGTTGGTATTGGCACTTTGTCGATGTGGTGTGGATCGGCTTGTTTGTCTTCGTCTACGTGCTCTGAGCGCGGCGTTACCAGGGCGCGTGGGACACCAGCTGGCCGCTGAAGAAGCCCCAGGCGATCAAGCCGACGGTGAGCGCGGCCAGGCACACCCGAACGGTCAGCGACCTGAGCAGGCGATGGGAGCTGCTGTCGTCCTTGACCAGAAAGAACAGGCCGCTGAACAGGCTGATGAGCGTGGCTATCAGCAACAGGACGATTGCCGCTTTAAGCATGGTGGGCTCCAGGGGAAACGCGATGCGCTTGAGTATAGCCAGTCGATCTCGCCACTTTCGGGCGCTGCCATGAGCGGCTTTCGCCCGGGCGTGCTGCCGACTCTGGTGGTGCTGGCGTTGCTGCCGGTGCTGGTGACGCTCGGGTTCTGGCAACTGGGCCGGGGCGAACAGAAGCGCGAGCTGCTGGCCAGCTACGCCGAACGGCGAGTGGCCGAGCCGCTGACCCTGGATGAGCTGCAGGCTGCCAGCGATCCGGCGTTCCGCCGGGTGCAAGTGCATGGCCGCTTCGATGCGGCCCACAGCCTGCTGCTGGATAACCGCATGCATGAGGGCAAGGTCGGGGTCGAGCTGCTGCAACCCTTTCTCGACCAGGCCAGCGGCCAATGGCTGTTGCTCAACCGTGGCTGGCTGCCCTGGCCGGACCGGCGCACGCCACCCGCATTCAACACCCCGGAACAGTCCCTGAGCCTCGACGCCTGGGTCTATGTCGCCCCCGGCGCGACCTTTCAACTGCATGCCGATCCGCTGAATGCCCAGTGGCCGCGGCTGGTGACGAGGGTCGATCCGGCCAGGCTCTGGAGCGAGCTGGGGCGCAGCGGTTTTGCCTACGAGCTGCGCCAGGAGGCTGGCCCGGGCGCCTACATGACCGCATGGCCGGTGGTGGCCATGGGGCCGGAAAAACATCTGGGCTACGCCGTGCAGTGGTTCGCCATGGCGCTGGCCCTGTGCGCTTTGTACCTCTATCTCGGATGGCATAACGCAAGGGAGAAACAGCATGGGAGCGGCCATGAATCCACCCAACATTACTGAGGCCCAGGCGCCGCACAACCGGCGCCGCGGACGCTGGCAACTGCTGCTGATCGTGGCCATGGTGATCGGCCCGATGATCCTCGCCACCGGTATGTACAAGTTGCAGTTCTGGGTGCCGGAAAGCCGCAGCTACCACGGTGAGCTGATCGGCAACGGCCAGAGCCGCGCCGACATCGGGGTCCAGGCTGATGAGAAGCGCTGGCAGATCCTGGTCACGGCACCCAGGGACTGCTCCGTGGATTGCCAGCAGCTGGTGTACCTGGCGCGGCAGATCCAGATCTCCCTGGGCCGCGACGCCTCCCGGGCCAGCCACGCCCTGGCCGCCGCCCAGCCGCTGGACGCCGACTACCAGGCCAAGCTGCAGCGCGAGTACCCGCAACTGCAACGCTACCCACTGGACCTGCCGACCTTCACCAAAGGCGCCAGCGACCAGAGCGCGCCGCTGCTGTGGATAGTCGACCCGCACGGCAACCTGGTCCTGCGCTACGACGCCCGGGTCAAGGGCAAGGATCTGCTCAACGACCTGCGCCATCTGCTGAAACTGTCGAACATCGGATAAGGGCATCGTCATGGCCAAACCTGGATTTCGCCTCGCCTTGTTTGCCACCTTGCTGGCGCTGATCGTGGTGCTGCTCGGCGCCTATACCCGGCTGACCCACGCCGGCCTCGGCTGCCCTGACTGGCCGGGTTGCTACGGTTTTATCAGCGTGCCGAAAAGCGAAGCCCAGCTGGCCCATGCCGAGCTGCATTTTCCCGACACCCCGGTGGAAGCCCACAAGGGCTGGAACGAGATGATCCACCGCTATTTCGCCGGCACCTTGGGCCTGCTGATCGTGCTGCTGGCGGCACGCTCCTGGACCCATCGGCATCATCCCGGACAACCGCTGAAACTGCCGCTGTTCCTGCTCTCGGTGGTGTTCGCCCAGGCCTTGTTCGGCATGTGGACGGTGACCCTCAAGCTATGGCCGCAGGTGGTCACCGCGCACCTGCTGGGCGGCTTCGCCACCCTGAGCCTGCTGTTCTTGCTGACGCTGCGCCTGTCCGGGGTGCTGCCGGCGCTGATCGTGCCGCGCCGCCTGCAATACTGGGCCACGGCCGGGCTGGTGCTGGTGATCGGGCAGATCGCCCTGGGCGGCTGGGTCAGCTCCAACTACGCGGCGGTGGCCTGCATCGACCTGCCGACCTGCCACGGCCAGTGGTGGCCGGCGGCGGATTTCGCCAACGGCTTTCACCTGACCCAGCACATCGGCCCCAACTACCTGGGCGGGCAGCTCGACAGCGACGCCCGCACGGCCATCCACCTGACCCATCGCATCGGCGCGCTGCTGGTGACCCTGGTGTTGCTCGGCCTGGCCTGGCAACTCAAGCATGTGGGCATGACCCGCCTCGCCGGGCTGGTGCTGGTGGCGCTGGCAGCGCAGATCGGCCTCGGCATCAGCAATGTGCTGTTCCACCTGCCACTGCCGGTGGCCGTGGCGCACAACGCGGGCGGCGCGGCGCTGCTGCTGACCCTGGTGCTGGTCAACTATCACGCCCGCACCAGCCTGGTCCGCGCCCGCTCGCACCTGCCGCTGGGCTGGCGCCTGAGCCCGCGTAAACACGCCGCCGGGCCCATAACCATAAAAGGAGAGATGCCATGGCGACTCTGATCGGCGAGCGTCACCGCCAGGCGATCTGGCGTGACTACCTGGAGCTGACCAAGCCCAAGGTGGTGGTACTGATGCTCATCACTTCGCTGGTGGGCATGTTCCTCGCCACCCGCGCCGGGGTGCCGTGGACGGTGCTGGTGTTCGGCAACCTGGGCATCGCCCTGTGCGCCGGCGCGGCGGCGGCGGTGAACCATGTGGTGGACCGGCGGATCGATGCAGTCATGGCGCGCACCCATAAACGGCCGCTGGCCGAGGGCCGGGTATCGCCGCCGGCGGCGCTGGGTTTCGCCCTGCTGCTGGCCATCGCCGGGCAAGCCTTGCTGCTGGCGTTCACCAATCCGCTGACCGCCTGGCTGACCCTGGCGTCGCTGCTCGGTTATGCGGTGATCTACACCGGCTTCCTCAAGCGGGCGACCCCGCAGAACATCGTGATCGGTGGTTTGGCCGGGGCCGCGCCACCGCTGTTGGGCTGGGTTGCGGCCACCGGGCATGTGACGGCCGAACCGCTGTTGCTGGTGCTGATCATCTTCGCCTGGACCCCGCCGCACTTCTGGGCCCTGGCCATTCACCGCAAGGAGGAGTACGCCAAGGCCGATATCCCGATGCTGCCGGTGACCCATGGCGAGCACTACACCAAGGTGCATATCCTGCTCTACACCTTCGCCCTGCTGGCGGTCAGCCTGCTGCCCTATGCGATCCACATGAGCGGCCTGCTCTACCTGATTTGTGCCCTGGGCCTGGGCGCGCGCTTTCTGCAATGGGCCTGGGTGCTGTACCGTGGCAGTCGGCCGCACGCGGCGATCAACACCTTCAAGTACTCTATTTATTACTTGTTCCTGCTGTTTATCGCGCTGCTCGTAGACCACTACCTATTGTTGAACCTATGACTCGAACTCAGAAAACCGTCTTTATTCTCGTGGCGCTGGTGGCCCTGGTGCTGGGGCTCACCGTCAACAAAGTGCTGACCGGCAAGAACCAGGGGGACCCGACCGCGTTGATCGACGCCGGGATCATCCTGCTGCCCCAGAGCCGCAACCTGCCGGACGTGAAAATGACCGACCAGGAAGGCCAGCCGGTGGTGCTCAATGAGCTCAAGGGCAAATGGAGCCTGCTGTTCTTCGGCTACACCTTCTGCCCGGACATCTGCCCGACCACCCTCGCCCAGCTGCGCCAGATCAAGAGCGAGCTGCCCAAGGAGGCGGTGGACAACCTGCAGGTGGTGCTGGTCAGCGTCGACCCGAACCGCGACACGCCGCAGCAGCTGAAGCAGTACCTGGGCTACTTCGACAAGGACTTCAAGGGCCTGACCGCGACCTCGGTGGCGGACGTGCAGAAGCTCGCCAATGCGGTGAGCATCCCCTTCATTCCGGCGGACACCAGCAAGCCCAACTACACCGTGGACCACAGCGGCAACCTCGCGGTGATCGGCCCGGACGGCACCCAGCGCGGCTTCATCCGCGCGCCGCTGAACAACCAGAAACTGGTGGTCCAGCTGCCGGTGATGTTGCAGCGCAAGTAACCTGAACCCTGTAGCCGCTGCCGCAGGCTGCGATCGGCTCCGCAGGAGACGTGCTTTTGAGGGCCTCGGAAGGCGCTTCGCGCCTTATCGCAGCCTGCGGCAGCGGCTACAACGAAACGGGGCGCCTTGAGGCGCCCCGTTTGTGTTTCTGCAACCGATCAGAACGCTGGAACCACGGCGCCTTTGTACTTCTTGAGAATGAATTGCTTCACTTCCGGGCTGTGCAGGGCGGCAACCAGCTTCTTCATGGCGTCCGAATCCTTGTCGTCAGGACGGGCCACCAGGATGTTCACGTAAGGCGAGTCCTTGCCTTCGATCACCAGGGCGTCCTTGGACGGGTCCAGCTTGGCTTCCAGGGCGTAGTTGGTGTTGATCAGCGCCAGGTCGACCTGGGTCAGCACGCGCGGGATGGTCGCGGCTTCCAGCTCACGGAATTTCAGGTCCTTGCTGTTCTCGGTGATGTCTTTGACCGTGGACAGGATGTTGTTGGAATCCTTGAGCTTGATCAGGCCGGCCTTGGCCAGCAGCAGCAAGGCACGGCCGCCGTTGGTGGCGTCGTTGGGGATCACCACGGTGGCGCCGCCTGGCAGTTCTTCGAGTTTCTTGAACTTGTTGGAGTAGGCGCCCAGCGGCTCCAGGTGCACGCCGGCAACGCTTACCAGGTGGGTGCCCTTGGCCTTGTTGAACTCATCCAGGTACGGCTGGTGCTGGAAGAAGTTGGCGTCCAGGCGCTTTTCGGCGACCTGCACGTTCGGCTGGATGTAGTCGGTGAAGACCTTGACCTTCAGGTCCACGCCTTCCTTGGCCAGCGCCGGCTTCACGAATTCGAGGATCTCGGCGTGGGGCACCGGGGTGGCGGCCACGGTCAGGGTGTCAGCGGCGTGCGCGGAGAACGCGGCAACGGCGGCGAAAGCGACGAGTAGTTTTTTCATCCAGCTAGCTCCTTGTGAGGCGCCCGGTGCCGGACGCCTGCCGGCCAGGGCCGACTTATTTTCGGGAAAAGTGCACCACCAGCTTGTCGCCGACGGTTTGCAGAACTTGAACCAGCACCAGCAACAGCACCACGGTGACCACCATCACATCGGTCTGGAAGCGCTGGTAGCCGAAGCGGATCGCCAGGTCGCCGAGACCGCCCGCGCCTACCACGCCCGCCATGGCGGTGTAGGAAACAAGGGTAATCGCTGTCACGGTAATTGCCGCGAAAATACCCGGACGGGCTTCCGGCAGCAAAGCGTTGGTGATGATCTGCCGGGTGGTAGCGCCCATCGATTGGGTGGCTTCGATGATGCCGCGGTCCACTTCGCGCAGGGCGGTTTCCACCAGGCGGGCGAAGAACGGCGTGGCGCCGACCACCAGAGGCGGAATCGCCCCGGCGACACCCAGCGAGGTGCCGGTGATCAGCACGGTGAACGGGATCATCACGATCAGCAGGATGATGAACGGCAGCGAGCGCAGGATGTTCACCAGCAGCGACAGCAGGGCGTAGAGGCTCTTCTGCTCCAGCAGCTGGCGCGGGCTGCAGAGGAACAGCAGCACGCCCAGGGGCAGGCCCAGCAGCACGGTGAACAGCAGCGAGCCACCGAGCATCAGCAGGGTGTCGCCGGTGGCCAGCCAGATTTCGTACCAGTCGATATTGGCGAAGAAACTTGTCAGCAGTTCCATTAGCGCAGCACCTCCATGTGGACATCCGCCGCGGTGAAGTGGGCAAAGGCCGCCTCCATGTCACCGCCGGTGATGGCCAGGGTCAGTTGCCCGTAAGGGACGTCTTTGATGCGGTCGATGCGGCCGGCGAGGATGCTGTAGTCCACCCCGGTTTCGCGGGCCACGGTGCCCAGCAGCGGTGCGTAGGTGGCATCGCCCTGGAAGGTCAGGCGCACGATGCGGCCTGGTACATGGGCGAAGTCGTCGCGCTGTTCGCTTTCGTCGATCTGCTCGTCTTCCTGGACGAAACGCTTGGTGGTCGGGTGCTTGGGATGCAGGAACACCTCGGCCACCGAACCCTGCTCGACGATCACTCCGGCATCCATCACCGCCACCTGGTCGCAGACGCGACGGATCACGTCCATCTCATGGGTGATCAGCACTATGGTCAGGTTCAGTTCGCGGTTGATCTCGGCCAGCAGTTGCAGGACCGACGCGGTGGTCTGCGGGTCCAGGGCGCTGGTGGCTTCGTCGCACAGCAGGATCTTCGGTTTGGTTGCCAGGGCGCGGGCGATGCCGACGCGCTGTTTCTGTCCGCCGGACAGCTGGGCTGGGTACTTCTTGGCGTGATCGGACAGACCGACGCGGGCCAGCAGCTCGGCCACGCGCTGGTCGATCGCGCTGCGCGACAGCTCGCCGGCCAGGGTCAGCGGCAGCGCGACGTTGTCGGCCACGGTCTTGGAAGCCAGCAGGTTGAAGTGCTGGAAGATCATCCCGACCTGCTGGCGGAAGCGGCGCAGGCCGTTGGCGTCCAGGGCGGTGACTTCTTCGTCGTCGACGATGATCTTGCCGCCGCTGGGGTTTTCCAGGCGGTTGATCAGGCGCAGCAGGGTACTTTTGCCCGCGCCGGAATGGCCGATCAGGCCAAATACCTGGCCATTCTCGACCTTCAGGCTGGTCGAATGCAGGGCGGGAATATCCTTACCGGCGACCCGGTAGGTTTTATGGACGTTTTGAAACTCGATCACGTAGCGAACCTTGTGGGGCGCGTTAGAAAAGGATCAGCGGTTAGCCGGGCGCGCATTTTAGCCTGTCCGTATAGAGGTTCTTAGCATTTATTTTGTATTCATCCTTCGATTTGGCAATAACGCGATCAAAGGTCATGGCATCGGCTCTGGGAGCGGGAGCCCAAGGCGATTGCGGCGAGATGTTTGTGTAGGAGCACAGCTTGCGTGCGATGGGGGTGCCGCGGTCTATCTGTAGTACCGCGTTAGCGTTCATCGCGGGCAAGTCGGACGCCGCCCGCTCGCTCCTACGGGAGCGGGCTCATTGGGGTTTGCGCGGGCTCAACACCATCTGTGCCGGGACGTGGCGCAGGATCTGCCGTTCGATTGTCAGGTCGTAGTCGGCATCGAGCTTCTTCACCCGCTTGCTCAGCAGGGTCTTCAGCCAGGGGTAGTCCTCGGTGCGTGGCGCCTGGATGCTCACGTCGCACTGGTAATTCACCACATCGGCGGCGATCCCATCGAGTTGCCGGCGCAATTGCTTGATATCGCTGAGGTTCAGCGCAATGGTGGTGCTCTCGGCGGCCGGGTCGATCAGCTTGGCCGGCGGCCGGGCTTCAGCGGCCTTGAGCGCTGCTTCGGCTTTTTCCAGTTCGGCTTTACGGGCCTGGGTGATGGCGCCATCGACGCCACCGGTCAGGGCCGGTGCCTTGGGCATCAGCGCGCGGGCGCGGCTCAGGGCCGTGGCGGCGGCGTTGACATCACCCTTTTGCAGCACGATCTGGCTGCGCTGCAGGTAGGCTTCGGCCAGCTGGCGCTGGTATTGCTCGAGCTGCGGGTCGTTGGGCGACTGGGCCTGCAAGGCGCTCAGCTGGTCTTCGGCGGTGGCCAGCTCGCTGCTGGCGATGTTTTGTTGCAGCTGTGCGATGGCCGTGGCGCGGGCGTCGGGAACTTCCGCCGGCGGCGTGCTCTGGCAGGCGCCCAGCAGCAGGGAAAATGCGACAAGGAGCAGATAACGGGAGGCGAACGGCTTCATTCCTGCGACTCTCTAATTGCGCAAAAAGCGAGCAAGTCTACACCCCTCGACGGGGCAGGACAAAACTCAGCAGAAACAATGCGGCCGCCGTGACCACAATCGACGGCCCCGCGGGGGTGTCCTTGAACCAGGACAACGCCAGCCCGCCACAGACCGCGAGTATGCCCAGCAGGCTTGCGCCCAGTGCCATCTGCTCCGGGGAGCGGGCGTGACGTTGAGCCGCAGCCGCGGGGATGATCAGCAGCGAGGTGATCAACAATACTCCGACGATCTTCATCGCCACCGCGATCACCACTGCGATCAACAGCATCAGCGCCAGGCGCAACGATGCCACCGGCAAGCCTTCGACCCTGGCCAGCTCCTCGTGCACGGTGATCGCCAGCAACGGTCGCCACAGGGCCACCAACAGCAGCAGGACCGCGGCGCTGCCGCCGAGAATCCACGCCAGGTCGCCGGGGCTGATCGCCAGCAGATCGCCGAACAGATAGGCCATCAGGTCGATCCGCACGTCATGCATGAAGCTTAGTACCACCAGCCCGAGGGAGAGCGTACTGGGGGCGAGAATCCCCAGCAGCGTGTCGGAAGCCAGCGGCTGGCGCTGTTGCAGGGTGACCAGCAGCACCGCCAGCAGCAGGCAGCCGACGGTCACCGCCACCGCCGGGCTGACATCCAGCAGAAAGCCCAGGGCCACGCCGAGCAAGGCGGCATGGGACAGGGTGTCGCCGAAATAGGCCATGCGCCGCCAGACCACGAAGGATCCCAGGGGACCTGCCACCAGCGCCAGCGCCAGACCTGCGAGCAGGGCGTAGAACAGAAAATCAGCCATGCTTGCAGCTATCTCCGTGGACATGAACGTGGCCGGCCGCGGCCCCGGTGACTACCGAGCCGTGCAGGTCGTGGGCGTGGTCGTGATGGTGGTGGTAGATCGCCAGGCTTGGCGCGTTCTGGCCGAACAGCTCGACGAAGGCCGGGTCGCCGCTGACCTGTTCCGGGTGGCCGGAGCAGCACACGTGGCGATTGAGGCAGACCACCTGGTCGGTGGTGCTCATCACCAGGTGCAGGTCGTGGGAGACCATCAGCACGCCGCAGCCGTGGCGGTCGCGCAAACGAGTGATAAGGCTGTACAGCTCGGCCTGGCCGGCGACGTCCACGCCTTGTACCGGCTCGTCGAGTACCAGCAGTTCCGGCTCGCGCAGCAGGGCGCGGGCCAGCAGCACACGCTGCATCTCGCCGCCGGAAATGCTCTGCACCGGGCTGTCGATCACCTGTTCGGCGCCGACTTCGTTCAGCGCGGCCAGGGCTGTCGCGCGGTCCACGCCGGGAACCAGGCGCAGGAAGCGCAGCACCGACAGTGGCAATGTCGGATCGACGTGCAGCTTCTGCGGCATATAGCCGACCCGCAGCTTCGGCTTGCGCCAGACGCTGCCGCTGTCGGGCTTGAGCAGGCCGAGCACGGCGCGCACCAGGGTGGTCTTGCCGGCGCCGTTGGGGCCGATCAGAGTGACGATCTGCCCTGGCTCGACACTGAGCTGGATGTTGTCCAGCACGGTCTGCCCGGCAAAGGTCACCGCGACCTGATCGAGGCGGATCAAGGCATTGCTCATCAAGCCCCCTGGCAACCCGAGCAGAGGCCGACCACTTCGACGGTCTGGCCTTCGACGACGAAGCCGACATCGCGGGCGCTGCTGATGATCGCGTCGCTGATGGACTTCTGTTCAAGCTCGATGGCGGCGTGGCACACGCGGCAGATCAGGAACTGGCCCTGGTGCGCGTGTTCCGGGTGGTTGCAGCCGACGAAGGCGTTGAGCGAGGCGATGCGGTGCACCAGGCCGTTTTCCAGGAGGAAATCCAGGGCGCGGTACACGGTGGGCGGCGCGGCGCGGCGACCGTCCTGTTCGCTGAGCACGGCGAGGATGTCGTAGGCACCCAGCGGCTTGTGGCTTTGCCAGACCAGCTCCAGCACCCGCCGACGCAGGGCGGTCAGGCGCAGGCCTTGGCGCGCGCACAGGGCATCGGCCTCGGACAATGCGCTGTGCACGCAGTGAGAGTGGTCGTGGGGGCGACTGGCGAGAGGGGTTTTAGGCATGAGCGGCGACGATAATTGTGAGAGACGTTATTATGTTACCCGTTCTCGCCTCTTCGAGTGGTCATCGTGTCCCGACTTTTTGCCCTTTTTGTCGCTTTTACCGCCAGTTTGTTCGTGATCAGCTCGGCCCAGGCCGAAGTCCGGGTCCTGACCAGCATCAAACCCCTGCAATTGATCGCCGCCGCCGTCCAGGATGGCATCGCCGTGCCCGAGGTTCTGTTGCCGCCGGGTGCCTCGCCGCACAACTATGCGCTGCGTCCTTCCGATGTGCGCAAGGTGCAGTCAGTGGAGTTGCTGTACTGGATCGGCCCGGACATGGAGAGCTTCCTGCCGCGGGTGCTCAAGGGCCGCACGCTGCCATCGCTGGCGATACAGGACTTGCCAGGCCTGAAACTCCGTCATTTCGCCGAAGATAACCACTCGCATGCCGAAGAAGCCGACGAGCATGACCACGATCACCGTCCGGGCAGCCTCGATGCGCACCTGTGGCTGTCGCCGGTCAACGCGCGAGTCATCGCCGACCGCATGGCGGCCGACCTGAGTGCCGCGGACCCGGCCAACGCCGCGCGTTACCAGAGCAACGCCAAGGCTTTCGACGCACGCCTGGATGCCCTGGATGCCCGTTTGAAAGCCCGCCTGGCCCCAATCGCCGGCAAGCCTTATTTCGTCTTCCACGAAGCCTTCGATTACTTCGAAGAGGCTTATGGCCTCAAGCACGCAGGCGTATTCAGCGTCGCCGCCGAAGTGCAGCCGGGCGCGCAGCACGTAGCGACGATGCGCAAGCGCTTGCAGGAAGTCGGCAAGACCTGTGTGTTCAGCGAACCGCCATTGCGCCCACGCCTGGCCGAAACCCTGGTGGCGGGCTTGCCGGTGAAGCTGGCGGAACTCGATGCGTTGGGCGGCTACACCCCGGCTACCGCGCAGGGTTACGAGCAGGTGCTGGAGAAGCTGGGCAACGATCTGGCGGGCTGCCTGGAATCGTTGTAACGGCTGCTGATGCTATCGCGGGNCCCGCGATGCGTTCAGATGGCGAACGGCAATGGTGCGCTGACCTGCTGGCGCTGGGCCAGGCGCAGCTGGAACTCCATCGGGTCGTGAATCAGCACGTCTTGCCCGGCGAAGGACTCGGCGGCGATCAGGCGTGACAGCCAGAAGCGCACGCAGGCCACCCGCAGCATGGTTGGCCACAGCTCGGCTTCGGTGGCGGTGAACGGGCGCAGGGTCGCGTAGGCGCCCAGCAGGGCCCGGGCCCGCGGACCGTCGAGCAGGCCGTCGGCGTCGGAGCACCAGTCGTTCAGGGCAATCGCCACGTCATACAGCATCGGCCCGGAGCAGGCGTTGTAGAAGTCGATCAGTCCGGTCAGGTGCGTGCCTTCGAACATCGCGTTGTCGCGGAACAGGTCGGCGTGGATATTGGCCCGCGGCAGTGCGAGGATCCTGGTCTTCTGCTCGGCGATTTCATCCAGCGCCCGCTGCAGCAGATCCCGCGCCTGCGGGTCGAGATGGGACAGCATCTGCGCGCCTTCTTCCTGCATCCAGTCCAGGCCACGATCGGTCTTGCGCTTGATCATGTTGTCCCTGGTGGCCAGGTGCAGATGGCCCAGCAACTCGCCGACCTGCGCGCAATGCTGGGCATTGGCTTGCTTGATGTGCTTGCCGGCCAGGCGCGGCTGCAGCAGTGCCGGCTTGCCGGCCAGCTCGCGCAGGGCCACGCCGTCGGTGGTGCGCAGGGCGTAAGGCACTGGCAGGTTGGCGTCGTGCAGCACGTCCAGCAGTTCGATGAAGAACGGCATTTCCTGGACCGGGCCACGCTCGACCAGGGTCAGGACGAACTCGCCCTGTTCCAGGCTGATGAAGAAGTTGGTGTTTTCGCTACCAGCGGCAATCCCCTGGAAGTCAAGCAGGCGGCCGAGCCCGTAGGGGGCGAGAAAGGTTTCCAGCTCGGGCCGAGCCAGGGGAGTAAACACAGACATGGTTAAAAACTGCCAGTACGGGCGCCGCTGTCGAGCCAGCGCCGATTGAAGTTAGGAGCGGCTTACCACTCGAAAATTTTCCACGCCGGAATCAGCATATCCGGCTGGTCCGAACGAATGAAATTGCCATCGGAACCGTCGGCGCGCACCAGAAAGTAGGGTTTGCCGACCTTCGGTGTGACCTTGATGGCGTACAGGAAACCGTTCTGCCGGTATTCCTGGATGGTCTTGTCGCCTTCCGTGCGAATGGTCACTTCCGGATCCGCCGACGGCGCATCCTCCGCGGCAATCACGGCCATCGGCGTGATTGCAATCAAGCTGGCCAGCAGCAAGCGATTTAGTGTGCGCATGATAACCTTGTCCCTTTGTCGTCAACGGTCCCGCTATTCTAGCGCCGGACCCGCCGAAAAGGTTGATCCTGCTCATGAGCCAAGCCCCCCTCGTCCTGGTGGACGGTTCGTCCTACCTGTACCGCGCCTTCCACGCGCTGCCACCTTTGACCACTTCCAAAGGCATGCCGACCGGTGCGGTCAAGGGCGTGCTGAACATGCTCAAGAGTCTGCGCAAGCAGTACCCGGACAGTCCGTTCGCCGTGGTGTTCGACGCCAAGGGCGGGACTTTCCGCGATGACATGTACGCCGAGTACAAGGCCAATCGCCCGAGCATGCCCGACGACATGCGCGTACAGATCGAGCCGCTGCACGCCAGCGTGATCGCCCTGGGCTTTCCGCTGCTGTGCGTCGAGGGCGTCGAGGCGGACGACGTGATCGGCACCCTGGCCCGCAGCAGCGCGGCGGCCGACCGGCCGGTGGTGATCTCCACCGGCGACAAGGACATGGCGCAGCTGGTGGACGGGCACATTACGCTGGTCAACACCATGTCCGGTAGCAGCATGGATGTGGAGGGCGTGAAGGAGAAATTCGGTGTCGCTCCCGAGCAGATCATCGATTACCTGGCGCTGATGGGCGACTCCTCCGACAACATCCCGGGTGTGCCGGGTATCGGCCCGAAGACCGCTTCCGGCCTGTTGGTGGGGGTCAATGGTGGCTTGAACGAGCTGTATGCACAGCTCGATATCGTCCCGAGCCTGCCGATTCGCGGGGCCAAGACCCTGCCGGCCAAGCTCGAAGAGCACAAGGAAATGGCTTTCCTCTCCTATCAGCTGGCGACCATCAAGGTCGATGTGCCGCTGGATGTCGGCCTGGATGACCTGCACCTGGGTGAGCCAGACCGTGACAAGCTGGTCGAGCTGTACAGCCTGCTGGAGTTCAAGAGCTGGCTCGACGAGCTGCAGCGCGACGCCAAGCGCCTCGAGCTGAGTACTGCCGCAGCGCCCGAGCCGGTGGCCGACCTGTTGACCCAGGCCGAGGCTGAGGTCGAAGCGCCGGTGGCCGTTGAAGCGCAGTACGAAACCATCCTCGATCAGGCGCGTTTCGATGTCTGGCTGGAGAAACTGAAGAACGCCAAGCTGTTCGCCTTCGATACCGAAACCACCGGCATCGACGCTCAGCAGGCGCAGCTCGTGGGGCTGTCCTTCGCCGTGCAGGCCAACGAAGCGGCTTATATTCCGCTGACCCACTCTTACATCGGCGCGCCGGAGCAGCTGGACCGCGACAGCGTCCTGCGGGCCCTGAAGCCGATTCTCGAAGACCCGAACAAACTCAAGGTCGGCCAGCACGCCAAGTTCGACATGAACATCCTGGCCAACTGTGCCATCGGTGGCGATCAGGCCAATGGCATCACGGTGCGCGGGGTCGCCTTCGACACCATGCTCGAATCCTACGTGCTCAACTCCACAGCTACCCGGCACGACATGGACAGCCTGGCGGAGAAATACCTGGGCTACACCACCGTGAGCTTCCAGGACATCGCCGGCAAGGGCGCCAAGCAGCTGACATTCGACCAGATCGCCCTTGAGCAGGCCGGGCCTTATGCCGCCGAGGACGCCGATGTGACCCTGCGTCTGCATCAGGCCCTGCATGAAAAGCTGGCCGCGATCCCGAGCCTGGCCAGCGTGCTCAGCGATATCGAAATGCCCGTGGTGCCGGTGCTGGCGCGGATCGAGCGCCAAGGAGCGCTGGTGGATGCCGACCTGCTGGGCGTGCAGAGCATCGAGCTCGGCGACAAGATGGTGGCGCTGGAGCGTGAAGCCTTCGAGATCGCCGGTGAAGAATTCAACCTCGGCTCGCCCAAGCAACTGGGGGTGATCCTCTACGACAAGCTCGGCCTGCCGGTGCTGAAGAAGACCGCCAAAGGCCAGCCGTCCACCGCTGAAGAAGTATTGGCCAAGCTGGCCGAGGACGACTACCCGCTGCCCAAGGTGCTGATGCAGTACCGCTCCATGAGCAAGCTCAAGAGCACTTACACCGACCGCCTGCCGGAGCAGATCAACCCGCGGACCGGGCGGATCCACACCTCCTACCATCAGGCGGTGGCGTCCACTGGGCGCTTGTCTTCCAGCGATCCGAACCTGCAGAACATCCCGGTGCGTACCGCCGAAGGCCGGCGCATCCGCCAGGCCTTTATCGCGCCACCTGGCTACAAGCTGCTGGCGGCGGACTATTCGCAGATCGAGCTGCGGATCATGGCGCACCTGTCCCGCGATGAAGGCTTGATGAATGCCTTCCGCAATAACCTCGACGTGCACACGGCCACTGCGGCCGAAGTGTTCAAGGTCGAGCTCAAGGATGTCAGTTCCGACCAGCGTCGCAGCGCCAAGGCAATCAACTTCGGCCTGATCTACGGCATGGGCGCACAGAAGCTCGGCAAGGACATCGGCGTCGACACCAAGACCGCCAAGGCCTATATCGACACCTACTTCGCCCGCTACCCAGGCGTGCGTGAATACATGGACCGCACCCGTGCCCAGGCCGCGGACCAGGGGTATGTGGAAACCCTGTTCGGGCGTCGCCTGTACCTGCCGGAGATCAACTCCAACAAGCCGCAGGAACGCGCCGGCGCCGAACGCACGGCGATCAACGCGCCGATGCAGGGCACGGCGGCCGACATCATCAAGAAAGCCATGGTGGCGGTGGACAACTGGCTGGCGGCCTCAGGCCTGGATGCCAAGGTCATCCTGCAGGTGCACGACGAACTGGTGCTGGAGGTACGCGAGGACCTGGTGGACCAGGTGAGCGAGGAGATTCGCGGCTACATGAGCAAGGCCGCGACCCTGGATGTGCCGCTGCTGGTCGAAGTCGGGGTGGGCAGCAACTGGGATGAGGCTCACTGAGGCGAGATGACCGTCGCTTTCGCCGCGGCATAGTGCCGCGGCAAAGGCTGGCGAAGAGCTATTAGTGCGGAAAATTTCATCCACTATTACCAATAGTTTTTGAAAGCTCCCGGAACTTAATCGGCGAAAGCCCACTCAGAGTATCTGAATGGCTGGTGAAGCCCTTCGATGCTCCTATGTTGTGTTAAGTGTTGGCAGATATCTGGACCCCGCCCTAGCGGTCCGGAACTTGGACCCCGAACTTCCCCTCCCCATACGAAGTCCGGGGTTTTTTTTGCCCCAAAACTGCCTGTGGAATGACCATGCTGCGTTAAAAGCGCGGCCCGAAATGCTCATTTACAGCCAGTAAACTCCGCTTTCGTGCCGCGCTTTTGCCTTGCCTGATCATCCCACAGACAGTTTTGCCTATGTCTTTCAGGCTTCGATTTCGGCGCCTTTGTCCGCCAGTTCCATCCAGCCCGCCAGTACAGTGTAGGCCTCTTCCAGGCCCATGCGTTTTGGCGCCGAGAACAGTTGGATGGTGACGTTGTCGCCCCAGCCTTTACGGATTTGCGACTGGACCTTGAGCAGGGTGTTCTTGGCCGCGCCGTAGGTCAGTTTGTCGGCCTTGGTCAGCAGGATGTGCATCGGCATGCCGCTGGCGACGGCCCAGTCGAGCATCAGCAGGTCGAAGTCGGTCATCGGATGGCGGATGTCCATCATCAGAATCAACCCTTTCAAACTCTCGCGGCTGCCCAGGTAGGCTTCCAGGTGACGCTGCCAGTGCTGCTTGAGCGGGATCGGCACTTTCGCATAACCGTAACCCGGCAGGTCGACCAGACGGCGATCGTCGTCTAGCTTGAAGAAGTTCAACAGCTGCGTGCGGCCCGGAGTTTTCGAGGTGCGTGCCAGGCTGGCATGGGTCAGGGTATTCAGGGCGCTGGATTTGCCGGCGTTGGAACGCCCGGCGAAGGCCACTTCGAAGCCTTCGTCGTCGGGGCATTGATCGACTTTGGCGGCGCTGAGCATGAAAGTGGACTGTTGGCACAGACCAAGAATGGGATTTTTGAGTTGCATGGGATTTCCGATAGGGGCGGTGCCGGGAATGGACGCGGCGAGCGGTGTCGTTTCCGTTTCAGTAGCGCCAGTATATAATGCCGCAGATTTTGTGTGCGCTTTGTCCCAGCGTAGGATGAAGTTCACGAGAGCGATAGACCTTGATTGCGCATTAGAACGCAGCACGCTCTCAACCCTGAAAAGGTCGTTTTATGACGAAATGGCTGCTGGCTGCCGGCGTCCTGATACCGCTTTACAGCGCTCAGGCTACACAGGATCCGGAAGCTGTGTACAACCGTGTTTGTGGGGCTTGTCATTCCGGCCAACTACCAACGGCTCCCCGCAAGGGGGACCAGGGAGCTTGGGCGCCGAGGCTGGCGCAAGGTATGGAGACGCTGGTGCAACACGTGACCCAGGGTTTCAAGGCGATGCCGCCGCGTGGTTTGTGCATGGACTGCAGTGCCGAGGATTACCGAGCCATCATCCTTTGGATGAGCGAGTGATCCCGGTCCATAACTCTTAACCCTTAGCCGTAGTTGGATTAGCTGATGAACAAATTACTCGTGAGTCTGCTGTTGACCTTGGGCATCACAGGTGTCGCCCATGCTGCAGGCGACGCTGCTGCCGGTCAGGCGAAAGCCGCTGTATGTGGTGCTTGCCATGGTCCGGATGGGAACAGCATGGCGCCTAACTTTCCAAAGCTGGCAGGTCAGGGTGAGCGTTACCTGAACAAGCAGTTGCACGACATCAAGTCCGGCAAGCGCCAGGTGTTGGAAATGACTGGCCTGCTGACCAACCTGAGCGATCAGGACCTGGCCGACCTCTCCGCCTACTTCGCCAGCCAGAAAGGCAGCGTCGGCGCGGCAGACCCGAAAGTCGTGGCTCGCGGTGAAGAATTGTTCCGTGGCGGCAAGCTGGATCAAGGCATGCCTTCCTGCACCGGTTGCCACTCGCCAAATGGCACGGGTAACGCCGCTGCCGGCTTCCCGCACCTGGGTGGCCAGCACGCTCAGTACGTAGCCAAGCAGTTGACCGACTTCCGCGAAGGCAACCGCACCAACGACGGCGACACCATGATCATGCGCAGCATCGCCGCCAAGCTCAGCAACAAGGATATCGAAGCAGTATCCAGCTACATCCAGGGCCTGCACTGAGGCCGGCGATCATGTTGCGAAAGGGTCTATCTTGCGCAACGTTAATGATCGATTAATCTGTCGATGAAAGCATAAAGGGTGGCTCAGGCCGCCCTTTTTCATGGCGTCTGCCGCTACACTAACGAACTCAAGCCCCGCCATGACCTGTCTGCGACAGGCCGCGCGAGGCGACCTTACTTGTTCAGGAGTAAAGCATGCGTAATCTGATTCTCAGCGCCGCTCTCGTCACTGCCAGCCTGTTCGGCATGACGGCTCAAGCCGCCGAACCCCTCGAAGCCGGTAAACAATATGTAGAGCTGAGCAGCGCCGTTCCGGTTGCGGTGCCTGGCAAGATCGAAGTGGTCGAGCTGTTCTGGTACGGCTGCCCACACTGCTACGCCTTCGAACCGACCATCAACCCATGGGCGGAAAAACTGCCGGCCGACGTCAACTTCGTGCGCATCCCGGCGATGTTCGGCGGTATCTGGAACGTTCACGGCCAACTCTTCATCACCCTGGAAGCCATGGGTGTCGAGCACAAGGTCCACAAGGCCGTATTCGAAGCCATCCATGGCGGCAAGAAACTCGCTTCCCCAGAGGAAATGGCCGAGTTCCTGGCCGGCGAAGGCGTCGACAAGGACAAATTCCTGAGCACCTACAATTCGTTCGCCGTCAAAGGCAAGGTCGAGGACGCGAAGAAGAAGGCCCAGGCCTATCAGATCTCTGGCGTACCGACCATGGTCGTCAACGGCAAGTACCGCTTCGACCTGGGCACCGCCGGTGGTCCTGAAGGTGCCCTGAGCGTCGCCGACCAGCTGATCGCCAAAGAGCGGGCGGCCAAGTAAGCGAGCCCCTGCCATGCGACGTTGGAGTACGGAACGCATCGTTGGCCTGCATGATCCGCGGGTCAACGAGCACCATGTGGCGTCCTCCGGCCTGCCGGCAGACAGCCGTCTGCGGCTGCTCAGTTTCAATATCCAGGTCGGTATCAGTACCGAACGTTATCGGCATTACCTGACCCGTGGCTGGCAGCACCTGCTGCCGCACAACGGGCGCGCCGACAATCTGCAGAAGATCGGCGATCTGCTGGGCGACTTCGATCTGGTCGCCCTGCAGGAAGCCGATGGCGGCAGCCTGCGCTCGGGCTACGTCAATCAGGTCGAGCACCTGGCCCATCTCGGCGCCTTCCCCTACTGGTATCAACAGCTCAATCGCAACCTCGGCCGTCTGGCCCAGCACAGCAATGGCGTGCTCAGCCGCCTGCGCCCCTGGGCGATCGAAGATCATCCGCTGCCTGGCCCCAAGGGCCGCGGTGCGATCCTCGTGCGCTTCGGCGATGGGCCCGAAGCCTTGGTCGTGGTGATGATGCACCTGGCCCTCGGTGCCCGTACGCGCACCCGGCAGCTGGCTTATATCCGTGAGATGATCGGCGGCTACAAGCATCAGGTGCTGATGGGCGACATGAATACCCATGCCAGCGATCTGCTGGAGCATTCGCCCTTGCGTGACCTCGGTTTGCTGGCGCCGCAATTGGAAGCGACTTTCCCCAGCTGGCGCCCACAACGCTGTCTTGATCATATTTTGCTCAGCCCCAGCCTGACGCTGGAGCGGGTCGAGGTTCTGGCCCAACCGATTTCCGATCACCTGCCGGTCGCGGTAGAGATTCGTCTGCCGGGTTCGCTCACGGCCGATGCATTGCCCGCGTTGAGTCCTGCCCCTCGCGGAACCCATGAATGAGCGACGACGCCCAGCGCTGGAAAGAGAAATACCTCAAAAGCATCGAACAACAGGAAAAACTCGAACGGCGCTGGAATGCCCGTCTCGACCTGCTTCGTCGTGGCCTGGTGCGCAGCACGCTGGCAGCCGAGGGCACTGACCGCGCTGTCGACCAGTGCATGAAGGAAATGCGCGAAGTAGTGCGCACCGACGACATGGACGCGGCCTTGGCGGCCCTGTTGCCGCGCCTGGAAAAAGCCGTGCTGGACTCCGAACAGCGCCGCGAGACCCGCGTCGAGCAAATGAGCACGGCCCTGACCTCGCTGGTCAGCCAGTTGCAGAAGTTGCCGCTGCCCCGTGAGGTGAGCCGGCCGCTGAAAAGCTTCGCCAAGCAACTGGATGGCCGGGTCGGCCAGGCCCGGGAAATTCCGCTGTTGCTGGGCGAACTGAGCGGCCTGCAAGGCAAGGCGCTGAGCCTGTTGGAGAGCCCCGCGGAGCCGAGCCGCCCAGGCTTGTTGCAGCGCCTGTTTGGTGGACGCGACGCTGACGAAGCGGCGGTACCGCCCGAAACTGCACCGCTTGCGGTGGTGGCGAGCCCGGCACCAGCTCCAGCTCCGGCACAGTCGCCGGCAACGCCTGAAACAGTCACGGCTGACATGCTCTCGCCTCAGGCCGAGGCCGCGCTCGCGCGGTGGTCCGAAGCGTCGGAACCGGTGTCCCCTCCTTCGGTGGAAAAGGCTGTTGCTGCCAGCCAGGCGCTCGAACTGCCGCTGGAGTCGCCGCCCGAGGAAGCCGCGACTCCCCAGGTCACGGCCTTTGTACCGCCGGTGCTCGAGCCGGAGAAAACCGTCGTCGCGGAGCCGGCGCCACAGGTGCCAGACTTGTCCGCACCAGCACCAGCACCAGCACCAGCACCAGCACCAGCACCAGCACCAGCACCCGCAGTTGTACCTGCCCCCGCGCCGCAGCCATCAGCCGAGTCTGAACCCGCCGATTCGCTGCCGCCCGCGCAGCCCCCGGTTACCAAAGCTTCGGTCAGCAATCCGGACGAACTGATCGTTGCCGCACCCGCCGAGGCGGCTCCTGCGGCCCTGTTGCTCGACCGCTTGCCACTGCCGGCAGCCATGGCCGAGGCGCTGGCGGTGATCGACCCGCAGCAGGCCGAGCAGGATGTGCTGTATGCCCTGCCCGACTCGCCGGAGCCGTCCTACAGTTCGGTGGCCAAGCATATCGAACATACCCTGCTCGGCCTTCTGGATGACCTGAGCCTGCCAGAGCGTCATCGGCCGCAAGCCGAGTCCATGCGCGACCGCTTGCAACATGGGCTGAACTGGTACGAATTGCTGCCGATCCTCGACGATCTGGCGGTCTTGATGCTGGCGATCACCGATAGCGGCCAACATGAGTTCGAGGCCTATCTCAAGCGGCTCAACGAGCGCCTGGAATCCTTCCAGAGCAACTTGCAGGCCGCCAGCGAGGGTCATGCCGACAGCAGTTCGGCGGCGCGGGAGATGGACTCGCAGATCCGCGAACAGGTCGATGGCCTGCAAAGCAGCGTGCAGGAGGCGGCCGATCTGGACGACCTCAAGCAGGTGCTGGAAAGCCATCTGGAAGGCCTGCTCGGCACCATGGACCATCACCAGAAGCAGCGTGACGAACGCGAGAAGGAAGTGGCCGCACGCCTGCAGAGCCTGGCCGAGCGGGTGTCGAGCATGGAACAGGAAGCCCTGGGCTACCGCGAGCACCTGGAAGAGCAGCGGCAGAAAGCGCTGATCGACCCTCTTACCGGTCTGCCCAATCGGGCGGCCTGGAGCGAGCGCCTGGAGCATGAAGTGGCGCAGTGGCAGCAACACGGCAACACTTTGCTGCTGGCGATGCTCGACCTCGATCACTTCAAGAGCATCAACGACAACTACGGTCACCTGGCCGGCGACAAGGTGCTGAAGATCATCGCCGGCGTGCTGCGCAAGCGCCTGCGCGGCAACGATTTCATCGCCCGTTTCGGCGGTGAGGAGTTTGTCCTGCTGATGCCCAATACCACATGGCCGATCGGGGCGCGCCTGGCGGAAACCTTGCGAGCGGCCATCGAAGCCTGTCCGTTCCACTTCAAGGGCGAGCGCGTGACCATCACCATGTCCATCGGCATGAGTGCCTTCAAGCCGGGAGAACGCAGCGATCTGGTGCTCAAAAGAGCCGATCAGGCGCTCTATCGGGCCAAGGAGGCGGGGCGCAACCGGGTAGAACTGGGCTGACGCGTAATTTGTTCCATTTTGTATAAACCGGTGCTTTCGCCGGTTTTCCGCCAAGGCAGTACGTTACACTGTTGCATTATTTTCCCCAGCGTACTGCCTTTTGCCATGAAAGTTCTTGCCCTCGCCTTGTCCCTTCTGTTGCTGGCCGGTTGCGCCAGTGGCCCGCGTTTCAATACCAGCCACCCTTCGGTCAACTTCGATGAACGGGTGCAATTCGTGGTGGTGCATTACACCTCGGCCTCGATGGAGCGCTCCCTGCAACTGCTGACCCACGGCCAGGTCAGCAGCCACTACCTGATCGGCGACGACAAGGCGGCGACCATCTACAAGCTGGTGGACGAGCAATACCGCGCCTGGCACGCCGGCGAGAGCCAGTGGCAAGGCCGTACCTGGCTGAACTCCAGCTCCATCGGGATCGAGATCGTCAACCCGGGCTTTCGCGACCTGCCCACCGGCCGTGTCTGGTACCCCTACAGCGAAGCGCAGGTCCAGAGCCTGATCGTGCTGCTCAAGGACATCAGCAAGCGCAACAACATCGCGCCACAGCACATCATCGGCCACAGCGATATCGCTCCCCTGCGCAAGCTCGACCCGGGCCCGCTGTTCCCCTGGAAGCGCCTGGCCGAAGCCGGGTTGGGCCGGTGGCCGAATGCCCAGGCGGTGGCGCGCCAGCAGGCGTTCTTTGCCGCGCAGTTGCCGAGCATCGCCTGGTTCCAGCAAGGCCTGGCGCGTCTTGGTTATGAAACACCGCAGACCGGCGAACTGGATGTGGCGACCCGCCATGTGCTGGCCGCGTTCCAGATGCATTACCGGCCGTCGAATTTCGATGGCCAGCCGGATGCGCAAAGCGCCGCGATCCTGCAGGTTCTCAACCAGACAAAATAATGACGCCCGCCCGACGGTCAGGGTTTTTTCTCAATCAGTAGCTATAACTCATTGGTAACCCTCGGATATCCAATGATGCCGGCCGCTCGCGAACCCCTGCGCAGTTGGTTCTATCGCCCCTGGCTGTTGGCGATGTGCGCGGCTGTGCTGAGTGCGGCCCTGCTGCTGGCGGCAAGCCTGGGCATCGTGATGCACGAGGTGCAACTGCGCGAAAGCGAGCAGATGAATGCTCAGGGCCAGCGTTTTCTCGAACGCCTGGAGCAACTGTTCGGGCAGTTGCGTGAAGGCCTGGACGTACTCGAGGCGCAGCCCCTGCGCGAATGCAGTCCCGAGATGGTCGTGACCCTGCAGCAGATCAGCTTCAGTTATCGCTTCATTTATGAAGCGGCTTACATCGATGCTGCCCAGGCCTGCACCAACTGGCCACGCCAGGACAACCTGGCCGTGGTCCGGCCGCCGGATATCCGCGGCCCGACTTACAGCTACTGGCTGAACACTTCCGCCGAACCCAATGAAAACCGCGCGGCGCTGATGCTCGGGCGCGGCAACTTTCGCGTGGCGACGTCTCGCGGGCATCTGACCGATATGGTCGACCTGCCCGCCAACAGCAGCCTGATGGTGGTCCTCGACCATGGCACGCGGGCCATTCCGGTGCTGGGGCCGGCGCTGGACTGGCCGCTGATGGAGCCTTGGTCGCCAACCAGTCGCAGCCCGCTGCAGGTGACCGAGGACCAGTTGATCTACCGGATGCCCACCATCAACCCGGAGTATCAGCTGGTACTCGTCACCCCCCGCACCAACATGCAGCGAGAAATGTTCGAGGGCTGGTGGTGGCTGCTGCCCAGCAGCCTGGTGCTGGCGACCTTCATCGGTGGCCTGGTCTTTCAGTTGGCCCGACAGCGCCAGACTCTGGGCGCGGAGTTACAAGGTGCGCTGCGCCGTGGCGAGCTGCAGGTGCTGTATCAACCTATCTTCGATCTGCAAACGCGTCAGTGTGTCGGCGCCGAGGCCTTGCTGCGCTGGCGCCGTCCGGACGGCACCCTGACCAGTCCGGATCTGTTCATTCCCATGGCGGAGAACACCGGGCAGATCCGCCCCATCACCGATTTTGTCCTGCAACGCCTGCTCGAACAGTTGGGGCATCTGTTGCGGGCCAACCCGCACCTGTACATCTCGGTCAACCTGGCGGCCTGCGATGTCATGGTGCCGCGGATCGGCAAGGTAATGGCGCGCCTGTTGGCGCTGCATCGGGTGGCGGCGCGACAGATCGCCTTCGAAGTCACCGAGCGCGGGCTGATCGATGTGGTGGTCGCCCGGCATAACCTGCAAGCCTTGCGGGACGTCGGCCATCAGGTGCTGATCGACGACTTCGGCACGGGTTATTGCAGCCTGGCGTACCTGCAGACCCTGCCGGTGGATTACCTGAAGATCGACAAGGCATTCATCGATGCCCTGGGGCATGACGCGGCCAGCAGCGGCGTCGCCCCGCACATCATTCGCATGGCCCATGCCCTGCAGCTCAAGGTGATTGCCGAGGGCATCGAATTCGAGGATCAGGCGCTGCTGCTGAGCAGCGAGGGCGTGCGTTTTGGCCAGGGCTGGCTGTTCGCCCATGCGTTGAGCGCGGTGCAGTTCATCGACCTGATCACCCGCGGGCGCCGCCTGGGCCCGCGGCGCCTGGATGACGAGGCCTAGAGCGGCAGGGCCAGGTAAAACTGGGTTCCCTGCCCAGGCCGCGAATAGACCCCCATGCGCCCGCCGTGCAGTTGCACGATTTCCTTGCACAGCGCCAGGCCCAGGCCGGCGCCGCCTTTCTTGCGCCCGACCTGGACGAAGGGTTCGAAAATCCGCCCCTGTTGCCCGTAGGCGATGCCTTCGCCATTGTCTTCGACGCTGATGATCACCCGCTCGCCATGCCGGCGTGCCTGCAAGCGGATCAAGCCACCCTCGGCGGTATGCCGCAGGGCATTGTCGATCAGGTTGTCCAGCACCCGCTCCAGTTGCACGCGATCGGCATGCAGCCGTGGCAGCGGCGCCTGGATCTCCACCCGCAACTCGATGCCCTGCGCCGTGGCAGCGCCGATGAAGCGGTTGCGCGCCTGCTCCAGCAGCTCCTCCAGGGTGCAGGGCGCCAGGGTGAGTTTCTGCAGGCCGTTCTGATAACGCGAGAAGTTCAGCAGGTCGTTGATCAGCTGCATCAGGCGCTGCATTTCTTCGTTGACGGTGTTCAGCAGGTCGGCTTCGCGGGACTCCTCAGGGAAGCGCAGGCGTTCCTGCAACAGGCCGAACGCCATGTGCATGCCGGTGACCGGGGTGCGCAACTCATGGGAGGCACGCAATACGAACTCGCTGCGCACGCGCTCGAAGGCCCGCTGCTCGGTGACATCGTGCAGCACCATCACCGCGCCGAGGATATGCCCCTGGGGATGGCTGACCGGGGTCAGGCTGTACGTCAGCAGGCGCGACTCGCCGTCGACCTCGATGCTGAGGTCTTCCGGCGCCCGTTCCAGGTTGCCGCCGCGCAGCACCAGTTGCAGCTGCTCGTCCAGCTCCGGACGCTGCAGGGCGCTGCCCAGTCCTTGTCCAAGGCGTTCCTCGTCCCAGCCCAGCTGACGCTGCGCCACCGGATTGAGGTGTTCCAGGCGGCCCTGGCGGTCGATCATCAGCAAGCCGTCGTCGATGCTGTCGAGCACCGATTGCAGGCGCTGCTGGCCGGCGAGCAGTTCGTCGACATTGGTGGCCTGATGCTCGCGCAGGGCTTCGGCCATGATCCCGAAGCGCCGGGTCAGCAAGTTCATCTCGGCCGCCGAAGAGAGGGGCAGGGTCACGTCGAAGTTGCCCTGGCCGATATTGTCGGCGGCCTTGGCCAGGGCTTCGATGGGGCCGCCAAAGCGCTGGGCGATGCCGTGGGCGGTGATGAAGCCGATGACCAATACGGCCAGTCCGACCAGGCCGAGCAGGCCGGCGATCATCAAGGCGCGATCGCGGGCCTGGTGTTCGATGTCATTGATGTTGTCCAGGGCCTGCTGGTGCTCGCCGATCAAGCCATTGCGCAGGGTATTGAAGCTGTGGGTCAGTTCCGTATTGCCATTGACCCCGGCCGAGGTCCCGTCGGCGCGCTCGAAGGCTTCGAAGAAACGCTGGTAGTCGTCGCGTGCCTGGCTGAAGCCGTTGCGTATATGGTTTTGCCGTTCATGCGCGATGCCCTGGTCGAGCAGGGCCAGGTATTGCTGCCTGGAGTCGTCCAGCGCCGCTCGGTCGGGGTTGTGGTTGAGCATGATGATCAGCTGGTCGCCCAGGGTCTGGCGCAGCTTGAGCCCCAGGTCCAGGGTGATGAAGTTGTCGCGGATCAGCGCTTCCTGGGTCTTGGCCATCTGCATCACGCTGACCAGCCCGAGCAGCAGGCCGAGCAGCGCCACGGTGATCAGCGCCGAGATGCTCAGGAACAGTCTCGTGCGCAGTTTCATCGCCAGCTTCATGAGGTGCGGCTCACAGGTTGTACTGTTTGCGTTTGCGGTACAGCGTCGAGGCGTCGATGCCGAGCGTCTTGGCCGCCTGGTCGAGGGTATCGCTGGTGGCCAGCACGGCGCCGATATGGGCTTTCTCCAGCTCGTCCAGGCTCAAGGCGGCGCCGATGCGCGGGGTGTTGTTGGTGGGTTGCTCGGCCATGCCCAGGTGGCTGATCTCCACCTTCTCCTGGGGACAGATGATGCTGGCACGTTCCACCACGTTGCGCAGCTCGCGGATATTGCCCGGCCAGCGGTAGTTGAGCAGCGCTTCGCGGGCCTCGTCGCTGAAGCAGCGGGCGGGACGGGCATACTCCTTGACGAAGCGTGCGAGGAAACGGTCGGCCAGGGTCAGGATGTCTTCGCTGCGTTCGCGCAGCGGTGGCAAGTGCAGGGTGATCACGTTCAGGCGGTACAGCAGGTCTTCACGGAAGCGTCCGTCGCGCACCATGTCCTCGAGGTTGAGGTTGGTCGCGGCGAGGATGCGCACGTCGGCGCGGCGGGTCACCGGGTCGCCGACCCGCTCGTATTCCTTGTCCTGGATGAACCGCAGCAACTTGGGTTGCAGGGTCAGCGGGAAGTCGCCGATCTCGTCGAGGAACAGCGTGCCGCCGTCAGCCTGGTTGACCCGGCCAAGGGTGCTTTCGCTGGCGCCGGTGAAGGCTCCGCGGCTGTGACCGAACAGCTCGCTCTCCATCAGCTCGGCGTTCAGCGACGGGCAGTTGATGGTGACGCAGGATTTCCTGGCGCGCTTGCTCCAGCCGTGAATGGCCTGGGCCAGCTCGCCCTTGCCGGTCCCGGACTCGCCGAGGATCAGGATGTTGGCGTCGGTGCCGGCGACCTGGCGGGCGGTTTCCAGCACCACTTTCATCGCCGGACTGTGGGAGTCCAGGCCGTCCTTGGGTTTGCGCACTTCGCCTTCGAGGGCCTCCAGGCGCGCCGAGAGCTGGCGGACTTCCAGTTGCTTGGCGGTCGCCAGGCGCAGCTGATCGGGGCTGCAGGGCTTGACCAGATAGTCGGCGGCGCCGGCCTGGATCGCATCCACCGCAGTGTCGACGGCCGAATGGGCGGTGACTATGACCACCCGCATCCAGGGGGCCTGGATGCGCATCTGGGCCAGTACGTCCAGGCCGTTGTCCTCGCCCAGGCGCAGGTCGAGGAAACACAGGTCGAATACCTGGCGTTGCAGCAAGGCATCGGCCTGAGCGGCGCTATTGGCCGTGGCGACGGTATAGCCCTCGTCTTCCAGGCAATAACGGAAGGTACGAAGGATCGCGGACTCATCATCTACCAGAAGAATGCGGCCTTGATTTTCCGGTGCTGATTCCATGTCCGAGGCTCCTGAAGTGGGTGATCTTATTTAGTCCCGGAAAAATCGGGCAAGTTGCATGGTTAATTCTGGTCGATTCCCAAGCGTGCAGGTTAGTCATCTCCTGGGATCTCTACTAATCGATTGAAAATGTTAGGTTTTCTATCGTTTTTCAGGTCTTGCCCACAGTCCTTAGGCCATGCATGTTCAATCGCGTTTTTGTCCTCAAGTACCGGGCCAATCGTGCAATTCGCACGGTATCCAGGGCGGCATCGTGCAGGATGGCGTATGGAAAACCTCCCTGATTGATATCAACTCATTGTTTTTATTGAATTTGTTTCAGCTTTGAAAGCTGGCATGCAGGCTGCAACGGTCTGGTCAGGCTCGGCTGAACAAGCCGCAAGCGCAGCAACAGGCGCTTGAGAACAATGAACCGCGTGGGAGGAGCTTCCGGATGAAACGCCAACGTCTCGCTCCATTCTCTATTTCGCCCCTGCACCTGCAGCAGGGGTTGGTCGCCAGCCTGGCATTGCTGGTGACCTTGATTGGCGGTCAGCAGTTTTCACGTTGGGAGCAGAGCCAGCAGCAAGAGGCTGTGAGGTTGCCGGCTTATCACACCACTCAAACCCACTTCAGTGCAGTCAGCACTGGGTTTGCGGATTCCGCCCCGATGTTTCTGATGGACGTCGACCAGGCCCGGCCTGTCGCCGATACGGCTTATCAGGAGCGCTGGGTGTTCTAGGCAGGACAGCCGGCGCGCAACTGGGCGGGCCGGCCAGGCAATACCTCTAAATAGAAGCGTAAGGAGAATGACCATGTTGAGCTGGGCAATCACATTCCTGATCATTGCCATCATCGCCGCAGTACTGGGCTTCGGTGGTATCGCGGGCACCGCCACGGGTATCGCCAAGATTCTCTTTGTCGTTTTCCTGGTGATGTTCATTGCTTCCTTCTTCTTTGGCCGTCGTGGTCGAGGTTGAACATGAGCCTTTCTTTAAAAGCATTGGCCGCCGCCCTGCTGCTGGGCGGCGGCGCCACGGCGATGGCGGCCAACGACGGTCAGGCCCGGGTCAACGAGTTGTTGAACAGTGACCCGCAATACCGTGATACCTGGCAGCAAGTCGTCGAAAAGGAAGAGCGCCTGCCGGAATGGGTGATGAACCTGTCCGGTGATGCGCAGCAGATGAATGCGCTGGAAGAGGACGGCGACAAGTACCTGGTCGGCCCGCTTTGCGAAACCCGCGATACTTGTCGCAACCAGCGCCTGATCGTGGCGTTCAGTTTCGACAAAAAACACGCCTACGCCATGCTGGTCGAAGTGCCGGCGGGCCTGCCCGCGGACAAGTCGCCGACCCGCCATGCCGAATACCGCTTTCTCGGCACGCCGGACGCTGGCGTGCAGGGCTTGCTCAAGGAACAGCTGAAAAAGGACCCGAACTGGTACTGACTTGGACCCAGGGCTACAGGGCGTGCTTCCGCGAGGGCCGGGTCAGGAAAACTGCGGTGCAAGCTCGCCAGCCGCCGAGGCTTGACGACTTGCGCCGTGTTTGAATGCCACAAACCTTTGCGGCAGAGCGCTGGCCTGCTTTTTCAGGCAGGGTTTCGCGGCAACCATTCCCAGAAGTGCGGCCTAACCGTTTCACGGTGTTTCTTTGCGACCGTACATCGAGAAACTTTTGGTTTTTTCCAGATGAGATTTCTGGTTCTAACGTAAGAACTTTCCCTTCTTTCAAAGGTCATTCCCAACCCGCCCAAAAGCGCTGAATGCCGCCTGAAATGGCCGTTTCACGGTAGGTGGCCAGGCCGAAATGTCGCATTCGAACCGGTTGGGACGCCCGTTTTGTTTAGAAAAACTCATGCCGATTCGGCATAGGGTAGGCGTTTACGGCATTAGACGCGCTCCCCTTGCGTCGGAATAGTTGCGCCTTTTTTCGCCTGCAGAGAGCCGTAAATGCTCGCTCGGGATGACCTTATACGGGGGCCGATGCACAGACTTTTCCGCCATTGAGCGTTCCAGTTCGCGCATCAGCCCGAGTCCAACTGAAGTAAGGGTAATGATATGAAGAAGGCAAAACTAAGCCTCGCCTGGCAGATCCTCATCGGTCTGGTGCTGGGGATTGCAATTGGTGCGCTGCTCAACCATTTCAGTGCCGAAAAAGCCTGGTGGATCAGCAACGTCCTGCAACCTGCGGGCGATATCTTTATCCGCTTGATCAAGATGATCGTGATCCCGATCGTGATCTCCTCGCTGATCGTCGGTATCGCCGGCGTGGGCGACGCGAAGAAACTCGGGCGTATCGGCCTGAAGACCATCATCTACTTCGAAATCGTCACCACCATCGCGATCCTGGTCGGCCTGGTGCTGGCCAACGTGTTCCACCCGGGCGCCGGCATCGACATGAGCACCCTGGGTACCGTGGATATTTCCAAGTACCAGGCGACCGCCGCCGAGGTACAGCATGAACACGCGTTCATCGAAACCATCCTCAACCTGATCCCATCGAACATCTTCGCGGCCATGGCCCGCGGCGAAATGCTGCCGATCATCTTCTTCTCGGTGCTGTTCGGCCTCGGTCTGTCGAGCCTGCAGGCCGACCTGCGCGAGCCGCTGGTGAAGATGTTCCAGGGCGTCTCGGAAAGCATGTTCAAAGTCACCCACATGATCATGAACTACGCCCCGATCGGCGTATTCGCCCTGATCGCGGTGACCGTGGCCAACTTCGGTTTCGCCTCCCTGCTGCCGCTGGCCAAGCTGGTGATCCTGGTTTACGTGGCCATCGCTTTCTTTGCCTTTGTGGTCCTGGGCCTGATCGCTCGCCTGTTCGGCTTCTCGGTGATCAAGCTGATGCGCATCTTCAAGGATGAGCTGGTGCTGGCCTACTCCACCGCCAGTTCGGAAACCGTGTTGCCGCGGGTGATCGAGAAGATGGAAGCCTACGGTGCGCCGAAAGCCATCTGCAGCTTCGTGGTGCCGACCGGTTACTCGTTCAACCTCGACGGCTCGACCCTGTACCAGAGCATCGCGGCGATCTTCATCGCCCAGCTGTACGGCATCGACCTGTCGATCAGCCAGCAACTGCTGCTGGTCCTGACCCTGATGGTCACCTCCAAAGGCATCGCTGGCGTACCGGGCGTGTCCTTCGTGGTCCTGCTGGCGACCCTGGGCAGCGTGGGGATTCCGCTGGAAGGCCTGGCCTTCATCGCCGGTGTCGACCGCATCATGGACATGGCCCGTACTGCCCTGAACGTGATCGGCAACGCCCTGGCGGTACTGGTCATCGCTCGTTGGGAAGGCATGTACGACGACGCCAAGGGCCAGCGCTACTGGAACTCCCTGCCGCACTGGCGCAGCAAGGAGCCGCTGCCGGCCGGTGAAGTCACCAAAGGCTGATACCTGTAGCCGCTGCCGAAGGCTGCGATAGGCTCCGAAGGAGCTTCGCGATCCAGACCGCTGCGCCTCCTGCGGAGGCGATCGCAGCCTACGGCAGCGGCTACACATGTTCTGCACTGTCATCATCGACAAACCCCGGTCAATCCGGGGTTTGTCGTTTCTGTCTGCCCCGCTATCATTCGCCGCATCTTTTGGGGGAATAACTGATGCTCAATGGCCTGTGGCTTGGCTTCTTCATCGTGGCGGCCGTTTCAGCGCTGGCGCAGTGGCTGGTTGGCGGTAACGCCGGGATCTTCTCGGCGATGGTGGAAAGCATCTTCGCCATGGCCAAGCTGTCGGTGGAAGTGATGGTGCTGCTGTTCGGCACCCTGACCCTGTGGCTGGGCTTTTTGCGGATCGCCGAGAAGGCCGGGATCGTCGACTGGCTGGCCAAGGCCCTGGGCCCGCTGTTCACCCGCCTGATGCCGGACGTGCCGCCAGGGCACCCGGCCATTGGCCTGATCACCCTGAACTTCGCGGCCAACGGCCTGGGGCTGGACAACGCCGCCACGCCGATCGGCCTCAAGGCCATGCGCGCCCTGCAGGACCTCAACCCCAGCGCGACCACGGCGAGCAATGCGCAGATCCTGTTCCTGGTGCTGAACGCCTCGTCCCTGACCCTGCTGCCGGTGACCATCTTCATGTACCGCGCCCAGCAAGGCGCCCCCGATCCGACCCTGGTGTTCCTGCCGATCCTGCTGGCCACCAGCGCCTCGACCCTGGTCGGCCTGCTGTCGGTCGCGGTGGTGCAGCGCTTGCGCCTGTGGGACCCGGTGGTGCTGGCCTATCTGGTCCCCGGCGCTCTGGTCCTGGGCGGTTTCATGGCCTTGCTGGCAACGCTGTCGGCCACCGCGCTGGCGTCGCTGTCGTCGATCCTGGGCAACCTGACCCTGTTCGGCCTGATCATGCTGTTCCTGGTGATTGGCGCGTTACGCAAGGTCAAGGTCTACGAGGCCTTCGTCGAGGGCGCCAAGGAAGGTTTCGACGTCGCCAAGAACCTGCTGCCGTATCTGGTGGCCATGCTCTGCGCGGTGGGCGTGCTGCGTGCCTCCGGGGCCCTGGACTTCGGCCTGGACGGCATCCGGCATCTGGTGGAGTGGGCCGGCTGGGATACGCGCTTCGTCGATGCCCTGCCGACGGCCCTGGTCAAACCCTTCTCCGGCAGCGCCGCGCGGGCCATGCTGATTGAAACCATGCAGACCCAGGGCGTGGACAGTTTCCCGGCGTTGGCCGCGGCGGTTATCCAGGGCAGTACCGAAACCACCTTCTACGTGCTGGCGGTGTACTTCGGTTCGGTCGGCATCCAGCGCGCGCGCCATGCCGTCGGCTGCGCCCTGCTGGCCGAGCTGGCCGGGGTGGTGGCGGCGATTGCGGTGTGCTACTGGTTCTTCGGCTGATCGCGAGCAAGCTCGCTCCTACAAGGACGATAAAAACCCCGTAGGAGCGAGGCTTGCCCGCGATGAGGCCGTCAGCGCCTGACCAGCTGACTGCCCTGCTTCACCGTCCACTCCACCACCTGCCGGTTCAGGGCATCCCCCGCCTGGCCAAACCCGGCGACCACCGCTGGCACCTTGGTATCGCTCAGCGGCTGGCGCACTTCGAAGCGCTGGCTGGCCAGGATCTTCTGGTCGTAGCCGCGCACCAGGCGCGCATCCAGGCGGATCACCACCGCCACGGCCTTGCCCTGGTATTCGCTCTGGAACGCCTGCAGGTTGCCGCCCAGTTCGAGATCGGTCTGCACATCGCTGTCGTCGGTGCCCAGCAGCTGCACCCGACCGTCGGCGAGGAATCCGTCCAGCAGCCGATTGCGCAGCAGTACCGGCGCCGGATCGCTCCAGCGCGCGTCCTTGTAGCTGCTGATCACATCGCCCTGGGGGATCACAGCGATTCTCGCGCTGTTCAAGGCGTCGCTCGCCAGGGGTTTGGTCAGGCGCAGGGACCAGGGCTGTGCGTGGCCCTGAGGCTGGGCTGTGGCGCTCTGGGCCGTGGGCAGGCGATAGATATCCACCGGGTCGGCCTGGGGCAGGATCGAGCAGGCGCCGCTCAAGGCGAAGCCGGCGGCCAGGGCCAGCCGGCCGAATGGGCGATAGGCACGCTTCATGGCGTGAACTCCTTGTTCTTGTCACTGCCCAGCAGGTAGCCGCTGGGGTTGGCTTCCAGGCGGCGCGAAATGGCCCGCAGCGAGCTCAGGGTGTCGCGCAATTCGCGCACGGCCGGCGCCAGGCCGTTGAGGCCCTGGATACCGTTGTTCAGCGAGTCCTGGTTGTCGGTCAGCAGTTTGTTGATGGTGGCGCTGCTCTGTTCCAGCGATTGCATGGCTTGTTCGGCGCTGCCGAACATCTGCTTGCCCTGCTCGTTGAGCAGGCCGTTGGCGTTGCGCATCAGCGCGGTGGTCTGCTCCAGGGTGGCGCTGGCCTGCTTGCCGATGGACGCCAGTTGCTGCATGGCCTGACGCACGTCGCCGCGCTGTTCGGCGATGGCCCCGGTGGTCTGTTCCAGGTGTTCGAGGGTGTTGCTGATGCGCTCGACGTTGTCTGGCGAGAACATGCTGTTGGCGCTGTGCAGCAGCAGGTTGACGCTGGTCATCAGGTCATCGCTGTTGTTCAGCAGGCGGGCGATCGGCGAAGGCGAAGCGACGATCACCGGCAGCTTGCCGTCCTTGCCCTGGAGCGGCTGGCTTTGCGGGGTGCCGCCGCTGAGCTGGATGATCGAGGTCCCGGTGATGCCGGTCAGGGCCAGCTTGGCCTGGGTGTCTTCCTTGATCGGGGTTTCGCCGCTCAGGCGGATCCGCGCCAGGACCCGGCGCGGGTCGTTCGGGTCCAGGCGCAGGCTGACCACATCGCCGACCTTGATCCCGCTGTACTGCACGGAGCTGCCTTTGGACAGGCCGCTGACGGCCTCGTTGAACACGACCTCGTAGTCCTCGAACTCCGTGTCGACGCTGGACTTGGCCAGCCACAGGCCGAACAGCAGGGCACCGACCACCACAATCACGGTGAACAGGCCGATCAGTACATGATGGGCTCGGGTTTCCATGTCATACCTCGTTGAGCTGTGTAGCGGCCTGATACGCCGCGCGGCCGCGAGGGCCATGGAAGTACTCGTGAATCCAGGCGTCGTCGGTCTCGGCGACCTGGTCGATGGCATCCGCCACGAGCACCTTTTTCTGCGCCAGCACCGCCACCCGGTCGGTGATGGTGTACAGCGTATCCAGGTCGTGGGTGACCAGGAACACGCTCAGGCCCAGGGCGTCACGCAGGGTCAGGATCAATTGGTCGAACGCCGCGGCGCCGATCGGGTCGAGGCCGGCGGTGGGTTCGTCGAGAAACAGGATGTCCGGGTCCAGGGCCAGCGCCCGGGCCAGGGCGGCGCGCTTGATCATGCCGCCGGACAACGAGGCCGGGTACTTGTCGGCCGCCGACAGCGGCAACCCGGCCAGCGCCAGCTTCACCGCCGCCAGGTGCTCGGCGTCGGCGCGGCTCAGGCCGGCATGCTCGATCAGCGGCAGGGCGACGTTTTCGGTGACGGTCAGCGACGAGAACAGCGCGCCCTTCTGGAACAGCACACCGAAGCGCCGTTCGATCAGCGAGCGCTCATGTTCCGCCAGGCTTGGCAGGTTCTGCCCGAATACCCGCACCGAACCTTCGCTGGGCTGGCGCAGGCCGATGATGCTGCGCAGCAGCACCGACTTGCCGCTGCCCGAACCGCCGACCACGGCGAGAATCTCGCCCTTGTACAGGTCCAGGTCGAGGTTTTCGTGCACGCTCTGCGGGCCGAAGCGATTGCACAGGCCGCGGACTTCGATCACCGCCTCGGCGGGCGGACGGGTTGAAGGGTTCACCAGCCCATCTCCATGAAGAACAGCGCGGCGACGGCATCGAGGACGATCACCACGAAGATCGATTGCACCACGCTGGACGTGGTGTGGGCGCCCACGGACTCGGCGCTGCCGCTGACCTTGAAGCCTTCCAGGCAGCCGATGGCGGCGATCAGGAAGGCGAAGATCGGCGCCTTGACCATGCCCACCAGGAAGTGCTGCACGCCGATGTCCGATTGCAGCAAGGCGAGGAACATCGCCGGCGAGATATCCAGCGACAGCGCGCAGACCACCCCGCCACCGACTATCCCCGAGAGCATCGCCAGGAAGGTCAGCATCGGCAGGGCCACCAGCAGCGCCAGGACCCGTGGCACCACCAGCAGCTCCATCGGGTCCAGGCCCAGGGTACGGATGGCGTCGATTTCCTCGTTGGCCTTCATCGAGCCGATCTGCGCGGTAAAGGCGCTGGCGGTCCGCCCGGCCATGAGGATCGCCGTGAGCAGCACGCCGAATTCACGCAGGAAGGAAAACGCCACCAGGTCCACGGTAAAGATGCTGGCGCCGAAACTCTGCAACACCGTGGCGCCGAGGAAGGCCACCACGGCGCCCACCAGAAAGGTCAGCAAGGCGACGATGGGCGCGGCGTCGAGGCCGGTCTGCTCGATATGCGCGACCATCGGCGTGATGCGCCAGCGCTTGGGACGCAGCAGGCCACGGACCAGGGTTTCCAGGATCAGGCCGACGAAGCCCAGCAGCTTCAGGCTGTCTTGCCAGATGGCGTCGACCGCCTTGCCGATCCGTGTCAGCAACAGGATGCCGACCGATACTTCCGGCTCCTTGAGCGGCACGCAGAAGTCGGTCAGCGAGCAGTAGACGGTCTGCAGCAGCGCGCGGTCGGCCGAAGACAGGGTGCAATCGGGGTGTTCGGCGGACTTGCCGAGACGCTCGGAGCCCAGCAGCTCGACCAACAGCGAGGCGCCCGCGGTGTCCAGGGCGCCGAGACCGTTGAGGTCGATGTGGGTGCTGCTGTCGTACTGTCCGGTGAGCTTTTCGCAGAGGTGCTTGAGCTCGGTGTAATGGACGAGCGTCCAGTCCCCCGTGACTCGCAACCGCGAGGGGGAATTCGACGTATCCAGTTGGGCACTGCCGGCCGTCGTGCTCTGGGTCATAAGCTCCGTGCTTGTATGGTTTTTACGCAGTGCTACGTAATACCACGATCGAGACGACTTTGCCTTGTACTAAGGTGCTGAGTTTTGTCCGTTGGTGCCGATGATCTTGAAGCGCAGCACGCCGATTACCTGCCCGTCTTCGGTCAGCACCCGGACCTGCCAGCTGCCGGTCGGATCGCCGGGGAAGTTCTGCTTGTGCGACCAGGCGCGGTAGCCCTCCTTGCGTCCGCCGTGGATGTCCAGGGCCACCCGGTCGACCTCTTTGCCGTTGAATTGCCAGACGTGATAAATGCGTTCGTCCAGCCCGCGCGGCGCATTGATCGCGGTGTAGGCATACAGCCCAGTGCTGCGCACGTCGTTGGCGCTGACCACCTTGAGGCTGGCGCCAGGGGTGCGGTCCTGCAACTGGGTGCTGATGGCTTCCTCGGCGATCCACAAGGTCGCCGGCGGGACCCAGGAACGCAGCAGCCAGCCAGTGCCGCCGATAGCCAGGGTCATGCCCAGCAGCATCAGTGCGCCGCGCAGGTTGCGGATCGGGAAGATCGACGCGAGGCTGGGGAACGACAGCAGCATGGCGATGCCCAGGGCCAGCTTGAAGCTCTGCGCGGTGGTCAGGTGCAGGATGATCGGCAGCGCGGTCAGCAACGCGGCGAACAGTGTCAGGGTGTGCAGGGCGAGGAACAGCCAGCGCCGTGGGGCCAGCCACTTGTAGTACAGCGGGTCGATGATCGAGACCAGTGCCGAGGCGCCCAGCAGGCCGGTGAATACCAGCTGCCCGCTGTTCCAGGCGGTGGTGATGAAGAAGAACGGCAGGACGAAAAACAGGCTTTCCTGGTGAATCATCTGCGTGGCGTAACGCAGCAGCGGCTGGGGGATTTCCCGCTTGAAGATCTTGGTGAACAGCTGGGTCAGGCTGTTTTCCAGCATCAGCCAGATCCAGCTCACCAGCATGATCACGGCGATCCAGGTGGCCAGGCCCTGTTGGCGGTCCACCAGGATGAAACTGCCGACACCGGAAATGAAACCGCCGAGCGCAATGACCCCTGGGTAGCGCTTCATCAGTTCCAGGATGCGCTGCATGAAATGAGTCAGGTTTGGCATTCGGCGATCACACTAGAAAAAAATCCCCGACAGAATAACGGTTTAGCGTGACAAAAGACGCATCAGCCACGGATTCGTTGGCGATAAGCGCGCCAGCCGAACAGCGCCAAAACAATCGATAGCAGGGCGCCGAGGAGCAACCCGCTCAAGGCCGCGTAGCTCAGCAGCGGTTTTTCGATCCGCAGGTAACCGGGCTGCTCCAGCAGCTTGCGCATGGCCAGGTTGGCCTGCTTCAGGCTGACGGCTTTCAGGCGCTTGGCCGGGTCGCTGAAACGCCCGTCCGCATAGTCGCTCAAGGCGCCCCAGTAGTAATCCGCCAGGGCGCTGTTGCCCTGCACCGCCCAGGCCTGGCGGGCAATGGCGGCCTGTTGCAGGCGGGCGAAGGTGGCGGGCTCCAGGCCGTCCTTGAGCAGTTGTGCCTTGAGCTCATCGATCGCCTGTCGGGCCTGGGGCAGGTCCGCGCGTTCCAGGTCGGCATTCAGGCTGAGAAAACCGACGCCGCCAAACACCTCGCGTTCGCTGTTCGGTCCGTAGGACAGCTCGTGCTGCAGGCGCAGCTTCTGGTACAGCGCCCAATCCAGGTAATCCTTGAGCAGATCGAAGGTTTCATCGTGCTGCCGGTCGAGGGTCGGTTCGGGGAACAGCCAGTGCAGTTTGGCGCTGTCGCCGACCCAGCCGTGGATCAGGCTGCGCTCGGCGGCGGCCGTTTGTTGGATGTCCGGCAGGCCCTGGTGCTCGCTGGGCTCCACCGGTTCCAGCGCGCCGTAGCTGCGCTCCAGGTAGGCCGGCAACAGGCGGTCAAGGTCGCCGACGACGATCAGGGTCATGTTGTTCGGCGCGTACCAGTCCTTGCGCAGCTGCTCCAGCTGTTCCAGGGTCAGTTGATCGACTTCGGCCCGTTCGGCGCACTTCAGGCCCAGCTCCACCGCCAGCTGGTTGCTGGCGGTATGGCCCAGGTCCTGGCGGTCCAGCCAGCGTTGCAGGTGCGAGTAGTGCCCGCCGTCTTCGCGCTCGACCACCCGTTTTGCCGTTTGCAGGGCGTTGTCGTCGAGTTCGGTGCGGGTCAGCAGGGCCAGCAGCAGGTCGAGTACCTTGCGCTGGTTTTTTGCCGGGGCCTCGATGACGAAGGTAGTGTCGGCATTGCTGGTATAGGCGTTCCACTCGCCACCCAGGGCTTGCATGCGTTCTTCCAGCCCGCCCTCGCCGCTGGCGTCGATGCCGCTGAACAGCAGGTGTTCGAGCAGGTGCGGCAGCTCCTTGTCGGCGCAGCCGAAGTCGTCCAGCCCTACCCCGACCACCAGGCGAATCGCCACGTGGCCGCGTTCGCTGCCCGGCTTGAGCAGCAACTGCAGGCCGTTGGGCAGCATGTAGCCTTCGACCTGGAAGCGATCCAGGGCAAACGAATGGGCTGATCCGAGCAGCAGACAGGCGAATAACAGGCAACGCATAACAGGTTTCCTTACGACGGGCGTAAGTTCTAGGTTCTGTACGTAAACTGCCTGCGCGTCGATCATGCCGCGTTAAAAACAGGCTCGGAATGCTCATGTAGGCCCCTACACTCCGCTTCCTCGCCCGTTTTTGCCTTGCCTGATCGCCGCTCGGCGACTTTCCGTACCGAACCTTCAGACTTCGAGTAACTGTGGACGTTCAGGGTGAATGGGTGATGTCAGCCATATCGTCCACGGCGAGCGCGCCGGTTTCGGACGTTCCCAGCACCACATAGGCGCTGCCGCAGAACAGTGAATTCAGGCGTTTCATATCGGCGATCAGCTCCAGGTGCAGCGAGCTGGTCTCGATGCTCTGGACGATTTTACGTTGCAGGCGGCTGACATGGGCATGGGCCAGGCGACGTTCCTGAGCGCGAAAGCGGCGTTTTTCCCGCAGCAGTTGCCGGGCGCTTTCCGGATCGGCGCTGAGAAACACCGAAAGCCCCAGGCGCAGGTTGGCAATCAGCTGTTCATGCAGGCCGGCCAGTTCTTCCAGGCCGACTTCGGAAAAGGAGCGGCGTTGCGCGGTCTTCTGCTGCTGGACCTTGCGCAGCATGCGTTCGATCAGGTCGCTGGCCAGTTTCAGGTTGATCGCCAGTTCGATGATCTCGGCCCAGCGCCGGCTGTCCTGTTCGCCGAGGTCTTCCCGGGGCATCTGCGCCAGGTAGAGTTTGATTGCGTTGTAGAGCACTTCGACGTCGTCGCTGAGATTGCGCATTTCCTGGGTGATCGCGGTCTGCTTGCCGTGCAGCACATCGCGCATGGCCTCGAGCATGTTATCGATCAGGTCGCCGATGCGCAGGGTTTCCCGCGCCGCGTTGGCCAGGGCCAGGCTGGGGGTGGTCAGGGCGGTCGGGTCGAGGTGGCGAGGCTTGGCCCGGCCATTGGTTTCCGGGCGCTCCGGCAGCAGCCAGGCACAGACCTTGGCCATCGGCTCGACCGTCGGCAGCAGCACCAGGCAACGCAGGGTGTTGTAGAGCAGGTGGAAACCGATCACCACCTCTTGCGGACTGAAGTCCAGGCTGTCCATCCAGTGGGCGAGCGGGTCGAGCACCGGAATGATCAGCAGCAGGCCGATCAGCTTGTACAGCAGGCTGCCCAGCGCCACCTGGCGGCCGGCGGCGTTCTGCATGTTGGTGCTGAGAAAGGCCAGCACCCCGCTGCCGATGTTGGCGCCGATCACCAGGCCGATGGCCACCGGCAGGCTGATCACGCCGGCACCGGCCAG
The DNA here is from genome assembly GCF_052044735.1 of Pseudomonas sp. 22526. Classification (NCBI taxonomy): domain Bacteria; kingdom Pseudomonadati; phylum Pseudomonadota; class Gammaproteobacteria; order Pseudomonadales; family Pseudomonadaceae; genus Pseudomonas; species Pseudomonas sp. 22526. The sequence continues at coordinate 268,569 of NZ_JBQENK010000010.1, forward strand.
GGTCGCGGTGAGCAGCACGGCGGCCAGGCTGGAGTAGGAAATCATGGCGAACAGCGCGCCCATCAGGGCGTCGAGCAGGATGTCGCCGGTCAGCGAGGCGAACAGGACTTTCACGCCCTGGGCATGGGTGATGGGCGCGGCGGCTTCGACGATCAGTTGCAGCGCCAGGATGATCAGCCCCAGGCCGATCCCTACCCGCCCGAGCTGGCCGGCGCGGGTCTGTTTGCGCGACAGGAAGAAGATCACCCCGAGAAAGATCAGCAGCGGCGACAGCCAGGACAGGTCGAAGGTCAGCACTCGGGCCATCAGCGCGGTGCCGACGTCGGCGCCGAGCATGGTCGCCAGGGCGGGTGTCAGCGCCATCAGCCCCTGGCCGACGAACGAGGTCACCAGCATCGCCGTGGCGTTGCTGCTCTGGACCATGGCGGTGACGAGGATCCCGGCGACGAAGGCCAGCGGACGCTTGGCCATGTTCTGGCCGATCAGGTGACGCAGGTTCGAGCCATAGACCCGCAGGATGCCGGTGCGGACGATATGTGTGCCCCAGATCAGCAAGGCCACGGCGGACAGCAAATTGAGCAGGGTGAGCATAACGGCCCCCTGTGGTGAATAGCGCCCCAGAGGGGCAAGTTAACGGTGCCGCGCGTCGTTCTACGTTCTGTACTTAAGCTGTAGTTGGCTAACGGTCTGTGCGCCAGCATCGCATAGCCGATGTATCGATTGAAACAAAACTGTCATAAAGAAAACGGCTTTTTGCGGGCATGAAAAAGGGGCTCGAAAGCCCCTTTTTCTGCTGCGCTCTCGGGTTATTGACCCGGGATGTCCTTGCGCAGTTTCACCGGGTCCTGCTGCTTTTTCTTTTTCGCGATGGCGGTGCGCATCTTGATGTTGATCGCCTCCACCGCCAGCGAGAAGGCCATGGCGAAGTAGACGTAGCCTTTTGGCACGTGCACTTCGAACGCCTCGGCGATCAGTACGGTACCGACCACCAGCAGGAACGACAGCGCCAGCATCTTCAGCGACGGGTGCTTGTCGATGAACTCGCTGATGGTGCCGGAAGCCAGCATCATCACCAGTACCGCGACGATGATCGCAGCGACCATGACCGGCACATGGGAGACCATGCCGACGGCGGTGATCACCGAGTCCAGGGAGAACACGATGTCGATGATCGCGATCTGGATGATGGTGTAGAGGAAGTTGCCGCCCTTGCCGCCTGGTTCATCGGCGGTTTCGTCCTCGCCTTCCAGGGCGTGGTACATCTCCTGGGAGCTTTTCCAGAGCAGGAACAGGCCACCGAAGAACAGGATCAGGTCACGCCCGGAAATACCCTGGTCGAAGACCACGAACAGGTCGGCGGTCAGGCGCATGACCCAGGTGATCGACAGCAGCAAAAGGATCCGCGTGATCATGGCCAGCGCCAGACCGAAAATCCGGGTCCGTGCCTGCATGTGTTTGGGCATGCGGCTGACCAGGATCGAGATCATGATGATGTTGTCGATACCCAGGACGATTTCCAGGGCGGTCAGGGTAAAGAAGGCAACCCAGATTTCCGGGTTGGTCAGCCATTCCATGTGTATTCCTTTGAGCGAGTGTTGTACCGCGCCAGTCGAGATTTCAGAGAGCGAAGTCTAGCGGCCGACGCGGTGAGTCATTGCTTTTTATAGAGTGCTGAACAGCGGAAAAATCCCCATCAGCAAGGCGGCGAACATTATGCACAGGCAAACCAGTACTGCCCACTTGAGGGTGAAGCGCTGGTGATCGCCGAACTCGATACCGGCCAGGGCCACCAGCAGGTAGGTGGATGGTACCAGCGGGCTGAGCAAGTGGACGGGTTGGCCGACGATCGAGGCACGTGCCATTTCCACCGCGGTGATGCCGTAGTGACTGGCAGCCTCGGCGAGAACGGGCAGCACACCGTAATAGAAGGCATCGTTGGACATGAAGAAGGTGAACGGCATGCTCACCAGCGCGGTGATTACCGCCAGGTACGGGCCCAAGGCATCCGGAATCACGGCCAGCAGGCTTTTCGACATGGCGTCGACCATGCCGGTACCGGTCAGGATGCCGGTGAAGATACCGGCGGCGAAGATCAGCCCGACTACCGACAGGACGCTGCCGGCATGGGCCGCGACACGGTCTTTCTGCTGTTGCAGGCACGGGTAGTTGACGATCATCGCGATACTGAAGGCCACCATGAACAGCACCGGCAGCGGCAGCAGGCCGGCGATCAGGGCGCACATCAGGGCGAAGGTCAGGGCGCCGTTGAACCAGATCAGCTTCGGACGGCGGGCGTCCGGGAATTGCGAAACGCTGATTTCGCTGTGGTCGATCTCGTCGCCCTGCAGGTGCAGTTCACCCAGGCGCGCACGTTCGCGCTTGCCGTACATGTAGGCGATCACCAGGATCGCCACCACGCCGGCCAGCATCGCCGGGATCATCGGCACGAAGATGTCCGACGGGTCGACATGCAGCGCACTGGCGGCACGGGCGGTCGGGCCACCCCAGGGGGTCATGTTCATCACGCCGCCAGCCAGGATGATCAGGCCGGCCATGATCCGCGGGCTCATGCCGATGCGGCTGTACAGCGGCAGCATGGCCGCCACGCAGATCATGTAGGTGGTGGCGCCGTCACCGTCCAGGGACACCACCAGCGCGAGCACGGCGGTACCGACCGAGACTTTGAGCGGGTCACCCTTGACCAGCTTGAGGATCTTGCGCACGGCCGGGTCGAACAGGCCGGAGTCGATCATCAGGGCGAAATACAGGATGGCGAACATCAGCATCACGCCGGTCGGCGCCAGCTTGGTGATGCCTTCGAGCATCATCGGGCCGATCTTCGGGGCGAAGCCGCCGAACAGCGCGAACAGGATAGGAACGATGATCAGAGCGATCAGCGCGGACAGGCGCTTGGTCATGATCAGGAACATGAAGGTGATGACCATGGCGAAGCCAAGGAAAGTCAGCATGGGAATACTCCAGGCGTAGCGCGGCTAGGGAATGGCGAACCGGATGGGGTCAGCGCAGAACGGGAAGCGCGGGACGGGCTGGAGGAAGCGGGGCGAAAAGGCGGGTACGAACGGACATCAGAATCACCATTGTTGTTGTTAATTGGGCCTGGAGGCGTGAAAAAACGCCCATTGGCCAACCGGTCTGTTGCCGGCAGTGGAGGCGATCCTAATCGCGGAAGCTTTCAGCTACCTTTCGTTGTAGAAAGCAATGTTCGGATGCGTCGCGAGCCGACGTGCGGTTAAAAAACAACCAGATCGACCTGCCGGCGGAGTTTTCCGCTGGCCCGGCCATTCGATGGGAGGTCCTTGTATGAGCCTGTTGCATACCGGTGGTTGCCACTGCGGCCGACTGCGTTATCAGTTCAGTGGGCCGCTGCGCGATATCGCCCATTGCCATTGTTCGATCTGCCGGCGGGTCAGCGGCGGCCTGGTGACCACCTGGATCACCCTGCCCCGCCCGGCTTTCCAGTGGCTGGCCGGGACGCCGGCGTGTTACCACTCCTCGCCGGGCTGCGCGCGGTATTTCTGCCCGAACTGCGGGGCGCATTTGGCGTTGGTCACCCAACTGAGCCCGGACAGCATCGATGTGACCATCGCCACCCTGGATCATCCGGAGCTGGCGCCGGCCGAGCGGCATATCTGGACCGACAGCCGTTTGCCCTGGCTACACCTGGATGAGCAGTTGCCGGGAGAGGCCGAGGAGACGTTGTAAAGTGCGGGCAATGCATCCTTGTAGGAGCGAGGCTTGCCCGCGATGCTTTTAGCGTCAGGGAAGCTCCAGCCCGCCCGCGGCCTTGTGCAAGGCCCGCAAATGTTCGCCCAGCTGTTTCAGGTTGGCTTCGTTTGCGGCGATTTCAGCGGCGCGGTTCGGCTCCAGCAAGGCCCGCACTTCCTTGTCCAGATCGCCGGTCAGGGCCTGCAACTGTTTCTGGCGCAGGCTGCTTTCCGATTCCAGGCGTTGCCATTCGCTCGGCTGTGGCAAGCCGTAGCCGCCGCTACCCAGCAACTCGGCCGGGCGGCTGAGGAAGCCGCTGTTGGCGAGGATTTCCTGCAGGGTCTTGTTGGCCTTGTCCATGCCGCCGTTCTGCAGGTCGCGGGCCCCCAGGTAACGCTGTTTGACCTCGTCCTGGGCCAGCAACAGCTGGCGCCGGAAGCTCGCCTGTTCGAGCAGCAGCAAGGCGGCGCTGGTGCGCAGATCCGCCTGGTCGAACCACTGGCGGCGCTCTGCGGCGCTCAGGGATAGCCAGTCTTCGACGCTGTTCTGCTTGATCGGCAGGTGTTTTTTCAACACCTCGAACATCGCCTGGTAACGGTCGCGGAAGGAGTCGAAACGATACCCCAGGCGCAAGGCTTCGCGAGGGTCGTCCAGTACGCTGGTGTCGGCCAGGCCGCGGCCCTTGAGCACTTCCAGCAGGCCGTTGGGCATGATGCTGTCCAGTCCGGTGAGCTGGGCATTGTTGCTGCCGCTGCGCAGCAGCTTCAGGCTTTCCACCGCGCAGTTGTTGGACAGGAAGTAATAGTTGCCGTCGTAACTCCAATGCATCTCGGCGGCACGCTCGACCACCTCTTCGATCTCGTTGCGCGACAGGTTCAGCGGCACCGAAGCCAGGCTGCGCAGCTCGGTCTTGGTGTATTCATCGATGACCTGGGCCAACGGCAGGATAAACAGGCGGGACGGGTATTTGCCGACCAGGCCATCCCAGCTCGACAGCTGCACGTCACCGACAAAGGCGCGGTAGGACAGCACCAGGTGCTGCTCGAGGTCCAGCCGGCAGTCCGGTCCGCGTGGCCGGCCGGGCGCGCAGATCACCAGGCGCAACATGCTGTGCCCCCAGCGGCTGACCCAGTTCTGGTTAGCCTCGGCCAACAGGTAATCCACGGCATAGACCCGCTCCGGGTCGACCTTGCCCAGCGGCTGTTTGGCGAAGTCGTTGCCGGCGTTGAGGAAGGCGAAGGACTGGGTGCAAGTGTCCTTGGCCTTCGGCGCCCAGCTGAAGTGTTCCTGGTAATAACGGTACAGCGCTGGTCGGCGGCAGGCGTAGCTCGGGTCCAGGAGGAAGTACTCCATGTTCACCGCGACGAACTCTTTCGGGTTGGTCGTTTCGTAGATATCCGGGCTGCGGGCGACCTGGCGGTTGTACTGCTCGCGCTCGCCCCGGCGGCCGACGTATTGCGGCCAGCCGGCGAGGTCGAGCAGGCGCGGGTCGTCGCTGAGGGTGAAGCGGCGCGCGGTCTGGCCGCGGCACTGGTCTGGCAGCCCGATCAGGCCCGAGGCGCTGTTCTGGCGGCTGCAACGCTGGATCAGCGTGCGTTCGGCGCCCGACCACAGGCGCGAACGGTCATAAATATGGGTGAGTTCGTGCAGCACGGTGGCGAGCATTTCCCGGCGCACGGTGCCATGGGGGCGATGGGTTTTCTGGGTGGCCGCGCTGCCGTCGGTGAGGCTGGCCAGCAGTTTGCGATTCAGGTCGAGTTCGTCGACCAGCGATGCCTGGCCATAGGCGTTGTGAGGCATGTCGTCGGTCCAGCCGACATCGATGCGACGGTCCAGTTGTTCGATGAAGTGCGGCGGCAGCGCTTGCATCGCTTCATCCAGCAGCGCCTGGCTGGCGTGCTGCTGCTCCGGGCTCAAGCCTTCGGTCTTGAGCCGCAGTTGCAGGTCGGCCTGAGCGCTGTTGCCCAAGAGTAACAGCGCTGCACCCAGCAGCCAGGCAGCGAGCGGCCTCACAGTGCGAGGATGGCTTCGGCGAGAACCTGATCACTGGCGTCGCGGGCTTCCGGCACGCGGTTACGCAAGGTATCGAAGGCGGCTTCCAGCTGGGCGCCACGAATATCGCCGTCGCTGGCGACGAAGCTGGCGGCGTCGTCATGGGCGGCTCGCACGATTTTCGAGTCGCGGATGGAGGTGGTGGTGTCCGAGGTGAAATCGATGGTACGACCAAAGGCTCGAACGATGATGTTACTGGTGGCTACCAGGGTTTGCGCCTGGGCCACATCGGCCAACAGCAATAGGCCAAGGGTGGCAGCAATCAGCGGGCTACGCATGGAACGACTCCGGGATGACAGGGATATTTATTGGACGAGAATTGCCTGCGCCAGTTCAAGGTCGCCGGCATGAAGTTGTGGCTGGGTTTTACGCAGGTATTTCAGGGCTGATTCCAGCCGGGCTCCGCGCAGGTGGCCGTCAGTGGCAACGAACGCCGCGGCATCATCCTGGGCTGCCAGTAGGCGTTTGTTGTCGAACGGTGCGGAGGTCACCTTGCTGGTGGCGTAGCCAGTGATGACCAGGCCTTGTGTGCTCAGGTCGAAAGCGGTGGCCGAGCCAGTCCAGCACAGGGCAATCAACGAAGGGACGGTAAGCAAGGTGGAAAAACGCATGAGTCTCGACAGCTGAAAAACCAGCGGCAAGGCTAGCGCAATGCCCGGGCGAGAGCCAGCGCCCAGGGTTTCGGGTGCGTTGGGCGCACCCGTCACCGGACCGGCGGTCAGATCGTCAGGATGGCCTGGGCGAGCTGGGCGTCGGTGGCGCTCAGTTGTGGCAACTGTTGGCGGATGTGGTCAAACGCGCTTTCCAGTTTCACACCGCGAATGGCGCCTTCGGTGGCGACAAAACTGGCGGCGTCGTCACGAGCGGCGCGCACGATCTTGTCGTCACGGAACGAGGAGGTGACGTCGGAAGTCGCATCGGAAGTGGCCTTGAGTGCGCCGACTACCGCATCGGTGGTGACGATAAAGCTGGAGGCGTGGGCGTTGGAGGCCAAGGCCAGCAAGGCAGCAGCACTGAGCAGGCGAAGACGGGACATAGGTAAAAACTCCTTGATAACAGATAGGGTGGTGCTGAGTGGGCACCGGGTAGCCACTGTGGGGCAGATGAATCAGACGCCCCTTCAGGAAAATCGCTATCCACTACGGGATATTAGGCCCACCCCATCTGTTCGAATAGCCCTCTTCTGCTGTCCTGGTGCGAACTAGCGCCAGAAGGGTTTATCCAGTTCGGCCATGCGATCGCTGTGGCTGATACCTACATCGGATAATTGCTGATCGTTGAGCCCTGCCAGCACACGACGTGTTCGGGCGTTCTGCTGCATCTGGCACAAGGCGCGGAACAAGCGTTTCCACAGGCTTATCTGAGGATGGGAAAAGCTGAGAGGTGCGATACGTCCTGGTATGTGGTTCATGGTGCGGTCCTTTCGGCAGGCCGAAGTCAGGGACTTGGGACACCATGTTGCTATTCACGCAGGCGCGTATACAGATACACCAGCGTGAAATTGTACTGGTCCAGTTTTATTTATATTTAAACTGTACCTGTCGAGCTTTACCCTTTCTGTACCGGCTGCTTCCAGCATTGCCGAGCCTTAAACGACAAAACCCGTCGCGGTTGCCCGCGACGGGTTTTGTTTTTTCAATTCGGGGTGCTGGCGGTGGACCCGGTGGGTCAGGGCCAGCGACGCTAACTTAGCGCCAGAACGGCTTGCTCAGCTCTTCGTAGCGTTGAGCTTCGCTGATACCTGCGTCAGCCAGCAGACGCGAATCCAGGCGAGCCAGTTGGTGGCGGCTGGAGATGCGGCGCTGCCACAGCATCAGGTTGGCGAGAACGCGCAGAGGCAGGGAAGCCTGGGTTTTTACAGCTTTGTCTTCGAAGAACAGTTCGGAACTGAGTGTACGTTCCATGGTGTGCATCCTTCCGCTTGTGGCGGGATTAGGTAGTGGTTTAACTGGTGCCCATGATCCTCCTCTCGCGCCAGTCTCTGTAGATACAGTTCATCTGTATTGTGAGGGACCAGTTAACTGTTTATAGGTGCTGTACTGTTCGGAAATGATGCAACTGTACCTGTCGGCACCATTTAGGTGCGTTTGCAGGTGTTTTCTCGAAAAAGGCAGGGGCTGGAGGGGGTAAATGACCGGTACAGTAGTACAGTTTTTGAAAGTCGTTTGGAGGATGTCGATGGGCTGACGCAACTGTGCTTGCGTCAGCCATCGACTGTACCCATCACACAGCGAGCATGCGCCCGGTTTCTTCCAGGTTCATGTGCCAGCGCAGGGCATCGCGCAGGATGTGCGGCGTGTGGCCGCCCAGGGCGCAGGCTGCGGTGAAGTAGTCATTCAGGGGCTGGCGATAGTCGGGGTGTACACAGTTGTCGATGATCACCCGTGCCCGCTCCCGTGGCGCCAGGCCACGCAGGTCGGCCAGGCCGACTTCGGTCACCAGGATGTCGACGTCGTGTTCGGTGTGGTCGACGTGACTGACCATCGGCACCACGCTGGAAATCGCCCCGCCCTTGGCGATGGACTTGGTGACGAAGATCGCCAGGTGCGCGTTGCGCGCGAAGTCACCCGAGCCACCGATGCCGTTCATCATCCGCGTGCCGCAGACGTGGGTGGAGTTGACGTTGCCGTAGATGTCGAACTCCAGGGCGGTGTTGATGCCGATGATGCCCAGGCGGCGCACTACTTCCGGATGGTTGGAGATCTCCTGCGGGCGCAGCACCAGCTTGTCCTTGTAACGCTCCAGGTTGCCGAACACATCGGCGTTGCGCCGGCTCGACAGAGTGATCGAGCTGCCCGAGGCGAAGCTCAGCTTGCCGGCGTCGATCAGGTCGAAAGTCGAGTCCTGCAGCACTTCGGAGTACATGGTCAGGTCTTCGAACGGCGACTCGATCAGGCCGCACATCACCGCGTTGGCGATATTGCCGATACCCGCCTGCAGCGGGCCGAGCTTGTTGCTCATGCGCCCAGCGTCCACTTCCTGCTTGAAGAAGTTGATCAGGTGGTTGGCGATTCCCTGGGTCTCGCTATCTGGCGTGGAAACGGTGGATGGCGAGTCCGCCTGGTTGGTGATGACGATGGCGACAATCTTCTCCGCCGGGATCGGGATGGCGGTGCTGCCGATACGGTCGTCGACCTTCACCAGCGGGATCGGCGTGCGGGTCGGCCGGTAGGTCGGGATATAGATGTCGTGCAGGCCTTCCAGGTTCGGGTTGTGCGCCAGGTTGATCTCGACGATCACGTGCTTGGCGAAGATCGCGAAACTGGCAGAGTTGCCTACCGAGGTGGTCGGCACGATATGGCCCTGCTCGGTGATCGTCACGGCTTCGATGACGGCGATGTCCGGCAGCTTGAGCTGCTGGTTGCGCAGCTGCTCCACGGTTTCCGATAGATGCTGGTCGATGAACATCACCTCGCCGGCATTGATCGCCTTGCGCAGGGTGCTGTCGACCTGGAACGGCATGCGTCGGGCCAGGACACCGGCCTCGGTGAGTTGCTTGTCGAGGTCGTTGCCCAGGCTGGCGCCGGTCATCAGGCTGATTTTCAGTGGGGTTACCTTGGCGCGCTCGGCCAACGCATGGGGCACGGCCTTGGCTTCGCCGGCGCGGGTGAAACCGCTCATGCCGACGGTCATGCCGTCCTGAATCAGAGCGGCAGCGTCGGCGGCGCTCATCACCTTATCCAACAACGAAGGCAAGCGGATACGATCACGGTACATGGATTGTTATCTCGGGCAGCGGAAGCAAGATGCGCAGTCTAGTGATTTCAAAAAAATTCGTCCCGCTACCAAGGTCGAATGAAAGGCCGCGATTTAGAGCCTTTTGTCGGGTTTGTGCGGGAAATAAAAAACCCCAGCCTACTAAAGGCTGAGGTCTTGGGTGTTGCGCTGGAGCAGGTTTTACTCGACGGCTTTGACCATGTCTTCGATGACTTTCTTGGCGTCGCCGAACACCATCATGGTCTTGTCCAGGTAGAACAGTTCGTTGTCCAGGCCGGCATAGCCGCTGGCCATCGAACGCTTGTTGACGATGACGGTCTTGGCCTTGAATGCTTCGAGAATCGGCATGCCGGCGATCGGCGATTTCGGATCGTTCTTCGCCGCCGGGTTGACCACGTCGTTGGCACCGAGCACCAGCACCACGTCGGCCTGGCCGAACTCGGAGTTGATGTCTTCCATCTCGAACACCTGGTCGTACGGCACTTCGGCCTCGGCCAGCAGTACGTTCATGTGGCCGGGCATGCGCCCCGCTACCGGGTGGATCGCGTATTTCACGGTCACGCCACGGTGTACCAGTTTCTCGGTCAGCTCCTTCAGCGCGTGCTGGGCCCGCGCGACTGCCAGGCCGTAACCCGGAACGATGATCACGGTATCGGCGTTGGTCAGCAGGAAGGTCGCGTCGTCGGCCGAGCCGGACTTCACCGGACGGGCCTCTTGCGCGCCCGCCGGGCCACCAGCGTCGGCAGTGTTGCCGAAGCCGCCAAGCAGTACGTTGAAGAACGAACGGTTCATCGCCTTGCACATGATGTACGACAGGATCGCACCGGACGAACCCACCAGGGAGCCGGCGATGATCAGCATCGAGTTGTTCAGCGAGAAGCCGATGCCCGCCGCTGCCCAGCCCGAGTAGCTGTTGAGCATCGACACCACCACCGGCATATCGGCGCCGCCGATCGGGATGATGATCAGCACGCCCAGCACGAAGGCCAGGACCAGCATCAGAGCGAAGGCGCTGAGGTTGCCGGTGAACATGAAGGTCACGCCCAGGCCCAGGGTCGCCAGGCCGAGAATCAGGTTCAACTTGTGTTGGCCGCCGAACTGTACCGGTGCGCCCTGGAACAGGCGGAACTTGTACTTGCCCGACAGCTTGCCGAAGGCGATCACCGAACCGGAGAAGGTGATGGCACCGATGGCTGCGCCGAGGAACAGCTCCAGGCGGTTACCGGCCGGAATCGAGTCCCCCAGCTGCTTGACGATGCCCAGGGACTGCGGCTCGACCACGGCAGCGATGGCAATGAACACCGCCGCCAGACCGATCATGCTGTGCATGAAGGCCACCAGCTCCGGCATCTTGGTCATTTCCACGCGCTTGGCCATGATCGAACCGGCGGTGCCGCCGATCAGCAGGCCGACGATCACGTAGCCGATGCCAACGGTCGCCCCGCCTTGTTCTAAAGAGAGTGCGCCGAGCTTGAACACCAGGCCGACGGTGGTGACGATCGCCAGGGCCATGCCGAGCATGCCGAACAGGTTGCCGCGCCGCGAGGAGGTCGGGTGCGACAGGCCTTTGAGGGCCTGGATAAAGCAGATCGACGCGATCAGGTAGAGCGTCGTTACCAGATTCATGCTCATTACTGGGGCGCCTCTTCTTTTACGGCTTTCGGGGCTTTTTTCTTGAACATCTCAAGCATGCGGCGGGTTACCAGGAAGCCACCGAACACATTGACTGCGGCCAGGGCCACGGCCAGCGTGCCCATGATCTTGCCCAGCGGCGTCACGGTCAGGGCGGCGGCCAGCATGGCGCCGACGATCACGATCGCCGAAATGGCGTTGGTTACCGCCATCAGCGGCGTGTGCAGTGCGGGTGTAACGTTCCAGACCACGTGGTAACCGACATAAATCGCCAGCACGAAGATGATCAGGTTGTAGATACCGGGGGAGATAAGCTCTTCCATCGTCTGAATCCCTGCTTAGGCGTTTTTACGGATGACTTGGCCGTCGCGGCACATCAGGCACGCGGCGACGATGTCGTCTTCTAGGTTGACCTCGAACTGACCTTCTTTGGTGAAGACGAGCTTCAGGAAGTCCAGCAGGTTGCGGGCGTACAGCGCCGAGGCGTCGGCAGCGACAGCACCGGCCAGGTTGGTCGGGCCGACAATGGTCACGCCATTCTCGACGACCACCTGATCCGCCACGGTCAGCGGGCAGTTGCCGCCCTGGGCTGCGGCAAGGTCGATGACCACCGAGCCTGGCTTCATCTGGGCCACGGTTTCGGCGCTCAGCAGTACTGGCGCCTTGCGGCCTGGAATCAGGGCGGTGGTGATCACGATGTCGGCCTGCTTGGCGCGCTCGTGCACGGCCTGGGCCTGGCGCTGCATCCAGCTGGCAGGCATCGGGCGCGCGTAGCCACCGACACCGACGGCGCATTCGCGCTCTTCATCGGTCTCGTAAGGCACGTCGACGAACTTGGCCCCCAGGGATTCGATCTGTTCCTTGACCGCCGGACGCACGTCCGAGGCCTCGATCACGGCGCCCAGGCGCTTGGCGGTAGCGATGGCCTGCAGACCGGCAACCCCGGCACCGAGAATCAGCACGCGAGCGGCTTTCACGGTGCCCGCGGCGGTCATCAGCATCGGCATGAAGCGCGGGTAATAGTGGGCAGCCAGCAACACTGCCTTGTAACCGGCGATGTTGGCTTGCGAGGACAGCACATCCAGGCTCTGGGCCCGCGAGGTACGTGGCGCTGCTTCCAGGGCAAAGGCGGTAATGCCGCATTCGGCCATCTTGGCAATGGTTTCATTGCTGAACGGATTGAGCATGCCCACCAGGACGGTGCCGCTCTTGATCAGGGTCAGCTCGCTGTCGCTGGGAGCCACGACCTTGAGAATCAGCTCCGCGCCGAATGCATCGTTGGCGCTGCCAATGGTTGCACCTGCCGCTTCATAGGCACTGTCGACAACACTGGCATTGATGCCGGCGCCACTCTGCACAGTGACTTTATGACCCTGGCCGATCAGTTTCTTGATGGTTTCCGGGGTTGCAGCAACCCGTGTTTCACCCGTTTGGGTCTCGAGAGGAACACCAATGTGCACGTCAAATCTCCTGCGTGATCTTATTGCTTTCGATCTTTTTTAGAAGGCCAGCGCACTACGGATGGTGCAGCTGGGGCGGCCGATCAGCACGATCCCGCCAGAATCAAGGCGGGGCGCGGCATTTTGCAGGCGAACATTACGCCCTTCAAGGGATTATGAGGGGTGACGGAAAATTAACTACAAGTCACCCCGTGACCGAATGTCGCAAGGGTAGGGCTCAATCCCTTGTAAGCCGTGCCTTGTAAGGATTTCGACGGAAAATAAAACAATTTTCACATTGCTCATGTGAATGAGCGTTCATGACCCTCAAAAAGCCCTACAAGCCGCGTGGTTAGGCGCTTATAGGACGGTTGTTCCGCCTATCGATACAGTCTGTCTTAATGCGACATTTAGTTATATCTGTAGTGCTCTATTTTATTTGACTACGAAGTCAATTTATCGCCCTGCCCTGCTATTTCTCAAGGCTGTAGCTCTGTGCCTGCTCCACCAGCCAATCGCGAAAAGCCCGTAAAGACGCTGATTCCACCTTGCGCTCGGGAATCATCAGGTAATACGCCTTGATGCTCGCCAGTGCTTCGGGGTTGGCGATCACCAGGCGCTTTTCCCTCAGCTCCCGTTGAATAAGGAATGGCGGGATCAGAGCGATACCCATGTCGTGCATGGCGGCCTGCGCCAGCATGGAGAATAGTTCGTAACGCGGGCCTGTCATGTCTCGCGGGATATTCAGGTGCTGTGAGTTGAACCATTGCCGCCAGGCATAAGGGCGCGTGGTCTGCTGCAGCAGCGGCAACTCGGCGATTTCCTCGGCGCTTAGCCGGGTGCGGCTGCCCAGGGTTGCGGGGCTGCACACCGGCATCGGGTTTTCTCCCATCAGGCGATGGGATTGGGTGCCCGACCAGTCGGCATCGCCAAAGTAAATCGCGGCGTCGAAGTCGGTATCGGCGAACAGGAAAGGCCGGGTGCGGTTGGTCAGGTTGACCGTGACTTCCGGGTGTCGCTGCTGAAAATCCTTGAGGCGGGGCAACAGCCATTGGGTGCCAAAGGTCGGGACCACCGCCAGCTCGATGACGTTGGCGCCCTGCTGGCCCATGACGGAAAGCGTGTCGCGTTCCACCGCGTCCAATTGGGTGGCCACACGGCGGCTATAGGAGAGCCCCGCCTCGGTCAGCTTGACGCCGCGTCGGGATCGGCGGAACAGCTCGACCCCGAGAAACTCTTCCAGGCTGGCGATCTGTCGGCAAATTGCACCTTGCGTCAGCGAAAGCTCCTGCGCCGCCTTGGTAAAGCTCTCGTGACGTGCGGCAGCTTCGAAGCTGATCAGGGCGGCGGTGCTGGGGATCTTTCTGCGCATGTACGGCAATCTCACTAATGGAATCGCTAAAAGCCGCTTTCGGCTGTTACGGAGTGAGAAATTAGCACAACAGTATGCAAAATCCTCGTTTGCCGCGCCCGCAAAGCCGGCCTAGGATCAACCCACGAACGTTGACCTACTTCACGAGGACTCACTCATGGGCGGTAAAGCAAGCTTCAACTGGATCGATCCCCTTCTGCTGGATCAACAGCTCACTGAAGAAGAGCGCATGGTGCGCGACAGTGCCGAGCAATTCGCTCAAGGCAAGCTGGCGCCGCGTGTGCTCGAAGCTTTCCGTCATGAAAAGACCGACCCGGCGATCTTCCGCGAAATGGGCGAAGTCGGCCTGCTGGGTGCCACCATCCCCGAGCAGTACGGTGGCAGCGGTCTGAACTATGTCTGCTACGGCCTGATTGCCCGTGAAGTGGAGCGTGTGGACTCCGGTTACCGCTCGATGATGAGCGTGCAGTCCTCCCTGGTGATGGTGCCGATCAACGAGTTTGGTACCGAAGCCCAGAAGCAGAAGTATCTGCCGAAGCTGGCCTCTGGCGAGTGGATCGGCTGCTTCGGCCTGACCGAGCCTAATCATGGCTCCGATCCGGGCGCGATGATTACCCGTGCTCGTAAGGTGGACGGCGGTTACAGCCTGACCGGCAGCAAGATGTGGATCACCAACAGCCCGATTGCCGATGTGTTCGTGGTGTGGGCCAAGGACGATGCTGGCGATATCCGCGGCTTCGTACTGGAGAAAGGCTGGAAAGGTCTGAGTGCTCCGGCGATTCACGGCAAGGTCGGCCTGCGCGCTTCCATCACCGGCGAAATCGTCATGGACAACGTCTTTGTGCCGGAAGAGAACATCTTCCCGGACGTGCGTGGCCTGAAAGGTCCGTTCACCTGCCTGAACTCTGCCCGCTACGGCATTTCCTGGGGCGCTCTGGGTGCGGCTGAGTTCTGCTGGCACACCGCTCGCCAATACACCCTGGACCGTCAGCAATTCGGTCGCCCGCTGGCGGCTACCCAGCTGATCCAGAAAAAACTGGCGGACATGCAGACCGAGATCACCCTCGCCCTCCAAGGCTGCCTGCGTCTGGGCCGGATGAAGGATGAAGGCACGGCGGCGGTTGAAATCACCTCGATCATGAAGCGCAACTCCTGCGGCAAGTCGCTGGATATCGCTCGCATGGCCCGCGACATGCTGGGTGGTAACGGTATCTCTGACGAGTTCGGTATCGCCCGTCACCTGGTCAACCTGGAAGTGGTGAACACCTACGAAGGGACCCATGACGTCCATGCGCTGATCCTGGGGCGCGCGCAGACCGGCATCCAGGCGTTCTACTAAATAGGAGAACGACCATGGGCGCGTTATCTCATTTGCGGGTGCTGGACTTGTCGCGAGTGCTGGCCGGGCCTTGGGCCGGCCAGATCCTGGCGGACCTGGGGGCCGAGGTGATCAAGGTCGAGCGTCCGGGCAATGGTGACGATACGCGCGCCTGGGGGCCGCCTTTCCTCAAGGACGCTTATGGCGAGAACACCACGGAGGCTGCCTATTACCTGTCGGCCAACCGCAACAAGCAATCGGTGACCATCGACTTCACTCGACCGGAAGGTCAGCGCCTGGTGCGCGAGCTGGCGGCCAAGTCCGACATTCTGATCGAGAACTTCAAGGTTGGCGGTTTGGCGGCCTATGGGTTGGACTACCAGTCGCTGAAGGCGCTCAACCCTGACCTGATCTATTGCTCCATTACCGGCTTTGGCCAGACCGGGCCTTATGCCAAGCGTGCCGGCTACGACTTCATGATCCAGGGACTAGGCGGACTGATGAGCCTGACCGGACGTCCCGAGGGCGACGAAGGCGCCGGGCCGGTGAAGGTCGGGGTGGCGTTGACGGATATCCTGACGGGGCTGTATTCGACGGTGGCGATTCTTGCCGCACTGGCGCATCGGCAGCACAGCGGTGGCGGGCAGCACATCGATATGGCGCTGCTGGATGTGCAGGTTGCGTGTCTGGCCAACCAGGCGATGAATTACCTGACCACTGGAGTCGCTCCCAAGCGCTTGGGTAATGCTCACCCGAATATTGTGCCTTATCAGGACTTTCCTACGGCGGATGGCGATTTCATCCTTACCGTGGGGAATGATGGGCAGTTCCGCAAGTTTGCCGAGGTGGCGGGTCAGCCGCAGTGGGCGGACGATCCACGCTTTGCGACTAATAAGCTGCGGGTTGCCAATCGGGCGGTGCTGATCCCACTGATTCGTCAGGCCACTGTGTTCAAGACCACTGCTGAGTGGGTCACCCAGTTGGAGCAGGCGGGAGTGCCTTGCGGCCCTATCAATGACCTGGCGCAGATGTTCGAGGATCCGCAGGTCAAGGCGCGCGGGCTGGCGATCGAGCTGCCCCATGCGTTGGCCGGGCTGGTGCCTCAGGTGGCGAGTCCGATCCGTCTCTCCGAAACGCCGGTCGAGTACCGTCATGCTCCTCCTCTATTAGGAGAGCATACCGCCCAGGTTCTGCAGCGGGTGCTGGGGCTTGAGCTGGAGTCCGTGGATGCCTTGCGAGCCTCGGGGGTGCTGTGAATGCGCTCTTCTATATAGAGAGCAACTGTCCCCTTCTATATACGGGGCCTGAAAACACCCCTTTTGGGGTGTTTTCAGGTTTATTCATAGTAAAAGCAAATTAGGGGTTGACGGCAGATTCTACAGGTCTATAATTCGCCCCACTTCCGGCGCAGTCGAAACGGAAAACTCCTTGATATTCAACGAGTTATGCAGTTTTCGACAGCGGTCACGCTTCAGTTCATCGAGGCCCGAAGGAGTCGGTTCGGCAGTGTGTTTTCGCCGGATTGACGGTTCGATCTTCTCGGTCGAAAGCGGAGAAAAAGAGGTGTTGACAGCAGCGTGTAACGCTGTAGAATTCGCCTCCCGCTGACGAGAGATCGGAAGCGCAAGTGGTTGAAGTTGCAAAGGAAACTTTGAAAACTTCTTAAAATAACCGCTTGACAGATACAGAGGCTGCTGTAGAATGCGCGCCTCGGTTGAGACGAAAGACTTAACCAACCGCTCTTTAACAACTGAATCAAGCAATTCGTGTGGGTGCTTGTGGAGTCAGACTGATAGTCAGAAAGATTATCAGCATCACAAGTTACTCCGCGAGAAATCAAAGATGTAACCAACGATTGCTGAGCCAAGTTTAGGGTTTTCTCAAAACCCAAAGATGTTTGAACTGAAGAGTTTGATCATGGCTCAGATTGAACGCTGGCGGCAGGCCTAACACATGCAAGTCGAGCGGTAGAGAGAAGCTTGCTTCTCTTGAGAGCGGCGGACGGGTGAGTAATGCCTAGGAATCTGCCTGGTAGTGGGGGATAACGTTCGGAAACGGACGCTAATACCGCATACGTCCTACGGGAGAAAGCAGGGGACCTTCGGGCCTTGCGCTATCAGATGAGCCTAGGTCGGATTAGCTAGTTGGTGAGGTAATGGCTCACCAAGGCGACGATCCGTAACTGGTCTGAGAGGATGATCAGTCACACTGGAACTGAGACACGGTCCAGACTCCTACGGGAGGCAGCAGTGGGGAATATTGGACAATGGGCGAAAGCCTGATCCAGCCATGCCGCGTGTGTGAAGAAGGTCTTCGGATTGTAAAGCACTTTAAGTTGGGAGGAAGGGTACTTACCTAATACGTGAGTATTTTGACGTTACCGACAGAATAAGCACCGGCTAACTCTGTGCCAGCAGCCGCGGTAATACAGAGGGTGCAAGCGTTAATCGGAATTACTGGGCGTAAAGCGCGCGTAGGTGGTTCGTTAAGTTGGATGTGAAATCCCCGGGCTCAACCTGGGAACTGCATCCAAAACTGGCGAGCTAGAGTATGGTAGAGGGTGGTGGAATTTCCTGTGTAGCGGTGAAATGCGTAGATATAGGAAGGAACACCAGTGGCGAAGGCGACCACCTGGACTGATACTGACACTGAGGTGCGAAAGCGTGGGGAGCAAACAGGATTAGATACCCTGGTAGTCCACGCCGTAAACGATGTCAACTAGCCGTTGGGAGCCTTGAGCTCTTAGTGGCGCAGCTAACGCATTAAGTTGACCGCCTGGGGAGTACGGCCGCAAGGTTAAAACTCAAATGAATTGACGGGGGCCCGCACAAGCGGTGGAGCATGTGGTTTAATTCGAAGCAACGCGAAGAACCTTACCAGGCCTTGACATCCAATGAACTTTCCAGAGATGGATTGGTGCCTTCGGGAACATTGAGACAGGTGCTGCATGGCTGTCGTCAGCTCGTGTCGTGAGATGTTGGGTTAAGTCCCGTAACGAGCGCAACCCTTGTCCTTAGTTACCAGCACGTTATGGTGGGCACTCTAAGGAGACTGCCGGTGACAAACCGGAGGAAGGTGGGGATGACGTCAAGTCATCATGGCCCTTACGGCCTGGGCTACACACGTGCTACAATGGTCGGTACAGAGGGTTGCCAAGCCGCGAGGTGGAGCTAATCCCATAAAACCGATCGTAGTCCGGATCGCAGTCTGCAACTCGACTGCGTGAAGTCGGAATCGCTAGTAATCGCGAATCAGAATGTCGCGGTGAATACGTTCCCGGGCCTTGTACACACCGCCCGTCACACCATGGGAGTGGGTTGCACCAGAAGTAGCTAGTCTAACCTTCGGGAGGACGGTTACCACGGTGTGATTCATGACTGGGGTGAAGTCGTAACAAGGTAGCCGTAGGGGAACCTGCGGCTGGATCACCTCCTTAATCGACGACATCAGCTGCTTCATAAGCTCCCACACGAATTGCTTGATTCATTGAAGAAGACGATTGGGTCTGTAGCTCAGTTGGTTAGAGCGCACCCCTGATAAGGGTGAGGTCGGCAGTTCGAATCTGCCCAGACCCACCAATTACTGGTGCACCCTGTAGCGATACGGGGCCATAGCTCAGCTGGGAGAGCGCCTGCCTTGCACGCAGGAGGTCAGCGGTTCGATCCCGCTTGGCTCCACCATTACAGATTGGTCTCCATCGTTTAAAGCTTAGAAATGAGCATTCCGCCAGAACGGCGATGAATGTTGATTTCTGATCTTTATCAGAATCGTTCTTTAAAAATTTGGGTATGTGATAGAAAGATAGACTGAATGGCACTTTCACTGGTGTTTATTCAGGCTAAGGTAAAATTTGTGAGTTGCTCTCATGAGCATTGCGAATTTTCGGCGAATGTCGTCTTCATAGTATAACCAGATTGCTTGGGGTTATATGGTCAAGTGAAGAAGCGCATACGGTGGATGCCTTGGCAGTCAGAGGCGATGAAAGACGTGGTAGCCTGCGAAAAGCTTCGGGGAGTCGGCAAACAGACTTTGATCCGGAGATGTCTGAATGGGGGAACCCAGCCATCATAAGATGGTTATCTTGTACTGAATACATAGGTGCAAGAGGCGAACCAGGGGAACTGAAACATCTAAGTACCCTGAGGAAAAGAAATCAACCGAGATTCCCTTAGTAGTGGCGAGCGAACGGGGACTAGCCCTTAAGTGGCTTTGAGATTAGCGGAACGCTCTGGAAAGTGCGGCCATAGTGGGTGATAGCCCTGTACGCGAAAATCTCTTAGTCATGAAATCGAGTAGGACGGAGCACGAGAAACTTTGTCTGAATATGGGGGGACCATCCTCCAAGGCTAAATACTACTGACTGACCGATAGTGAACTAGTACCGTGAGGGAAAGGCGAAAAGAACCCCGGAGAGGGGAGTGAAATAGATCCTGAAACCGTATGCGTACAAGCAGTGGGAGCAGACTTTGTTCTGTGACTGCGTACCTTTTGTATAATGGGTCAGCGACTTATATTCAGTGGCGAGCTTAACCGAATAGGGGAGGCGTAGCGAAAGCGAGTCTTAATAGGGCGTTTAGTCGCTGGGTATAGACCCGAAACCGGGCGATCTATCCATGGGCAGGTTGAAGGTTAGGTAACACTGACTGGAGGACCGAACCGACTACCGTTGAAAAGTTAGCGGATGACCTGTGGATCGGAGTGAAAGGCTAATCAAGCTCGGAGATAGCTGGTTCTCCTCGAAAGCTATTTAGGTAGCGCCTCATGTATCACTGTAGGGGGTAGAGCACTGTTTCGGCTAGGGGGTCATCCCGACTTACCAAACCGATGCAAACTCCGAATACCTACAAGTGCCGAGCATGGGAGACACACGGCGGGTGCTAACGTCCGTCGTGAAAAGGGAAACAACCCAGACCGTCAGCTAAGGTCCCAAAGTTATGGTTAAGTGGGAAACGATGTGGGAAGGCTTAGACAGCTAGGAGGTTGGCTTAGAAGCAGCCACCCTTTAAAGAAAGCGTAATAGCTCACTAGTCGAGTCGGCCTGCGCGGAAGATGTAACGGGGCTCAAACC
Organism: Pseudomonas sp. 22526; assembly: GCF_052044735.1. Taxonomy (NCBI): domain Bacteria; kingdom Pseudomonadati; phylum Pseudomonadota; class Gammaproteobacteria; order Pseudomonadales; family Pseudomonadaceae; genus Pseudomonas; species Pseudomonas sp. 22526. Next base: position 288,893 of record NZ_JBQENK010000010.1, read on the forward strand.
ATACACCGAAGCTACGGGTATCACGTAAGTGATGCGGTAGAGGAGCGTTCTGTAAGCCTGTGAAGGTGAGTTGAGAAGCTTGCTGGAGGTATCAGAAGTGCGAATGCTGACATGAGTAACGACAATGGGTGTGAAAAACACCCACGCCGAAAGACCAAGGTTTCCTGCGCAACGTTAATCGACGCAGGGTTAGTCGGTCCCTAAGGCGAGGCTGAAAAGCGTAGTCGATGGAAAACAGGTTAATATTCCTGTACTTCTAGTTATTGCGATGGAGGGACGGAGAAGGCTAGGCCAGCTTGGCGTTGGTTGTCCAAGTTTAAGGTGGTAGGCTGGAATCTTAGGTAAATCCGGGATTCTAAGGCCGAGAGCTGATGACGAGTTACCTTTTAGGTGACGAAGTGGTTGATGCCATGCTTCCAAGAAAAGCTTCTAAGCTTCAGATAACTAGGAACCGTACCCCAAACCGACACAGGTGGTTGGGTAGAGAATACCAAGGCGCTTGAGAGAACTCGGGTGAAGGAACTAGGCAAAATGGCACCGTAACTTCGGGAGAAGGTGCGCCGGTGAGGGTGAAGGACTTGCTCCGTAAGCCCATGCCGGTCGAAGATACCAGGCCGCTGCGACTGTTTATTAAAAACACAGCACTCTGCAAACACGAAAGTGGACGTATAGGGTGTGACGCCTGCCCGGTGCCGGAAGGTTAATTGATGGGGTTAGCTAACGCGAAGCTCTTGATCGAAGCCCCGGTAAACGGCGGCCGTAACTATAACGGTCCTAAGGTAGCGAAATTCCTTGTCGGGTAAGTTCCGACCTGCACGAATGGCGTAACGATGGCGGCGCTGTCTCCACCCGAGACTCAGTGAAATTGAAATCGCTGTGAAGATGCAGTGTATCCGCGGCTAGACGGAAAGACCCCGTGAACCTTTACTATAGCTTTGCACTGGACTTTGAATTTGCTTGTGTAGGATAGGTGGGAGGCTTTGAAGCGTGGACGCCAGTTCGCGTGGAGCCATCCTTGAAATACCACCCTGGCAACTTTGAGGTTCTAACTCAGGTCCGTTATCCGGATCGAGGACAGTGTATGGTGGGTAGTTTGACTGGGGCGGTCTCCTCCTAAAGAGTAACGGAGGAGTACGAAGGTGCGCTCAGACCGGTCGGAAATCGGTCGTAGAGTATAAAGGCAAAAGCGCGCTTGACTGCGAGACAGACACGTCGAGCAGGTACGAAAGTAGGTCTTAGTGATCCGGTGGTTCTGTATGGAAGGGCCATCGCTCAACGGATAAAAGGTACTCCGGGGATAACAGGCTGATACCGCCCAAGAGTTCATATCGACGGCGGTGTTTGGCACCTCGATGTCGGCTCATCACATCCTGGGGCTGAAGCCGGTCCCAAGGGTATGGCTGTTCGCCATTTAAAGTGGTACGCGAGCTGGGTTTAGAACGTCGTGAGACAGTTCGGTCCCTATCTGCCGTGGACGTTTGAGATTTGAGAGGGGCTGCTCCTAGTACGAGAGGACCGGAGTGGACGAACCTCTGGTGTTCCGGTTGTCACGCCAGTGGCATTGCCGGGTAGCTATGTTCGGAAAAGATAACCGCTGAAAGCATCTAAGCGGGAAACTTGCCTCAAGATGAGATCTCACTGGAACCTTGAGTTCCCTAAAGGGCCGTCGAAGACTACGACGTTGATAGGTTGGGTGTGTAAGCGCTGTGAGGCGTTGAGCTAACCAATACTAATTGCCCGTGAGGCTTGACCATATAACACCCAAGCAATTTGCTTAAGAGCGAGTTGCGGTGTGTGAAGACGAAATGAACCGAAAGTTTGCACCGCTCACAAAACACCACAAAGCTATTACATACCCAATTTGCCGAAGCGTCGAAAGACGAGTCGGCACACCGAATTTCTTGACGACCATAGAGCATTGGAACCACCTGATCCCATCCCGAACTCAGAAGTGAAACGATGCATCGCCGATGGTAGTGTGGGGTTTCCCCATGTGAGAGTAGGTCATCGTCAAGATTAAATTCC